>CALYAR010000021.1 GCA_944393585.1 uncultured Clostridia bacterium | reverse complement strand
CGAATCGCAGTCCGATGGAAGCAGTCTGCGCCGCGAACTCATCAATTTGCTGGAATCATGCACCGCGCAGCAGCTCCGCATTATTACCGACCTCGTAAGGGCGGCTAAAATTTCGCTGGATAAGTATGCGGCAAATGATTTGAAATAATCAAGCCACTTTCTGGTACGATAGAGTTTAATACAAAGAAGTTTCAGACAAGGGCCAGGCTGCCCCGATTTGTGCTGTCCGCGCAACTCGGAGCAGTCCGGCAGTTCACAAATCGAAAACACCCTCTTTTCTTGATTTTCCTTAACCTATCTATCATTTGGTCTTCTCTCAAATCAATTCAAAAAGATTATATCACAACAAAATTAGAAAATATTAACTTTTGCGTCGTCGTTATTTAATCTTATTAAAATCCAATAAAATTGACTGTTATCATAAAATTGCTTCTCTTTATGATTATTTACTTTATAGGTTCTGTCGAATTCTGCAGTACAACTTTGTTTTTATTTCAGATTAGAAACATGGATAGTATTTTTATAAAAGTTTCATACACCAACATATGAAAACACTTGACAAGAAAACAATCTTGTTATATAGTTAGTTACATAAGTAATTAACTATATAACTAAGGAGGCGAAAAAATGCGCGATGAAATAAGCAACGCCGTTCCAATCTACCTAAAAGTAGCGGAAAAAATTGAAGATGCCATCCTGTCAGGAGCTTTTCCGGAGGACACACAGGTTCCTTCCACAACGGAAATTTCCATTCATGATAAAATCAATCCGGCAACTGCATTGAAAGGGGTGAACCTGCTGGTGGAAAATGGAGTCCTATACAAAAAAAGGGGAGTAGGCATGTTTGTATCTCCCGGCGCCGCAGAAAAAATCAAACAGCGGCGGAAGGAAGAATTTTCAAAAAATTATATCCGCGATTTAATTTTAGAAGCGCAGAAACTCTCCCTAACAAAGGAAGAGGTGATCAGTTTAATAGAAAGAGGGTATGAAAATGAAAACCATTGAAGTAAAGGGGATATCGAAAAACTTTAAAGATACACGCGCATTGGACAATGTCACACTTACATTTAAAGAAAATCGAATTTATGGTTTGCTGGGGCGCAACGGAGCAGGAAAATCCACCTTGTTGAATCTAATCTCCAACCGCCTGTTTCCCGACAGCGGAAGTATTTGTGTCTGCGGCGAGCCCGTTATGGAAAATGACCGGGCGCTGTCCTATCTTTTCTGCATGAGCGATCAGGATTTGTATCCGGAAGGGATGCGGGTAGAGGCCGCTTTTCAATGGTCAGGCGTGTTTTATCCGGATTTTGATATGGAGTATGCGAAAAGCCTGTCCAAAAAATTCGGGCTGCGCCTAAATAAAAAAATTAAAAACCTTTCAACCGGTTATGCTTCCATTTTCAAGCTCATTGTTGCCCTCTCCTGCAATGTTCCGTTTGTTTTGCTGGACGAGCCTGTCCTGGGGCTGGACGCAAACCATCGGGATCTATTTTATCGGGAGCTGTTGGACGCATATGCAAATAATCCGCGTACTTTTATCATTTCCACCCATTTGATTGAGGAAGTTGCCGGAATAATTGAACAAGTCGTGATAATTAAAGAAGGCAAAGTCATTTTAAACGACAGCATGGAGAATGTTTTATCCATGGGCTATTGCATTACCGGCCCAGTTGCCGCAGTTGATTCCTATGCAGCCGGCAAAAAACTTCTGGGTGAAAATGTGCTGGGCGGCTTGAAATCCGCTTATTTCTGGGGACAATATGATACTGATCCCTTGCCCCAGGGACTCGAACGCTCCAGTTTGGATCTGCAAAAGCTCTTTATAGAGCTGACAAACGCATAAGGAGGAGAAAATATGAAAATCAAAAGCGTATTCTACTATCAGGCCAGGTTATTTTGCACGCCTGTTCTTGTTTACTTTTTAATTGTGATCGGCCTTTATCTCATTGGTTGTATTCCAGCTATAGTTATGAAAGACGGGGCGGAACAGACCATTCAGTTCAGTGGATTTGACATAAGTGGTGTTATTTTCATTTTTATTATGGGGTTATGCTCGTTTAAACCAAGTTTTCGCTTTTTTATCGGAAACAGCATTTCGAGAAAATCTCAATTTTGGGGAACGGTAGGAAGCTTAATCGCTTTAGCAGCTGTGATGAGCCTGATTACAACCCTGTTTTCTGTGTTTTTCCCCCTATTGACCAATTATTCTTCTTTCTTTTATATCATTTATAACGCCGCATATGCAGGGCTTGATCCCAAAATGCTCTACACCAGCGTTCCCTTTCTACTAACGTGCTTTTTATGGACTTTCCTCCTGTTTCTGGCTGCCGCTGCAGCGGGATACTTTTTGACTGTTTTTGCCTATCGGATGAGCAAAGCTTTAAAACTGTTCTTTTTTATCGGCGTACCTGTTTTGTTCGTCGTCATAATCCCAATCATCGATACTTATCTTACACAAATGACCATTTCCCATTTGCTTGTAAAAGCGGTCGTTCAGTCGATGGGATTTGCAGGATTTCCTCCCAACCCTTATATTGCATGTATCACATTTACCGGAATTACCGTTGTGTTTTTTGTTCTTTCCTATCTGTGTATCCGGCGGGCTGTACTGAAAGAAGGCTAAATTGCATTGGATAACATGTTAAATTCCACCGCGCCGTCCAAGCAGGCAATACAAAAGCCGCTGTCTGTATAGACAGCGGCTCGCGCGGGGGATTTGCCTGAAAAAACTGCTGCTGTTTTCCTAGGAATGTTCCGGCCGGGCCAGTATGGAATATGTTTTTTGTTGCTCAAAGCCCGGCTGAAACTTCCCTGGAAAATAAATGCCGTGTAGAGGCGTTGCCCATACACGGCATGAACAGCAGATTTTCTGCGTTGCATAGAAAGCTTTTTCTGCAGCACTTCTGAATAAGTGTTAAACAGGCCTGCCTTTTCAGCGCACAAACCACTATAACTACATCTTGTCACGGGAATCCAAATCAGTTATAATGGATTTGTGCAGCAGAGCAAAAGCTTTTGTGTATGGTGCTGGTCCCACCCTACGCAAGCCCTCAGAGAACATCAAGAAGCTGAGGGATGCTGCACATTTATTTTCCGTCTTTATTATACCTGTTTCAAATTTTGAATGCAATATCTTTTTTAAAAAATTAAAGCAAAAAATGCTAAAATTTTATAAAATTCTTCAAAAACTGTCAATTTAGTTAAAAATGTTGAAATTTTCAAAATTTAATTAAAGTTATGTCAAAATCAAAGCATTTCACATCTAATTTCACATAATCGGATTTTAAGCCCGTTTTTCATGTATGTAAATCGACATTTTCTACTCTCCAAAATTACCATTTAAATGGAAAACCCCTTGCCAACTCAAGATAAATTGGTTCATCCATTCTTTATGCAAAAAATGACATAGTATTTCTCAAAAACAAGCGAAGCAGATTAAAACATAGCCAAACATATCTCACAAACGGCGTTCACATGGTAATTATAAATTCGTTCAGATATTTTGTTTGTTATCCACTTTATTCCGGCAAATACCAGAACGAGTTAAACTGATAAAGATATGTCCTTGCCCCTTTCGGCATTTGTGTCAGCGCGTGGAACACATTATAGTAATCACCGGCTCCCATTCCAGCGGATAATGTACCAAAGGCGAGAAAGAACGTGTACTGGGGCAGCAGCATTCCAATCAGATATGGAATAAATCCAAACACGAGATTGGACAGCAGCGACATAAAAATGAACCTGCCCTTCGACATGGTTTCGGGACCGACCACAAACAGCAGTCCCTGTTTCCAATTCGTATACAGATATACATCTTGTTTAAAGCAGATTGCGTGCAGTAATTCGTGCGGAAATAAAACGAGCATGGAAGCAGCGCAGCCAAGTATCAGCTGAAACGTGTCAATATACGCCTTACATCGGATCAGAGCCGGGATTGCCAACACAATGATAATCACGAGGCATGCAATGTTGGCAATCAAAGCCAAAGTTTTCGAATCTTTTGCCTCCCGAAACGGCACAGCATTCGGTTGGTGTTCTCCATGCGGCAGTGAATCGGGATTTAAGTTATATTCTCCTTTATAATGCAGCTTCATAGGGATACGCCCTTTCAACATATTTTCAAATATACAACGGATTTCTGCATTTTTTCAAACAAGGCATTCGATCCAAAGAATTCGAATGCCTTGCTGTTTTTTCTTTCCATTTAAGACGATGAATTTTTTTAATATGTTTCGCCGTCCTCTCTCAAGGCGACTTCTGCCCTGCTGAAAAACAAAAGACGCACTTCCGGGAGAGGGGGACTTCACAAAATATGATGTCTTATTCCGTATCCGACTGGACCGGAGCACCGCAGTTCGGGCAAAACTTTGGCGTTTGTCCAGACACAGGAGCGGTATAGCCGCATTTTTCACAGTGAAATGCCTGATTCTTGGGACGGGGTTTGCCGCATTCGCTGCAAAAGTTCCCCCGGTTGACGGCCCCGCAGGAGCAGGTCCAGCTTTCCCCGGCCGGCCTCGGCTTTCCGCACTGCGAACAGAACTTTCCTGTTTCTACAGCGCCGCAGGAGCATTTCCATTCCTCTTCTTCCGGTTTTTCCTTTTCTTTTTGGGCGGCCATGCGGTCCGCGGCGGCTTGATTTGCCTGCGAAGCGGCTCCTACAAAACTCCCCGCATTCTGCATGCCAACACCGACTCCCATAAAGCCGGCCATCGCTCCATTGGCGTTGGAACCCGCCGCTTCGATTCCGCGGGCAGCAGCCCCCTGCACATATCCCTCACGAATGCCGGGATCTCCCAACATGGCGCCCTGGTTGCGCATATGAATCAAATCTTCTGATTCTTCGTTGTACGAAATGCTGGCGATTCCAACAGACTGTACTTCCATGCCGCGCATCTTTTTCCAATCTTCGTCTAAAATCTCAGACATATACCGGCTCAGTTCCCTTCCCTTGGAAGGAACAAAAGAGATCCGGATTCCGTCCGCGGACATCTGGTTCACGGCGGATTGCAGGGCTTCTAAAAATTCAGAAAGATACTGCTCGTTGATATCCTCAATATCGACGAGCTCCGCGTCACGCGGGATCGCTTCCCGATAAAACAGCAGCGGGTTGGTAATCTTGATGGAATACGTTCCGTGTGTGCGCAGAAACAGCTCTGCATTGTAAAAGTTGTCAAAATAATTGATCGGGTTTTTGGTGCCGAACTTGATTCCTTTGATTTCCTGCAAATTGACATAATAAACCTTCTGCGCCGTTGGGGTAACGCCCGCATATTTAATACGCGAAAAAGTCTCCTTCAGCGAATCGCCAAACTGGCCGTTGAACAGCGAAGGAAGCGAAGAATCTTTTACCTCATAATATCCTTCCTCCGCCGTGTAATCGATCACCTTTCCGCCGTCTACTAACATCATGAACTGATTTGGATATACATGAATGATACTTCCGTTGGAAACGGTATCTGCCGTCCCTTTTCGGTTTTGATTGCGCCGGTCACCGCCGCGCACCTTAACGCCGCTGGCAAAAACAGTCGTATCTCCCATTTGCTGCGGCTCAATGACCTCCAGCCACGAGTCCGCAAACCCGCCTCCAATCGCGCTTCCGATTGCCTTAATAATCCCCATCTAAAAACCCTCCCTGTTTTTATGCTATCATTCTTATAAAAAAGGCAGACGATTGTCTGCCTGGCTGTCTGATCCAGTAAGATTTTTTTATTTCAGAGCTATTGCCTTAGAGTTTATATAATTTTTCTGCGTCAAAAACGATTACCCCGCTTTTCATAAGCGCGCTTACCGCTTCCTCCGGCTGATCTACATAGAGAATTACAAGCCCATAGCCGTCCACTTCCCCAATACATCCGTAAGAATATTCAATCGTAATTCCATTCTGCCGCAGCGCGTCAATGACGCCATACAGTCCTCCCGGATGATCCTGTGCCGCAGCCGCAATGACAGAAGTGCACTTTACCGTGAATCCATTCTCTTTTAAGATCCGCTCTGCCAGTTCCGGCTTGTTCACAACCAGCCGCAATATCCCGAAATCCGTAGTATCCGCGATGGAAAGCGCGCGGATATTAATCTGATTGTCCGACAAAATTTTCAGCACCGCGCCCAAACGCCCGAATTTGTTTTCCACAAAAATAGATAGCTGTTTTACTAACATCATTTCCGCTCCTCTCTGTTACTGATTGCATTCAAATAGAAAAGCCAATTCTCCAATATCTTCTATGTTTCTGTTTCTTTTATTATACCGTAACCTTACTTGTTTTTCAAGACTTCATCCCGCCTGCAATTTCTGGGGAAATGCCTTTTAATTTATTTCTTTTTGCAGACTGTGTTTGCTAAAATGATGGTTATGAGCAGATCCAAAACAATCAAAACGGGAATCAGCCAATCAAAACAGGCCGGGGCGGCGCCTCCCGCAAAAAGCAGGACGGATATTAAAATCACTTCAATCCCCAATCCCATTCCCACAATCCGGCATAGCTTCTTTTCCTCATACTTGGCTTTCTCTTCTTTCGAAGCGGTATTATACCCGGCAACCAGCCAGCTTCCCTTTCCCAAGAACAGCAGAACCGACAAAAAAGCGCAGAGGAGAAGCGCCGCATATGCCAGCCAGATTGGGCCTCTTGTTTCCATTTCTATCCCTTCCTTTGACAGACATTAAATATTATATCCCAAATTTCATTTTACCATATCGCTATATGTCCTTTTAGAAAGCTGTTCTCACATAACTTCGACAAGGCAAAGCAAATAGGAGACCTCGTGCCATTTTTCTGGTTTCAATGATTATTATAACACATTCCAAATCCCATGCAACAATTTCACTTCAGAGGATCCGGTCTGCTGTACGAAATGGGAGTTTTAGGGTAAAGTCGTTGATTTTCCGCATAAAATGGTGTATATTAAAGAACGTATATGCAGTTTACTGCAATAAGGAATGGCTTTTTACAATCAAGGAGGAAATCAATGGGCGTTTTATTTGGAACAGATGGAGTCCGCGGCATTGCCAATACAGAGCTTGGACCCGAGCTCGCTTTTAAGCTGGGCCGCGCGGGTGCATTTGTATTGACGAAAACAACAAAACACACACCTAAAATTTTAGTTGCAAAAGATACAAGGATTTCCGGCGATATGCTGGAAGCGGCGATTGTAGCCGGCATATGCTCGGCCGGAGCAAAAGCGCGCATGCTCGGCGTGATTCCAACGCCCGCCGTCGCTTACCTGGTGCGGGAATATGAAGCGGATGCAGGAGTTGTCATTTCGGCCTCTCACAATCCAATGGAATACAATGGGATTAAATTCTTTGACCGCAATGGTTATAAACTCAGCGATGAACTGGAAGAGGAAATTGAACGCCTGATTTTATCCTCCATGGGGGATATTCCCGCAGTAACAGGAGAAAAAATAGGAAAAGCAACCGTAAAGCGCACGGCTTTGTCTGATTATGTTGATTTTGCCCTCAAAAGCATTGACTGTGAATTATCGAATTTAAAAATAGCGGTCGACTGCGCCAACGGCGCCAACTCTGTGGCTGCGGTCGACGCCTTGACAGAACTTGACGCAAATCTTGACATCATACACAACGATCCGAATGGAATTAATATTAACGACCACTGCGGCTCCACCCACATGGAGGATCTCTGCAGCCGCGTAAAAGCAATCGGCGCAGACATCGGCCTGGCATTCGATGGGGACGCAGACCGGCTTCTCGCAGTGGATGAAACGGGCAGGCTGATCAACGGCGACGTCATTTTGATGATTCTGGCGATATTCTATCAGCAGCAGGGGCGTTTAAACCATAACACGCTGGTCACTACGGTAATGAGCAATATGGGCCTGTTTCTCGCCGCACAGGAGCATGGAATTCAAGTGGTGCAAACGGCAGTCGGAGACCGTTACGTTCTGGAAGAGATGCTGCGGGGCGGTTATTCGCTGGGAGGCGAACAGTCCGGCCATATCATCATCCGGGATTACAATACAACGGGCGACGGTCTGATTACAGCATTGCAGCTTCTCTCCGTCATGAAAAAAACAGGGAAAAAACTCTCCGAGCTGGCACAGTGTATGACTGTCCTGCCTCAGGTATTAATTAACGTAGCCGTTTTGCCGGAAAAGAAGATGCTTTATGTAGAGAATGCCGAAATTCAGGAAAAAATCCAAAACGCGCAGAAAATATTGGCCGGCCGCGGCCGCGTGCTAATCCGGCCTTCCGGTACGGAAAGCATTCTGCGCGTCATGCTTGAGGGCGAAGATCCGGAACAGATCAAAACCCTGGCAGAAGACATCGCACAGTCGGCCAAAAAGTATTTGGGCTAGAAAGGATTTTCTTATGATTACATGTCAAGACATTGCTGCGGCGATTGAAAAATTTGCGCCGCTGGAGTTAGCCTATTCGTGGGATAACTGCGGCCTCATTGCGGGAAATGCGAACAGGGAGGTTAAGACCGTATTGACCTGTCTGGACGTTGATCCCGCCGTCGTGGAAGAAGCGCTTACTCTCGGCGCAGATATGATTCTGAGCCATCATCCCGCCATTTTTCACGAGACTAAGGTATTTCATGACCAAACTTATGCCGGCAGGTTATTGAAAGTTTTGCTGGGAAGCGAAATCTGCTGTTATGCCGCCCACACCAATCTGGATTGTGCCCGAGGCGGGCTCAATGATATTTTAGCGGAAAAATTGGGGTTTTCAAATCCAACGGGCGTATTGGAAGCCCGTTCGGAAACGGACGGCCTGGGCAGGATTTATGATTTTGACCCGCCCCTTACCATGAAGGAGCTGTGTGACCGGGTGAAATCCGGCCTTCGTACCCGCAATCCGCTTGTTTATACCGGCTCTCTGAACGCTCCCATCCGCAGAGCCGCGCTCTGCAGCGGCGGCGGAAAGAGCTTTGCTTCGCTGGCTCTGCAGGCAGGGGCACAGGTATACCTGACCGGCGATATTGACTATGATCGGGCGCGCGAATGCGTCCTATCCGGGATGAATTTCATCTGCGTGGAACACTACGACAGCGAAAAGATCGTATGCGAGCTGTTTGAACGCATCTTACGGCAGGCCTTCGGAGATGAGCTTTGCATTCTCCCCTCTCAAACAAACGGGCCTGTCTTTTCAACTTACTAAAAGAAAAAAGGCCGGATCGGCCTTTAGGAGGAATCAACTTGCGTAACTCATTCCGGCGGGGCAATCCGAACATCCCCGCAAAATCCGGCCAGAGTGCCCGCGAAGGCGCTATTACCCGGCTCTTTGGCTATTTTGACCGTCACAGCAGGCAAAAACGGATCCTGATCTCGCTTTTGTCGTTTTTCATTCCCGTGGCCTGTATGCTGATCGTGTACGCCTTTCTGGGCATTTTCCCTTTCGGAGAAAAGAGTATTTTAACCGTCGATTTAAATGGACAGTATATCAGCTTTTTTTCGTATTACAAGGAAATCCTCAAAGGCAATGCGGATATTTTTTATACATTTGCAAAAAGCCTGGGCGGAGACATGGCCGGGCTGTTTGCCTATTATCTGGCAAGCCCGCTGAATATCCTGTTGGCCTTTTTTCCAACGGACCGCCTGCCTGATGCGGTTCTGCTTCTTACCCTGATTAAGGTTGGGCTGTCCGGCCTTACGATGAGCTGCCTGCTTAACCGCATTTGCACAAGCCGCGGACAGGCTCCGCGTTTTCTTACGCTGCTTTTTTCCCTTTCCTATGCGCTGATGGCATACAATGTGGTCTATCAGCAAAATATCATGTGGCTTGACGGCGTGATTCTGCTGCCGCTCATCATTGCTTCGATTGACAGAATTTTTGAAGGAAAGCGGATTTTTGCCTATAGCTTTTCACTGGGGCTTGCCATCATCACCAATTACTATATTGGTTTTATGATTTGTATTTTCTGCGTCATGTATTTCTTTTTCCGTCTGGTTCCTTCGGTAAACTGGAAGGAAAAAGGCTTTTTGCCGCTGTGCTTACGCCACGCGTGGAGGTTTGCGGGAGGATCGCTCTTAGCGGGCGGCCTGTCCGCTTTTATCCTATTGCCGGCGCTTTTATCGCTCTCCGGCGGAAAAGCGGAGTTCTCTCTTTCCGCGCTGACGTTTACCAGAAACTTCAATCTATACGAGCTGGTTTCCCAGGCATTTGTGGGCGATTTCAACTGGGCCGCCCTGAGCGAAGGCCTGCCGAACCTCTATTGCGGCGGCATTATATTTGTCGGCTTATTCCTCTTCTATACGGCAAAGCGGGTTCCGCTCAAAGAGAAAATCATGTCTGCCCTGGTCCTGCTCGCTTTGATCGGCAGCTTTTACATCAATGCGTTCAACCTGATCTGGCATGGATTTAACGCTCCGGTTTCTTTCCCTTACCGCTATTCTTTCCTTTTCTCCTTTTTTGCCATTCTTCTCGCCTTTCGCGGCACGTATGCGGCAAAGGAAGAGACGCGGAAACCGCAGTTTGTACTGATTGCCTTGGGCATCTATCTCATTTTTGCGACTGTGGCTTTCTCTCTGATGGAAGATTCGCCGCTGGATGCCGGAAAAATCGGCTTGTCCGTCCTGTTTATCCTGATCATATGCGCTCTGGTCCGGCTTTATTTCAAGGGCAGAAGGCGTATGGCCAGCCTGGCTTTGGCATTGCTTTTTATCGTAAACTGCACCGACCTTACTCTAAATGCCGTGCTGTCGCTTCAGATACTCCCCTATGAGATGCACAGTGAGTATGTTGCATATACCAGTCAGGTTTCCGGCATCATTGACCGGATTCAAGCAGAAGACGACAGCTTTTACCGTTTGGAGAAGACCTTCCAGCGAACCCACAATGATTCTTCCTTATTCAACTACCGCGGTCTAACTCACTTTAGTTCCAGCGAAAAAGCGGATACGAAAACTTTTCTGGGGCAGCTGGGATTTCGGAATTATCAAATCTGGAGCTATTACAACACCGGCTCCACTATTGCCGCCGACAGCCTGCTTGGCGTCAAGTACGTGCTGTCCGAATCGCTCGCACACTCCCAATATGAAGAGCTCTTTACCGAGGGAAATATCACAGCCTATGAAAATCCCTATGTCCTGCCGCTTGGATTTATGGTGAACAGCGATATCCGCAAGACGGACATGGAGGATGTTAATTTATTCAGCATTCAAAATTCCATTTTTGCGAATGCCACCCAAAACGCAGACTCCGAAACCAATCCATACCTCCCTATCTTTACGCGTGAAAATCAGGTTGCCATGAAGCTCTGCAACCTGGAAAAGGACGAAGAAGGAAACGGTTACACAGTGGTTAATGCAGAGGAAGAAGCGTATGCGGAATTTACGTTTCAGGCTTCTGAAAATTCGCCGCTTTACGTCTACTTTCCGACTGCAACCATGAAACCAGCCGATATGGTCGTCAACGGAGAATCATTGGGTACTTATTTTGACATTTATTTTTACGGGATCGTGCCGCTGGGCGAATACGAAAAGGGAGAAACCGTTACAATTCGTTTGGTACCCAAAGAAGGAAAACTGTATTTCGACGGAGAAGGGCTGTTCTACTATCAAAATATGAACGTATTTAATCAGGTAATCGATGATTTGCGCTCCAATCCTTTTGAACCGGAATCGGCGGATTCCTCCCACTACTTTAAGGGAACCGTTACTTCAGAACCGGGCCGGGACTGCCTGCTGTTGTCGATCCCCTATGAAGAGAGCTGGCGGATTCGGATCGATGGGGAACCCGTTTCCGGAGAGCAGGTTTTGGGAGCGCTGACGCTTATCGAAGTTCCGGAAGGAACGCATGAAATTGAACTGCTCTATGCTCCAAAAGGCTTTCTGCCCGGAGTAATCTTAACTCTTTCCTGCCTCCTGCTGATCGGAGCCTCTTACTTCATTTCAAAGCGGAAGGAACAGGCAACATCCATAGAAGATACAAAATGAGAAGCGGCTCTCTCCCACCCGGGCATGAGTGATACC
>CALYAR010000020.1 GCA_944393585.1 uncultured Clostridia bacterium | reverse complement strand
GGCTGTGGTATATGACTTAACTTCAACGGCCATGGAGTATCCTCCGGCCACACAAGTTTTTTACAGATCATATTGTTCATTCCATAGGATATACAATCTCCATAAAAATGGGGGCAAACATTCTTATGCTGATCTGAAGGACATGCAAATACACTTTTCTTCCAAAGTTCAGCACGTTGTGCCGGACTTGTATTACGAAAAGAATCAGACGTATAAATATAAAAAGAAAGATTCACCGGCCAAAGTTGTTTCCCCATCTCTCCACCCGGAAGAATATAATCATTGTAATCATTAAAATAATTATGCAATGCCAATCCCTGCTGCCTGAGATTATTAAAACAGGCTGTTCCTCTTGCCTTTTCACGTGTTAAATTTAACACCGGCAATAAAAGAGCTGCCAAAATTGCAATAATGGAAATCGTAACCAGGAGCTCTATTAAGCTGAATGAATAAGAGAGGCAAGGGAAACGCTTGTAATGCCCCCCATTTGTCAAGGGCGGCATTACATGCTCTATCCCTCCTGTTCTACAATGTTTATTCTGAAACGGAAGAAAATTTTTCATTTCGATACCTCACTATAAGTAAAAGTCATTTTATGACCAGTTTGCCGAACCGTTCAGGCTGATGAAAACTGCCGAAGGTTGGACTCCAACATGTAGATTCAGCAGGAACCACAGTTTTGCGGACACGACAAAAATTAATACCCCAAATATCGCCGCGAAGTTCTGTTTTATCCGTCATGGAAGCAAACGGGAGCTTGACTTCGGCACTCCAGAAGTTCGAGCCGCGAAAAGTCCGAATTTCTTCTTTTGCCTCCCATTTCATTGATTTCGAGGCATATAAGAAACTCCTCACAGTTCCCAACGAGTTGAAAACCAACTGATAATATTTTTTCTCCTTATTTGGCGGAGCAATAAAAAGATCAATGCAGTTCTCCTCCCAAACAGGACTATCACAGCTTCGTCCAATATCCGCAATTTTACTGACAAACGGCTCCTCGCAATGGATCCCAATATAGAGATCATTCCCTACTATGGCAACACGGATATCCGCACCAACTTTCAGTTTCATTGCCTTTGAGTCCAATTCAATACGCTGGGGCAGTATATTTTCCCAAAAACTTTCATTCAACTTTCCATCAAGAACCGGTGGAGTTCCATAACGCTCAGCCGTTATATATTTACGGGACTGCGCAGCCATCATATATTTCAACATATTGCGGTCAGGCAATTTCGCAAAACGATTGTTTTTTATGACAGAATCCGTTTTACCATAAACATTGGCTGGGGGATTGCCTTGTTTTTTCAGAATCTCTTCTCTCCGGACAGCCAGATTATCAGCAACAGCAAGCAATTTCGGATCCGGCACAGAAGAAGCAATCAACGTGCAGGCAATATTGTACAATTCTACTGTTGCTTTACAATATTCAAGATTGTCAATCACTATTTGGAGTCGGGCTTTTTGTCCATGGTCTTTTGTTTTTTCCATCGCCATTCGAAGCTCCGGAAGCCATTTTTCAGCAAGTCCCTCATACACCTTTTTAAATATACGGGGGTAACGTTTAATATAACCAAGTGCAATATCCTCTTCCATAGTTTCTGCGGCAAATCCTGCCATACGTTTTTCAATGTCCGCAGTATAGGTTCTCATAACAGTTGCTCCTACGGAACCGTAACAATCACGCAAGGCATCCAAATATAATTTTTCCGGTTCAGACACCCCCCACGCGAATTTCAAATAAAGATAATTGTTCAAGCCGGAAGCAGAAAAACCAGTAGGATTGTTCATTAGAATGCCGGAAACATCAGCGGCATATAAATCATCAAAGAGCAATTTAATATTTCCATATTGATGGCAAGGCAGTTCCAGTCCGGTCATTCCCTCAGGAGTACAATAATAGTACAGCTTACTCAAAACTTTCCTCCATGCTTTCAAGTTCTTAAGATGTGCGACACGTCTTGCCGAATCATAATAACCGATACCGGTATCATTCAGAACTTCCATCACCGTAATGGAAGGATCAAGCCTGATTCCGCTTACAGCCTCATAATAGAAAGCATAAGCATTGATGCCAAATTTCTGTCCAGGCAACTCCTGCTTGACTCTATGGGCAACTTCATTGGCATATGTCATAATTCTGGTTGTCATGATTCTGGAACCATCAGGACGCAATCCGTCATCAAGCGAGATGCAATTTGCACATTCGCAAAAATTACCGCTGTCATTCGGGGTAAGACTTAACATCCATGGATGTTTCCAGCCTTTGCGCGAGTCAATCAGATTCTTTGCATATTGATCAAGTGCTTTTGGGTTTGTTGTACACATTTTTACGCCATAACCGCCTGGATCATCATTGCAACGGCGACCTTTAACCAGTGCAAACCAGTCCGGATGTTCTGCAAAGTATTTCCCCGCAGGAAAATCATGGCGCCAACTATGCCACCCACACCATGGTTCAACATTACCATGACGATTTCGGCGTAACCACAACTGTCCTTCCCGGATATTTTTTTCGGCTGTATTGCCAATTGGATATGGAATTACATATTGCATGATACGCAATTCCATACGAGGAGACTCAGAATAATTGAGTTCCTCTATAGACCATTTGTCCCGTTTCGGCACATACTCCCCCAATTCTCCCGGCATAAACCATCGAACACCAAGCTGTTTCTCTAAAAAATCACAGACTCCGTACCAAGTGCCGACATGTGCTCCTTCTGCTAAATGCGGTTCAAAGATTGCTCCTTCTGTATCATAACCGGAAATATAAATATCATTCCCCATAGTTCTGACAACAAAACTTTCCGGCTTATCCACAGGTAAAAAACCAAGCATAAAAGCGGGTCTTCCATTCTGTTCCCCGGTAATCGGCAGACAAGCACCGGTTGCCTTTCTGATGTATTCCTGAAGGTCATGGGCCGCATTCAATATACAAGGCGGACCTTTTCGATTCACCACAATACAATAATCACTTCTGCCGTCCTTGACGATTTCAAGCGTCTTCCCATAAATTGTCAATGTTCCCGCTAAAACCGACAAAATAAGAAATATCTTTTTCATGCATTCCCTCTTTTATTAAAAAATTGGTTTAATACTGCGATGCTTCACATCGCAAAAAGAGAATCGCAGGACTTTCTCCTG
>CALYAR010000019.1 GCA_944393585.1 uncultured Clostridia bacterium | reverse complement strand
TTTGCCAGTGAGCTTCATGAGCTTTTGGCGCAGATGGCAGATGCCGGAGTAGAGTATACGGTGATGGAAGTAGCCAGCCATGCTTTGGAATTAAAACGGGTATTTGGACTTACCTTTGAGGTGGCGGGATTTACCAATTTGACACAGGATCATTTGGATTTTCATCATGATATGGAGCACTATTTCCAATCAAAAAAGAAAATAGTGCCAATGGCCAAAAAGGTGTTAGTTAATTTAGACGATCCGTATGGAAAGCGGCTGTTAGAGGAATTTCCGGAAAAAACCCTTTCCTTTTCCTGCAAGGATAAAGATGCAGATTATTTTGCCGATCGTATCCATTTGGCACAGCGAGGGGTCATTTTTGACCTGTGTTACCATGGAGAAAGACATGAAATCAAACTTCAGATTCCAGGCAGTTTTTCAGTATACAATGCGCTTTGTGCCGCAGCTATGTGTTTGGAATTGGGAATGAGAATCGAAGAAGTGGCCAAAGGATTAATGCTGGTACGCGGGGTAATGGGACGTGCTGAAGTGGTTCCGGTGAATACGGATTACACGGTTATGATTGACTATGCCCACAGTCCAGATAGTCTTAAGAATATCATTACTACCATCCGGGAATTTGCCAAAGGCCGTATTATCACACTGTTTGGCTGCGGCGGAGACCGGGACCGTGCCAAACGCCCCATCATGGGTAAGATTGCCGGCGAATTGTCCGATCTTTGCATTGTAACGTCCGATAATCCGCGCACCGAAGATCCGCATGCCATCATCGAGGAAATCTTAGTCGGCGTGCGGGAAAGCGGCGGTGCATACAAAGAGATTGACAATCGGAAAGAGGCCATTGGCTATGCGCTGTCCATTGCCCGGAAGGACGATATCGTTCTTTTGGCGGGAAAAGGGCATGAAACCTATCAGATATTGGGCAAGACTAAAATTGATTTTGATGAACGCCAAATTGTGCGGGAATTTTTAAACAAGTAAAGGAAAGGATGTTTGGGATGGAACGGCTGACGATTTCAGAAATAGAACAGGCAGTCAATGGAGTTGCCTCCTGCCATAACGCTTCCTTTTTTGCAGATCATGTCACCTGCGATTCGCGTGAGGTACGGGAAAACAGTCTTTTTATACCGCTGGCAGGAAAAAATGCCGACGGACATGACTTTATCGGTAAAGCGGCCGAGGCAGGTGCAAAAATAATCTTAACAGCGCGCGATCCCGGAGCTGCGTCATCCTTTCCGAACGGGACGAAGAATCAGATGTGCTTCATCCGCGTAGAGGATACTCTTTCTGCCATGGGAAAATTAGCAGGCTATTATCTGCGGCGGATCAATCCAAAGGTCGTTGCGGTAACGGGGAGCGTCGGCAAGACTTCCACAAAAGAAATGATTGCTTCCGTGCTGTCTCAAAAGTATCAAACGCTTAAAACCCAGGGGAATTATAACAATCATATCGGCTTGCCGCTCACCATTTTTCGTTTGAGACGAGGAGATGAGATGGCGGTTTTGGAGATGGGGATGAATCATTTTGGAGAAATCCGCGCCCTGTCGCAGATTGCTCCGCCGGATGCAGCAGTATTGACGAATATCGGTTTGTCGCACATTGAAAACCTGGGTTCCCGCGAAGGAATTTTAAAAGCAAAACTGGAAATGTTGGAAAATTTAAAGGAAGGCGGCTGTGTCATTTTAAATCGGGACAATGATATGCTTGCCAAGGCATCCGATTCCATCGGCGTCCCGGTGATTTCCTATGGAATTTATGGAGAAGGGCTGAAATACCGTGCCGAGGATGTGAAATTGTCGCAGGAAGGCGTGACATTTGAAACGGAGATCGGCGGAATTCGTTCGCAGGTCAAAATCAATGCACTGGGAGAATATAATGTGTACAACGCGCTCTGTGCGATTGCGGCAGGAGAGCATTTCGGTGTGGAACGAGAGGCAATCCTGCGCGGTATTGCGGAATATACCTGCGCAGACATGCGTATGAATGTAGAGAAGACAGAGCGGTATACAATCATTGCCGACTGCTATAACGCGGCCCCGGATTCGATGAACGAGGCGCTGCGCGTATTGGCGTCGATGGAAAACAAACGGAAAGTAGCTGTGCTGGGCGATATGCTGGAAATGGGCGACTATGCGGTGGAAGCGCACCGGAATGTGGGGAAAAAGGCATGCGAGTGCGCAGATGTGCTGATCTGCGTAGGATCCCACGCGAAGGAAATTGCCAAGGGGGCATTGCAGGCTGGAATGAATGCCAACCGTGTTTACAGCTTTGACAACAATGAGAATTGCAAAAAGGAGTTATCCGGCCTCATAAAGGCTGGCGACGCAGTGCTGTTCAAGGCGTCGCGTGCCATGCGCTTGGAAGAGCTTGCGGCTTTTTTAAAGGGGTGTTAAACGCAGGGAGGCCGGGAAAACAAAAGGATAGGGAGTGGGGACGATGACAACAGCGTTGCTGATCTCAAGCGGGATCACCATTTTAATTATCGTAGTATTAATGCCGATGTTCATTCCATTGCTGCATCGGATCAAATTCGGACAAAGCATCCGCGAGGACGGGCCGACCTGGCATAAGGCCAAAACCGGTACGCCGACGATGGGCGGCATCGTGATGATCATTGCCGTTATGATTGCGACTTTTCTTGCAGACCGCAGTCCGCGCATGATGCTGATGCTTGGCATCAGCGTTGGATTCGGCGCAGTTGGATTTATTGACGATTACATCAAGGTGGTTCTGAAACGGAACTTGGGGCTCACGGCGCTGCAAAAATTTCTGCTTCAGCTGCTTTTGACGGTCGTTTACATTGTAACGCTCAAATATATGGGATATTTAGACAGCCATATTGTCGTTCCCTTTCTGGAAAAAACCTGGGACATTGGCGTACTCTATGTGCCGCTTGCGGCCTTTGTCATGCTGGCAATTGTCAACAGCGTCAATTTAACCGATGGAATCGACGGACTGGCCGCAAGTGTAACCACTCTGGTTTCCATCTTCTTTGTTGTAGCGGGAGTTCTTTACCAGCAGACAACCTGCGCTGTTTTTGCCGTCTGCATAGCGGCCGCCTGTGTCGGATTTTTCTTGTTTAACAAGCATCCGGCTAAGATTTTTATGGGAGATACCGGCTCGCTTTTTTTGGGCGGGGCAGTGGGCGTTGTGGCAATCAGTCTCAAAATGCCGCTGATTCTGGTCATTGTCGGGATTGTATACCTCATCGAGACACTGTCGGACATCATTCAGGTTGTGAGCTTTAAAACCAGAGGAAAACGCGTATTTAAGATGTGCCCGATCCACCATCACTTTGAGATGAGCGGCTGGAGCGAATGGAAGATTGTGATTGTGGCGGTGCTGATCACACTCGTGTTTTGTTTGATCGGGATTCTGTCCATACTGCCGAACGCAGGATTAATTTAGGAGGTTTTCATGAAGGACGAAAAGGTGAAAAAAAAGAGAAGAAGGCCGACTACAGCCTACGATTTTGGCTTCCTTCTCACATTGATTATTATACTTGCCTGTGGGAGTATTATGGTATTTTCAGCCAGTGCTCCATGGGCCACCATGATGAACGACACTCCTTACTATTACATCATTCGTCAGCTTCTTTGGATACTGATTGGGTCGATCGGTATGACGATTACTTATCATATCCCATACTATACATACGAAAAATTTGCCAAAATCATATTGATCATCTGCATTGGTCTGCTCGTAGCAGTTTTGATTCCAGGAATCGGGAGACTGGTTAAGGGTTCCCGCCGATGGATTGGAATTAATGACAGCATAGGAATTCAGGCCTCTGAAATTGCAAAGATTGGCTTAATTCTGTTTTTTGCGGTCAGTCTGCAAAAAGACGGGGAAAAGATCCGCAAGTTTAAGGTTTTGCTGAAGTATCTGCTGATTATTGGCATCGTGGATCTGCTGCTTCTGAGAGAGCCTCATTACAGTGCCATGCTGCTCATTACCTGCGTGCTGTGCATTATGCTGTTCGCCGCCGGTGCGAACTTAAAGCACTTTCTGATTTTGGGTCTGCTTGCGCTGCCTGTGCTGGGTTATTTGGCATTTAAGGAATCGTATCGTTTGGAACGATTGGTTTCCTTTTTGGACCCATTCAAATATATGCTCGATGAAGGATGGCAGGCGGTGCAGTCCTTGTTTGCCATAGGATCAGGAGGGCTGTTTGGCCTCGGCCCCGGTATGAGCCGGCAGAAGTTTTTCTATATCCCGGAGGCCCACAACGACTTTATTTTTGCCATTTGGTGCGAAGAAATGGGTTTCTTTGGAGCGGCCTTTTTGATTGCGCTCTACATCATACTGATCTGGCGCGGTTTCAAAATTGCGGCCAATGCAAGGGACAAAATGGGCTGCCTTATGGTAACGGGAATGATTTCCCTGATTGCCCTGCAGGTCATTGTGAACATAGGAGTTGTAACGGCCAGCCTTCCGGTTACCGGAATGCAGCTTCCGTTTTTCAGCTACGGAGGATCGTCCTTGACCATTTTATTGACGTCTATGGGCATTGTTTTGAATATTTCCAAATATCAAAAAGTGATTGGAGCTGATAAGATTGAGAGTGTTGATAGCGGGCGGCGGGACAGCGGGCCACATCAATCCCGCGCTCTCCATCGCTGATTTTATACGAAGAAAAGAACCGGACAGCGCATTTCTGTTTATCGGAACCCGCGAGGGGATGGAACAGGAATTGGTAGAGAAAAAAGGATATCCGATAAAATTCATTGACATTCGGGGCTTCCGCCGGTCATTCAGTTTGGAGAATATAAAAACGGTATTTAAGGTGTTTAAGTCGAAATCGCAGGCCAAAGATTTGATCCGGGCTTTTCGTCCGGATGTAGTGCTTTGTACAGGAGGGTATGTCAGCGGACCGGTGATGTGTGCGGCAAAGAGTATGCACATCCCCTGCATGATCCATGAGCAGAATGTCATTCCGGGAATGACAGTCAAAATGGCGGCTCGTTATGCGACAAAAATTGCCGTCAGTTTTGAAGAAACTATAAAATATTTAAAAAAGGACCAGTCGAAATGCGTCTTAACCGGAAATCCCATTCGGGAGGAGCTGCTGCAAGCGGATCGGACAATGTCGCGCCGCAAGCTCAAGCTCGATAACCGGCCTTTGATTTTTGCCTTTGGCGGAAGCCTGGGCGCAGACAAAATCAACGAAACAATGCTGGAGCTGATCCAATCCAATGAGAAGCGCGGCGCAAAATATCAGATTTTATTCGGCTGCGGCAAACGCTACTATGATAAAGTGATCGAGCAGGCAAAGCAAATGGGCATTGATGTAGGAAATCAGCATACGGCCCGGATTGTGGATTATATTGACGATATGGGGGCTGCAATGGCGGCGGCGGACATCGTAATATCGCGTGCCGGCGCTATTACGACAAGTGAAATTGCTGCTTTGGGCAAGGTTTCTATCCTGATTCCGTCACCCAATGTCGCGCATGACCACCAAACCTATAACGCAATGGCCCTCTACCAGAATGAGGCAGGGATTATGATCCGCGAGAGCGAGCTTACCGTAAAGCTTTTGGAAACAAAAGTGGATAAGCTTTTGGAAAATCCCAATCTGTATCAGAAAATGGCGGACAACTGCAGAAAAATCGGCCAGCCCGATGCAGTGAAAAAGATGTACGATACCCTGCGGCAAATGCTGTAAACCCTCTCTCATAAGCCTGAAAGCCAGAATATGCCAAGAGAGGATACAAAATAAAATCGAATCGGGCAAATGGAAGAGTAAGAACAGAATGAGAGATGTACGAATACCATCCCAGTCTTTCTTACTCTTCTCTAAATAACAGTTGCCTTTTGAAATGGATAAAATTTAGATTTCGGGAACAGCGGCCATTATTTCATAGCCAGCTTTCTCTGCTGTTTATATTTCTCTTGCTATATAGCTTTAGCTTTTGATTAAATCATTCTTAGAATGGTTTATCACCAAGTGTATCGGTCAAGTTCGCGCTTTTCGTTCTTTGTATTTTCAAATGGGGCTGCCCTTTAAGGCTCTTCTGTTCTTTCCATTATATACTTGATATCGGCATAGCGGTTAAAGTCGTCTCTATGTGCGACACTGATGATTGTAGTGCCTTTCTCTGTGCAGAGGCGCCGGAACAGCTGAGCCATTTTTTCCTGCGACCCATGGTCCAGCTGGCTCGTTACTTCGTCAAGCAAGATAATGGGCCGATTTTTTAAGATACATTGCGCAATTGCAACACGCTGTTTTTCGCCTCCGGATAATAGCGTGCCCGCTTCTCCCACATTTTTTTGCAGTCCGCCCTCAATGTGTTCTGTGATTCCGGTAAGCTGTGCCGCTGTTTCTATTTCCTTCTTATTATTGCCGCATACAAGCGCTAAGTTTTCTTCGATTGTTCCATCGATTAAAAAAGGATCCTGTGTAACATAAGCGATATGGGAACGCAGCTGTGTTAGATTGATATTCTGAATATCAACTCCGTCAATTGTAATGGTTCCCTCTTGGATCTCATAAAATCGTAACAGTAATTCCAGCACCGTGCTTTTGCCCACCCCGCTTTGGCCCGAGATGCCAATCCATTTTCCTTTCGGAAACGCCAGGCTCTTCTGAAATAATATGTTTTTATCCGATTGGGGATAGGAAAATGTAACGCTGTCCAACTTTATTTCCTGCTCAAAGCTCCACTTGCCCTCTGCATGATTGTCTCTTTCATCATCCATATTTAAATATGTGATAATGGCTTTGCATTCCCCTTTCGCTTTTTTATAATTATTATAGGTCTTCATCAGGCTGCCGAACATATTATGTATCTTTGTGGCATACCCCAAAGCCGCGGTGAGCAGACCCAGTGTTGTTTGATCAGTCATTACTAAGATTGCGGCCAATATAAAAGTTCCCCCATAAAAAATACCGGGGATAAAGGTTGTACTGACTCCGCCTAAGAGGTTGTCAAAAAATACGGTTTTGCCCCATACTTTTAAAACTTCAGTTTGTGCATGATCCACCCGTTTTATGGCGAAACCCTCTAGCTGAGAAGATTTTATCACTCGAATGGAACGGAAAGCTTCCTGCATATACTTTTGTATTTTGGCATTCCAATCCATAACCATTGCAATGAGCTTTTCAAGTTTTTTTCCCGCGAGTTTGAGGAAGAGCAGAACGACGGGAAAATAAAATAATTGTACCAGAGAAAGAGCAGGATGAATTTGGAAGAGTAAAACAAATACGATAATGGATGTAATGACATTCGACAAAAGATTCGGCACATCAACCGACCACACCGCAACATAGGAAACCGCTTCCTGCGAACATTTTTTGGCAATTTCCGCGGAATAGGACTCGTCATAGAATTTCATTGGCTGATAAAGAAGTTTTTCAAAGCAATCCAAATTAATTTTTGACGTGAGCTTCCTTCCTTTTTTTATGATGTAATATTGATAGTAATTATAAAGCATGGAAGAAATAATTGGAATACCGCAAAAAACCAGAATGGACAGCAGGATAGACTGCAGATCCCCGTTTGGGATATATTGGTCGATAACTTTTGGCATGAAATAAATAGGGAGCAGGGAACAAAGCTGAATGAGACATGCCAGGAAAAAAGAGATAATAGCCAGAGGTACTAAAGACTGTTTCAGTTCATCGAAAGAAGTATTTGTTTTCATTTTAATATCCTCTAAAAAATATTATTTTATTGATTTCATTATATACTATTATTAAAAACATTTCAAGCAAAAAATGGATTTTGTCAAAATAAAACGGCTGTTTATATGAAATTTGGATCCTGCAGCAGCAATTTTGGTATTTTGCACTGGCAGTTTCGTTTTTTGCAGAGAAGATTTGCTTCCTCTCTGCTTTTTATTAGATTTTTATAGATATCAGCAATTTCGTATTATAAAAATTGAACCCGAAAGAAAGATAATCAGAACTCTCCAAAATAATGAAACGTTGCTAAAAAGGCAGAAAAATCAAAATTGGAACCGATATCCTTTGCATATCAAGGTCAGATATGATATAATAATTAAAATAACTCAGCGGTATGTTTTTTACCAGACTGAACTATATTAAGCGATATCAATTATGACCATAGGCAGTTTGAACCTGCAGGAGCTTGGAATGATTGGGATTCGGCGAAATAAATGACAGCAATGTGATGCGGGAATTGATATCGAGGTCAGTCCGAATGATATGTGAAAGCGAACTTAATGTAAAGCTTTTGGAAAATCCCAATCTGTATTACAAAATGGCAGAAAACTGCAAAAAATCGGTCAGCCCGATGCAGTGAAAAAGATGTATGATACCCTGCGGCAAATGCTGTAAACCCTCTTCCATAAGCCTGAAAGCCAGGATATGGTAACGGTTTTTTTCTGGCGGCATACTATGTAGTAAGCGCGAAAAGGCTTGTGGAGGTGTATCAATTACATGGAAAAGTTAAAAATAGAAGGCGGCTTCCCCCTGGCTGGAAGTCTGCGCGTGCAGGGCGCAAAAAACGCAATTTTGCCGATTTTAGCGGCCAGTATCCTAAACGGCGGTAAAACTGTTCTCTTCGACTGCCCCTACATATCGGATGTCGAAATATCGGAGCGGATTTTAAGGGAGCTTGGCGTCACCACCAAACGTGAAGCAGAAACATTTATGGTTGATTCCTCATCTCTCAATGGCTATGAGATTTCAGAAGATCTCATGCGTGAGATGCGTTCGTCAATTGTTTTTCTTGGAGCGATATTGGCCAAAATGGGAAGGGCGCGTTTGAGTATGCCGGGCGGATGCGAGCTGGGTCCGCGGCCAATTGATCTCCATTTGAAAGCATTAAGGCAGATGGGCGTAATAGTGGTGGAAGAGCATGGTTTTATGGACTGCCATGCGGAAAAACTGCATGGTGCAAAAATATATTTGGATTTTCCCAGCGTAGGAGCGACGGAAAATATTATGCTTGCAGCAGTCCTGGCAGAGGGGGAGACGGTCATTGCCAATGCGGCGAAGGAACCGGAGATCGTCGATCTGCAGGATTTTTTGAACAGTATGGGCGCAAAAATAACGGGAGCAGGCGGCAGCGTCATCTGCATTGAAGGAGTTAAAAAGCTGCACGATGCGGAGTATCGGATTATGCCGGACCGGATTGTAGCGGCTACATATCTGGCAGCGGCCTGCATTACAAAAAGTGAAATTGAACTTGTCAATGTTCGCAGTACGCATATTGAATCCATTCTATCCGTTTTAAGTGACATGGGTTCCAAATTGTTCGTTGAGACGACGCGGGTTATCCACATCCCGGGAAAGCGGATTCATTCAGTTGGGACTGTGCGGACCATGCCTTATCCAGGTTTTCCGACGGATGCGCAGTCGCCCTTTATGGCGGTGAGTACATTGGCGCAGGGCAGCAGTATTTTTATTGAAAATATATTTGAAAGCCGTTATAAACATGTAGGTGAATTAATCCGCATGGGCGCGGACATCACGGTGGATGGAAGCGTGGCGGTTGTACGCGGCGTACCACGGCTGACAGGGGCGCGCGTAGCGGCTATGGATCTGCGCGGCGGAGCCGCTTTAGCTGTAGCGGCACTGGCAGCAGAAGGGACGACGGAGATTACAGGAGTGCATTATATTGACAGAGGATATGAGCGCATTGAGGAAAACCTTTCTTCTTTGGGCGCTAAGATAACGAGGGAAGATGAAATATGTCCACAAAAAAGACGGTAAAAAGAAAAAGTACGGCCGCTCCGGCGCAGAGGTCTCAAAGGTCTGCGGCGATGGCGGCCGCACGTCGTTCCGCCTACTCGGAACAGGGGGACAGGCCTGAAGTGCACCGGCAGAACTTGGAAGAAATGAAACGCCGGCATGAGAAAAGAAAGCGCAAAAGACGCCGGAGAAGGCGTATTATTTTAATCATTTTTGTTGTGCTCCTGTTGTGCGCAGGCATTTTTTGCCTTGTGTTTTTAACTCCCTTTTTTCTGGTAAAGGAAGTGGCTTATTACGGTTACGAGCGGGTTTCGGTTGAAGAAATCGAAACGGCCGCGGCTGTTCCGGTCGGCGAAAACACATTCAAGCTTAAAATGTCTGATATTGAAAAACGGGTGGAAACACTGCCTTATGTAAAAGAAGCCAGAGTGCGGCGCAAATTGCCGGATTGTATTAATATTATGGTGTTTGAGCGGGAAATCTTTGCCTATGTTACGTTTGCCGGTTCCTGGTATGCCGTAGACGAGGAAGGGTATGTTCTGGAGCAGTTTGCCGCCTGCCCGGAGGATCATGTTGCGCTGTCAGGACTCTCTGTTGTGACGGCGGCAGTGGGAGAAAAACTGGAGTTTGGTGAAAACGGGGAAGATGCTTTCTCCGCTGCAAAAGAAATCGTTGGAACGGCGCAGCAGCAAGAGATCTTAGAGAATATTTCGAATCTGGATGTTTCAGATTTATCCAACATTACCTTTATCTATGGAGGAAAATATACTGTCAAATTTGGATCGCATCTGGATGCAGAACAAAAAATGATTTATTTAAAGAATGTAGTTTCCGATGGAAGCGTACAGATGGCCTCTTCGGGAAGTATTCAATTTGACATTGACGCGGGAAAGGCATTTTTTGCTTACGGGGAGTAATTTGCTCGAAGGGATAAGAAAAATCTGGATTCACTGGGAAAAATGGCATTGTATGCGGTCAAACCTTAAAAAAAAGCCAAAGAAATTTGGAATACCTATTGAATAAAACGAGAAAAACAGTTAAAATAGAAAAGAATAATAACAAGAAAATAAGAGGGGATTTTTCGCTTATTCAACCATGGAATGCAGACATCGGGTGCGGAGATGAACCATCTTTTATGTACATAAGAGAGCGGCGCTGGCCGGCTGAAGATACAAGGAGGAAAAGTTAATGTTTGAAATTGAAACAAGTCCTGAAAGACTGGCGAATATTAAAGTAATCGGCGTAGGCGGAGGCGGCAATAACGCGGTAAACCGAATGGTAGAAGATGGTGTAAAGTGTGTGGATTTTATTGCCGTAAATACGGACGCGCAGGCACTTGCAATTTCACAGGCGGGCTATAAGATCCAAATTGGAAAAAAAGGGCTTGGTGCCGGAGCAGATCCTGCTGTGGGACGCAAGGCAGCAGAAGAAAGCAGAGAAGCACTGGAAGAGTCTCTTCGAGGAGCAGATATGGTTTTTGTTACCGCTGGCATGGGCGGCGGTACCGGTACCGGAGCGGCTCCCGTGATTGCTTCGATTGCGAAAGACATGGGAATTTTGACGGTTGGTATTGTTACAAAACCGTTTTCGTTTGAAGGGCGTTCCCGTATGAAAACAGCGGAAGAGGGAATTGAGGTATTAAAAGAGCATGTAGATGCAATCGTTACCATTCCGAATGACCGCCTGCTCCAGATTATTGATAAGAATACCAGTATGATGGACACGTTCCATGAAGCAGATAAGGTTTTGCGCCAGGGCGTTCAGGGTATTTCCGATATTATTGCACTTCCCGGGTACATAAACTGTGACTTTGCAGACGTCGTTGCCATCATGAAAGATGCAGGCGTTGCTCATATGGGTGTTGGAATGGCCAAAGGGGAAAACAAGGCAGAAGAAGCAGTCCGCATGGCGATTGATTCCCCACTTTTGGAGACGTCAATTGAAGGTGCGCGCGGCGTTTTGCTGAACGTAACGGGCGGACGTAACCTGGGGATGTTTGACGCGAACATTGCAGCTGCAAAAGTCGGCGAGATGGTCGATCCGGATGCGAAAATTATCTTCGGAGTTGCTCTGGATGAGCATTTGGAAGACGAAATCCGAATCACGATTGTTGCGACGGGATTTGATAAAGCAAAAATTAAACCGAACCGGAGTAATTTTGGGATGGGCAAAGATACTTCCAAAGAACCGGTTTCCATTCCAACGAATAACAGCGGAATCAATTTTAAAGGCGTTGGCCTGTCTGATTTGGACGAACTGGATGTTCCGGAGTTTTTGCGCAAAAGCTGAGCTTGGCTGAAATCAAAGCGGGGCCGCGGCAGCGGCTCTGCTTTCTAATTGTTGAATAAAAGAAAAAAAGATGGTACCAAAGAAAATGGAAACAGTATTCAGACTCCAGTCAACGGGCCTTTCTTTTTTGCGTAAATTTGCGAAAATTGTAGATTTTTCGGAATTTGACGAAGGGTGGTAGGAATCATTGAATTTTTTACGGTATTTTTTCTCGTGTCGTTCCATGGTGAAAAAGGATTTAATTGTTGGGGAGCTTCCGCAAAGCCGTCCTCTTTATAAAAAAGCGATTTCGATGGCGTGGCCTTCAACTTTGGAATCCGTATTGGTGAGCCTAATCGGCGCTGTTGACACCATGATGGTGGGATCGCTGGGACATGAAGCGATTTCCGCGGTAGGAATTACCGTACAGCCGCGTTTTATTTTTTTGGCGGTTATCCTTTCCCTCAATGTCGGCGTCACGGCTGTGACAGCGCGCCGAAAAGGGCAAAATGACCGTGCCGGTGCGAACGCCTGTTTAAAGCAATCCCTGCTGTTAAGCGGCGGATTGTCTTTGCTGCTTTCCATCGGCGCCATTGTATTTGCCGAACCGATTCTGCGGTTTGCCGGCGCGGGAGACGATATCATTTCCGACGCACTCGACTATTTCCGCGTCTTGATGGTAGGCTTGTTTTTTAACAGCGTTGCGCTTACGATCAATGCAGCACAGCGCGGCGTTGGAAAAACGAAAATATCAATGGCGAACAATGTAACGGCTAACGTGGTCAACATTATTTTTAATTATTTCCTCATTACCGGCCAGTGCGGGTTTCCGCGTTTGGGAGTTAAGGGAGCTGCGATTGCAACGGTAATTGGTTTCTTTGTTGCTTTTATCATGGCAATTTGCTCTATTGTGAGAAAGGGGAATTTTCTCTCTGTCAGAACACACGGCGGCTGGAGGTTTGAAGGCCATACCATGCGCGGACTGACAAATGTAGGTTCCAGTGCTTTGGTGGAACAGCTTTGTCTTCGCTTTGGATTCTTTACCTATGCAAAAATTGTAGCGTCCCTGGGAACGATGGCGTTCGCCGCCCATCAGATCTGCAATAATATCTCGACAATTTCGTTCAGCTTCGGTGATGGAATCGCAGTTGCGGCTTCTGCTCTGGTTGGCCAGAGCCTGGGCGAAAAACGGCCGGATCTGGCGATCATTTATGGAAAAATATCGCAGAGGATTGCCATGTGTGTGTCCGCCTGCTTGATTCTGGCGTTTATCTTTGGGCGCACATTCTTTATTTCACTCTTTACGACGGAAACGCCGGTTATTGAGCTGGGCGCGCAGGTTATGCTGGTACTGGCGGCAATTAGTATGCCGCAGACTTCGCAGGTGGTCATCAGCGGATGCCTTCGGGGCGCAGGAGATACAAAATTTGTCGCGGGCGTGTCGTTAATCAGTACGGCGATCTTTCGTCCGATTATTGCCTGGCTGTGCTGTTATCCTTTGAATTTGGGATTGATCGGCGCGTGGATTTCCATGCTGATCGATCAGATTGGACGCCTGGCCTGTAATTTTGCCCGGTTCTCAACAGGAAAATGGACAAAAAAAGAAGTATAGGCCGCCCGCATATGGATTGGATCAACATTTTCAAAGAGCGGTACGACAGCATAAAACCCTGCGGTTGAAATTATGCCTTGATTTTGACATTAAGCTATTTCAAGAATCATAAATGAAATTGCGGCGGATTCTCAGAGAGGAGAGAGAATCTGCCGGTTTTTATTCCTGTAACAATAGAGCAGAAAAAATATTGCGCAAATCGCGGAGGGTATGAATCGCCGATACCGGGATACCCTGCCTGTCCAAGAAGGTTTGAATGAGATCGGGGCCAAAGTCGTGCAGGGCCAGGCCATCGATGAATTGATCCAGAAATGGCTCAAAGTCCGTACTGCCGATCCACTCACGGACCAATTGCGGTTCAAACCGGAACAATTCTATCAGCAGCGGCGGAAGCTCATAACAGGAGGGGGCAATGCACGCGTCGGCAAAATCGATCAGCATTGGCTTTCCGTCGGGTGTGACCAGTACGTTTTCTCCCGTGATGTCGCCGTGTACCAAAACCAGATTGTCCATTGCAACGGCGCCGATGCGGCGTTTGATCTCTTCAGCCAAAGGCGCGCTCAGTTGCTGCAGGCGGGGATTTTCCAGTGCCCGCCGCTTGATGTCAGCGGCGGGAAAAGGCGGTAATTCACAAGCAGGCTGGTGCAGGCGCTCAAGCAGTTTTTTCAGCTGGCGCACGGCCGCTTTTTTCTGCCTGACAGTACAGTTCTTGAGCCAAGTTCCGCCTTCGGTTCCTTCTGCATAGTCCATAATCAGGTAAGGAAATCGGTATTTGTCGCAGAATTCGCCGCTTGTAATGTAGTTGGGAGCGGCGATTCCCAATTTTGCGGCGAAGTGCAGCAGCGTTTTTTCCATATAAAAATCCCGGGAACAGTCGAGCCCGGATTCCGCCGGCGCATAAATTTTGATCACATAATTTCCGCATCGAAATACTGCATTGGTGCCGGGGGTCAGGTTCTGTATCTCTCCCAAAACAAGTTTTTCTTTTTGGAATATTTCCCGAATCAAAGGGAAAAAAGCGGAGATGGAACAAAAGATTTCGCCCCACGTCTTCCAATTTTCGATCACTGGCTGAAAAAGATAGTCTGCCATTATAAAAATCTCCCATCTGCTTTAGAAATTTATTTTTAAACGGATCATGTGGAATTTTTTTGAAAAATTCCTGCTCTGCTTCAAATGGTTTCAAATCATTTCCTTATAGAATCTTTGGACACGGCGTTTTTCATTTTATATCGATTGTGTAAAGGAGAACTCATTTTTCCGGAGCATGAACGGCAAATCCTAAACGCCATTTCCGTATCCTGGGAAACAAAAACACCAGACTTTTGCGTTTTGGTATAAGTGTGCGGCATAAATTAGAATAATACCCGCCGGCGATTCTTCTGCAAGTGCAAAGCAAGTGTCAGCTGGCAGGTATTTTCCAGGGATCGCAGTTCTTTTCCATGACAGGGTTTTACCATTTTACAGTATCGTACCCGGACCGATTGAATGAATCTCTTCGGATATTTCCATGTACTCAGCTTTTGCTTTTCCGATTTTTACTGGCGTCTTCCATCCGGTTGATGGCCGAAAGCAGGGCCATGATGGAAGCCATAATAATATCGTCGTGTACGCCGGCGCCGTAATAGACTTTTTCATTTGGAGCTGTTATGCCGACATATGCAATCGCCTGCGAGGTAGAGCCCTCTGTCAAAGCATGTTCGCTGTAGGTGAGGTTCGTGTACTCGATGCCCAAATTTTGCTTCAGCGCATTGCTTACAGCGTCCAAACGGCCGTTACCGCCGCCCTCAATGATCTGTTGGTTCCCGTCCGCTTCTACGGACAGCGATACTTTAATGTCAGGATTTCGGGTAAAATGGTAATCGAGCAGTTTAATATGAGTTTCGATGTTGACGTAGGTTTGTACAAAGATATCGCGTACTTCCTCGGGCGAGAGTTCCTTGTGCAGATGATCGGAAACGCCTTTGACTGTATACCCGACGTCTTCCCGCATTTTAGGCGGAAGAATGTAGCCATAGTGCTGCTCCAGCAAATAGCCGATCCCTCCTTTGCCGGACTGGCTGTTGATACGGATCACGTCAGCCTCATACTCGCGTCCGATGTCGCGCGGGTCGATTGCCAGATAGGGAACATCCCAATGGGGAGATGAATGCTGTTCGCGCCAGCGGATTCCTTTGGCAATCGCGTCCTGATGAGAACCAGAAAATGCGGCAAATACCAGCTTGCCGCTGTAAGGCTGCCGATCGTACACTTTCATTCGGGTTACTTCTTCATACAGCTGCGTAATTTCCGGAAGATTTTCGAAATTCAATCCCGGGTCAACGCCCTGTGAAAACATATTCATGGCCAGGGTTACAATATCGACATTGCCGGTTCGTTCTCCGTTGCCGAATAACGTTCCTTCAATACGCTCTGCTCCGGCCAGCAAGCCCATTTCCGAATCCGCGACGGCACAGCCGCGGTCGTTGTGAGGATGCAGTGATACGATGACGTTCTCCCGGTATTTTAAATGACTGCTCATATATTCCACCTGATCGGCATAGACATGCGGCATCGAGACAGATACCGTAGCGGGCAGATTGATAATCACCTTGTTTTCCGGTGTGGGCTTCCAGACATCCAGAACCGCATTGCAGATCTCGAGCGCAAACTCCATCTCAGTTCCGGTAAAGCTTTCCGGCGAGTATTCAAATTGAAAATTCCCCGGCGTCTTTTGGGCGTATTCCAAAAAGAGCTTAGCACCGGAAACCGCAATATCGATGATTTCTTCCTTGGATTTCTGGAAAACCTGTTCCCGCTGTGCGACCGAAGTGGAATTGTAGAGGTGCACAATCGCGTGCTTTGCGCCGTTTAAAGCTTCAAATGTCTTTTGAATAATGTGTTCGCGCGACTGTGTCAGGACTTGGATGGTGACGTCGTCCGGAATCAAATCCTGCTCAATCAGCGTCCGCAGAAACGTATATTCCGTCTCGGAGGCGGCGGGGAAGCCTACTTCGATTTCTTTAAAGCCAACCTTGAGCAGAGCCTTATAAAATCTGATTTTTTCCTCGAGGCTCATAGGGATAATTAGGGACTGGTTCCCATCCCGCAAATCCACACTGCACCAGACCGGAGCATGATCGATATATTCTTTCTGGGCCCATTTATGCTCGCAGACCGGCGGCATAAAATACATTCTTGAATATTTTTCTACATTTTTCATCTTTTTCACCCTTTCCAAATCCATAAAAAATGCCTTCGTCTTTTGAAACATTTCTGTTCCAAGAGACGAAGGCTTACATTCGTAAACTTCCGCGGTACCACTCTTGTTGGCAGGTGACCCTGCCCGCTCTGCAGATATCGGCATGCTCATGCGAATATCCTCTCGTGATAACGGTGAGAAACCCGTTCGAACCTACTAGCTGTTACGCGTTCAGCTGACTGCTCAGGGGCGAGCTGATTTTAAACCGTGCACTGCCTCACACCAACCGGCAGCTCTCTGACTGCTCCGTTTTAAAACTTATTCCCCGTCAACGCATTTAAAAATTAATTTTTTAATATTATATTCTTTCTCAAAAAATTTGTCAAGCCTTTTCTTTTACAAATTAACACAATAGTTTTAGTGCCGAATTTATTTTATCAGGAAGTGGAAGGCAAGATAAAAACTGCAAAAACCGCCTGTGCTTGAAAGCACAGGCGGTTCCACAAAACAAGATGGATGATAAGATCACGACAAATCTTTTTTCCGGCCTTCTAATAATTCCAATTTTTTCCTCATCCATATCAGGGAGAACGCTCCAATGGAGGCAAGAAGTGCCAGAAGAAAGGGAAAGATGCAAAGATTCATTCCTTCGCCGATCACAGGTCTTGCCGGATCGGAAGAGAGGATCTGAGATTCCCCGCCCCAACAGAACACAATAAGCGCCATGAATAGGGCAGACAATATGATACAGATTACGGTGATCGCCTTAACAGTCCGAAAGGATCTGTCCATTTGTATTCTCCTTTTCCTCAGTCAATATAGTCCGATAGAGCATTGTTTAAGTCATATACCGTAGTTGGGGTTGCAGCATGAATGGAAGTCCCGCTGACAAAGATGCTGTAAATGTGTTCGTCGCTGAAAAAGCGCTCCAGCACTTCCGGCGTATCTTTTACAATGTTCCACAATTCAATGCTTCCTTTGGAGAGAACTACAAAATATCCCGGTTTTCCGGCGTACAGGATTTGGGAAATCTGATAATCGGCATACTCTTTTTCCGGATGTGCAGCAATCGATTCCTCCTTTGCGTAATAAGACGCTAAGACTACTTTTTTATCTTCCATGGTAATCAGGGCAAGGTAACGGTCTTCCTCAATCGGGCCGGCAATATTCACCCGGGCGCTTCCGTCCGGCGCCTCGACCATGGAGGTAATTTCCAAGGTTTTCGGATCAATTTTTACAGCGTAACAACGGTCGGTTGAGGCAGCGGTAGCCAGACAATCGGATTGGTAAGTTGTTCCTGCAATGATGATGTCATCCTCTTTGCGGTAACACATGGAAATGATATGCTGTCCTTCGCAGGGTTCATCCCGATAAAAGGCTTCGCCGGTCAGCGTATTATAGCGCGTTAAAACGCAGCCCAAAATACCATAGTGATGGTTGCATGAATAGTAGAGGCATTCTCCGTCATCGGTGGAAGCGACAGGGCGCATGCCGTGGGGAGCCTTTGCTACCATTCTCGGATTTTCCGGAAAGTTAATTCTCTTTTTGGGGTCGTATTCGGTTAAAATACCTTCTGTATAGGAGGCCATGTAAACCTTGCCGTTTAAGTTCCAAACGCGCAAAACCTCTCCGCCGCCGGAAGCAGCGCGGCCGGCGTCAAAGCTTTCGCCTGTCTGGGTATTGAGCAGCCAGAACCGCTGGGTAATAAAAGGTGTTCCAAGAAGCGTGTGCTGATCTGCACGAATAAGACAATCGATATGTCCCTGTGCATCCGAGTCTAATATCTTGCTGAAGAGCAGAGCGCCGTCCTTGCCGGAAAAACGGTTTACTTCTCCATAGTATGTAACCGCCAGAATATCGCCCTGTTCGGTCATCGAGAAGGCAAAGCCGGACCCGTTGGAAACTTCACACAGATTTGATACCTTTCCGGTTTTCATATCCCATTGATTGATTTCAATGCCGAGCGGTGTAGAAACCATTCCATAGGCAATATCGCCGTTGCGTCCAAACCATGACATATCGCTGTCAGGTCTTGGCCCATCCTGGAAGGTGTAATCGAAGGGATTCAGCCACCCCATATAGGGAATGTAAACAAACCCGCGTTCGTCACGGATGTTATGGGCAAAACCGGCCTGCTCTACTCTTTCATCCACTGCGCATTTTTCCTCTAGCGTTTCGTGAACGGGATCCCACCGGTACAAGGAACTGTAGCTGGTTGTAAAGCGGACGGTATAGGTTCCGTCGCCGTTGGCAAAACCGCCGTTGGCCAATGTGGCGCGGGTAAAATTTTGGTAGACCTTGACGGCCTTTTTTGTTTCAATGTCGAAAGAAACACCAGTTAGATCGCCGTCTACACACGCTAAAGCCAGAATTTTATGCGTTGCCGCATCGTACTGAGCTCCGGAAAACACCAGTCCCTGGCCAATACCGGCTTCTGAGTCAAAATACTCATATTCGCCGGTTGACAAGGTAAGCTTGACCGGATAGCGCAGATCCGAATAGAGCCAGATTGTATCGTTATCGGTCAAAAGCGCGCTGTACCCGCCGCAGCCTGCGATCCCCTGACCGCTTTTTTGAATTCGGTAGATCCGCGTTTTACCGCTTGGCGTAATCAAAGCCCCCAGGCAGCCGACATTGGCATTCCAAGTCGTAGTCCAGTAACGGTCTTCCCCCGTTTCAGGATCGTATCCGGCGTGGATCAACGGGGTGTTGCAGAATGGGTCACGCGATGCTGGAACCGGAAATTTTTTCACACGCATCATGTTTATTTCCTCCTTCTTTTTATCAACTAAAATATAAAGCAATTTATACCGTATGGCTTAAATATAGCATAGTGATCGGAAACATTCAACCTTTTCCTTTTATCATCTGCCTAAAAATTTTTAATCGGCTTGAACTGAATACAAAACAGCCGGAATAGTGCTTTGCCAATTTATATTGTGAGATGTTTCGTTATATTTCCCAATATCGCTCTATTTTACGTCTTCAAAAATATCTTCCAGGTCATACACGTCATGCGGCGTAACGGCATGGAGCGATTTCCCGCTGACAAAAATCCGGTAGATTGCTTCATCCTTCCATAAATGGGATAGCTTTTGAAAGCGGTCTTTGGTAATTTCATATAAATCAATGCTGCCCTGCGACAAAGCTACAAATCTGCCGGTCTCCCCGGCAAATAGAATTTGGATAAAGGCTAAACTCAAAGCATTTTTATCCTGCAATTTTGCAATAGTTTTCTCTTTTGCAGAATAGGCGGCGAGCCGGGATGTTTTATCGATTTGAGTAATGGAAAGGAGATAATTGTCTTCATCCATTGGGCCGATAATACGAACGGATTTACTGCCGGAAGGCGCTTTTGTCATACTGCAAAATTCAAGAGTTGCAGGATCGATGGCCGCCACATAGCATTGATCGGAGGAAGGGGGCGTTACTTCACAGTCGGACTGGTAGGTCGTTCCAGCCAGGATCATATTCTCCTGTTTGCGGTAATACATGGAAATGACGTGCTGGCCTTCACAGGGATTGTCATAATAGAATGCTTCGCCGGTTAAGGTGTTATAGCGCGTTAGGACGCAGCCTAAAATCCCATAATAATGGTTGGAAGCATAGTAGAGGCACTCTCCGTCATCGGCCGAAGCGACCGGCCGCATGGCGTGAGGCGGCTTTGCTGCAATTCTGGGGTTTTCGGGAAAGCCGATTCTCTTTTTGGGGTTGTATTCTGTTAAGGTCCCTTCAGTATAAGAAGCCATATAGACCTTACCGTTTAAGTTCCATGTGCAGAGGACCTCTCCGCCGCCGGGAGCGGCCCGACCGGCATCGCAGCCTTCGCCCGTTTGAGTGTCGAGCAGCCAGAACCGCTGCGTGATAAATGAAGTGCCTAAGAGCGTATGATCGTCGGCGCGGATCAGGCAATCGGTTCCCCCCTGGGCGTCGGCGTCAAGCGTCATACTGAACAGCAGAGAGCCGTCTTTTGCAGAGAAACGGGTGACCTCTCCATAATAATTTACCGCTAAAATATCTCCCTGTCCGGTTAAAGAGATCGCAAAATCGAGCGCATTGCTGATTTCGCAGAGCGCTGAGGTTTCCTGCGTTTTCATATTCCATTGCCGGACCTCGATTCCAAGCGGAGTGGAAACAGTGCCGTAGGCCGTATCGTCTATGCGTCCAAACCAGTTTGCCTCAGTATTAGGGCGCGGACCGTCATAAAACGTGTAATCAAGAGGGTTGATCCATCCCATATAAGGAATGTATACAAAACCGCGTTCATCCCGGATGTTTTGAGAAAAACCAGTTGCAGTGATCCTTTCATCCACCGCACATTTTTCTTCCAACGTTTCCCGGATCGGATCCCAGCGGTAGAGAGAGCTGTAACCAGTAGTAAACCGCACGGTGTAGGTTCCGTCGCCATTGGCAAAACCTCCGTTAGCCAGGGTGGCTTTGGTGAAATTCCGATAGATTTTAGCCACTTTACGGTTTACAATATCAAAGGACACGCCGGTCAAAATACCGTCCACACAGGCAAGAGCCAGGATTTTGTGTGTTGTCCTGTCGTATTGGGCGCCTGCAAAGACGGAACCCTGTCCCACTTCGGCGCCCATATCCACATATTCATACTCGCCGGTGGAGAGTGTGAGCCTGACGGGGAACCGAAGATTGGCATAAAACCAGACAGTGTCATTGTCCGGCATGACTGCGCTGTAGCCGCAGCAGCCTGCCGGGCCCTGGCCGTTTTTTTGAATGGGATAAATCTGCGGCTTTCCGCTTGGGGTAAGCAGGACGCCCAAACAGCCGACATTGATGTTGCAGGAAGAAGTCCAATAGCGTTCTTCGCCTGTTTCCGGGTCATATCCAGCGTGAATGAGCGGAGTATTGCAAAATGGATCGCGCGTTGCAGGAACGGGAAATTTTTCACATGGGCCATGCTGATTTCCTCCCTTATATATGGAATAAATAAAATGGGAAAATAAAAGAAACAAAAACAGTTTATGCAATATAGTTACAATATAGCATAGAGATTGCCGGTATGCAATCCTTTTGAATCAAAATTTTCAAATTTTTTTGATTTGCCGCAGAAAATATAATAATGAAATATTGACCAATTTAAAAAATTGCTTGATTCCCCTAGACGTGATTTAAAATGGAAAATGAAAAAAGTTTTGACAAATTTGCGTTTTTGTAGTAGTGTAAAAAAGAAAAAGCACGCTGAAACTGATATGGGGCATGGCTGGGTATTCCCAGTTTGTTTCAGGCCCGTCAGTAAAAGCAAAGCGGATTGGAAAAAGGGTTCTGGTTTAAAACAGGGCCGGCATGACTGGATCATTTTTCTCGATGGACGGAAGATAAAAATCTATATCATATATCTATATCATTAGGAGGAATTTTGCTATGGACCAGCGTATTTTATGGATATGGATTTCCAATGCCCTAAAAACCGATTCCCGGAAAATAACCTGTCTGTACGACCGGTTTGATTCTGCCGAAGATATCTTCCGCGCCGGTATGGAGGATTATCAGGCAATCGAAGGCTTGACGCCGCAGGATGCCGCGGCATTGTGTGACAAAGATGTAACCAGGGCAGAAAAGATCCTTGCCTACTGCCAATCGATGGGGGCAAAGGTACTCACGTTTGAAGATACGTATTATGCCTATGCGCTCCGGAAAATTTTTGATCCGCCGTATGTTTTATATGTGAAAGGGAATATTTTACCTTGGGACCGCATGTTGTGTATTGGCGTAGTTGGAACGCGCCATGCGACCGATTACGGCAAATACGCTGCTGAGGAGCTGAGCTTTGCGTTGGCACGCGAGGGTGTGACGATTGTAAGCGGCATGGCGGCGGGAATCGATTCCTGCGGGCACCGCGGCGCGCTCCGCGCCAAAGCGCCGACCATTGCCGTTTTAGGCTGCGGCATAGACGTGGTTTATCCCGCTTCCAATGCTGCACTGGAACGGGAGATTGAGCGCGACGGAGCTGTTTTGACGGAATATCCCCCGGGCACGGAACCAAAAGGAACCAATTTTCCGCGGCGCAACCGAATTATCAGCGGGCTGTCGCAGGGCGTTTTGGTGGCAGAGGCGCCGGTCAAAAGCGGGGCGCTTATTACGGCCGACTGCGCGCTGGCTCAGGGAAAGGATGTGTTCGCCGTACCAGGCGGAATTTATACTCCGTCCTCGGCCGGATGCAACTTGCTGATATCCCAGGGAGCAAAACTGGTTTCCTGTGCGGCGGATATTTTGGAAGAATACGGGATGCACATCGAAAAAATCCATCCGCCCAAAAAAGAATTTCAGGAAAATTCAGAGCAGGCGCCTGTTTCAGAAAAGACGCAGGATAAAACAGCCGAGAAAGCAAAAGCGGTGAAAAATGTGATACAAGTTACGATTGACGATCCGATGTATCGGGATTTAACGGATGAAGAAAAAAGCATTATAGCGGTTTTGATCGATCAAAACGCCAGCTGTGACGAGCTTTTGGAAAAGACGAAACTTCCGGCGCCGAAACTGCTCAGCACGCTGACTTTGCTTGAAATCAAGGGATATTTGAACAGCCTGCCGGGAAAACACTATACATTGAATTTACAATAAATCCATCAACCAGTGGAAAGGGGAAAACATGGCGAAAAATTTAGTGATTGTGGAGTCGCCTGCAAAAGCGGATACGATCCACAAATATTTGGGAAGAAACTACCAAGTGGTTGCGTCGATGGGGCATATCATTGATTTGCCCAGCAGCCAGATCGGCGTAGACATTGAACATGACTTTGCGCCGAAATATATTACGATCCGGGGTAAAGGAGAGCTTTTGGCTAAGCTCAAAAAAGAGGCAAAAGCCGCCGGCCGGGTTTACCTGGCAACCGACCCTGACCGGGAAGGCGAAGCCATCAGCTGGCACATTGCCAATGCGCTGAAAATACCGGAGGGAGAAACCTGCCGGATTACCTTTAATGAAATTACCAAGCAGGCCGTGCAGGCGGCGCTCAAATCGCCGCGCGCCATTGATCTGGATTTGGTGGACGCACAGCAGGCCCGCAGAATATTAGACCGCATTGTGGGATATCAGATCAGCCCGCTTCTTTGGAAAAAGGTCAAGAAGGGCCTCAGCGCGGGCCGTGTACAGTCCGCAACCTTAAAGATGATCTGCGACCGTGAAGCGGAGATCGAAGCGTTTGTTCCGGAGGAATACTGGACCTTAGACGCTTTGCTTGCCGCCGGAAGCAGGGCTAAGGATAAATTTACCGCCCGCTTTTATGCCATAAAAAAGAAAAAAAGCGAGCTTGCAAACAAGGAAGAGACAGACGCTGTCATTGCGGCGCTCGAAGGAGCTCCCTACACCGTTACCGATGTAAAGGAAAAGCAAAAGCTCCGGCATCCTGCTCCGCCTTTCACTACAAGCACCATGCAGCAGGACGCCTCCCGCAAACTGAATTTTCCAACCAAAAAGACAATGGCAGTGGCACAGCAGCTTTACGAAGGCATTAAGCTGAAAGATGAGGGAAAAGTAGGCCTCATTACTTATATGAGAACGGATTCGCTGCGCATATCGTCGCAGGCACAGCAGGCGGCCGGCGAATACATCGAATCTGTTTATGGGAAAGAATATCTGCCGGCAAAGCCCAATGTCTATAAGACCAAGGCAAGCGCACAGGACGCGCACGAAGCCATCCGTCCGACCAACGTCCGTTTTACGCCCGACAGCATTAAGGATTCGCTGACCAACGAGCAGTACCGGCTCTACAAGCTGATTTGGGCCCGGTTTGTGGCAAGCCAGATGGCGAGTGCGGTTTTGGATACGGCAACGGCGGAAATCAGCGCGCCGGGGCAGGACGGACGCCGGTACCAGTTCCGAGCCAGCGGCTATACTATCCGGTTCAACGGATATATGGCGGTTTATTCCGACTTGTCCGACGAGGATGAAAAGGAAAAGGCGCTTCCCAAGCTGGAAGCCGGGCAGGAAGTAAAGCTGGTCGAGCTCAAAGGGGAACAGCACTTTACGCAGCCGCCCCCACGCTATACGGAAGCAACGCTGGTCAAGACGATGGAAGAGATGGGAATCGGGCGGCCGAGCACTTATGCGCCGACGATCTCTACCATTATTTCCCGCGGCTATGTCGGAAAGGAAAAAAAGCAGCTTTATCCGACGGAGCTGGGGCAAATCGTGACTGATATTATGAAAGAATATTTCCAGGATATCGTGGACGTGACGTTTACCGCCAATATGGAAGAAGAACTGGACGAAATTGCAGAAGGAAAAAGCGGGCGCGTCGCGGTTTTAAAGGAATTTTATACTGAATTCGAACCGGCGCTCCGTGCGGCTGAGCAGGAGATGGAGCGCATTGAGATCAAGGACGAGGAATCCGACGTCATCTGCGAAAAGTGCGGGCGGCGCATGGTGTACAAAATGGGACGGTACGGGAAATTCCTGGCCTGCCCCGGTTTTCCGGAGTGCCGCAATGCAAAGCCGATCGTCAAGGAGACGGGAGCAAAATGCCCCAAATGCGGCGGTATGATCCTGGAAAAGAAGAGCAAGCGGGGAAAAGTATATTACGGCTGTGAGAAAAATCCGGAATGCGATTTTATGATGTGGGATCAGCCGCTTGCCGAGCCGTGCCCAAAGTGCGGCGGGTTGATGGCGCACAAGGCTGGCCGGGCGCGGAAGGATTACTGCACGCAGTGCGGATTTGAAAGGAGCTCGGCAAAAAAGAATGACGAAGATTAAGGTAATCGGCGCCGGCCTTGCCGGATGCGAGGCGGCGTATCAGCTGGCAAAACGCGGATTTTTGGTGGAACTGTGGGAAATGAAGCCGCAGAAGTTTTCGCCGGCCCACCATTATGAGGGGTTTGCCGAGCTGGTGTGCTCCAATTCCCTGCGCAGCGACTCGCTGACCAATGCCGTAGGCCTTTTAAAAGAAGAAATGCGCCGGATGGATTCGCTTATTTTGCGGGCGGCAGATGCAACGCGCGTGCCGGCAGGAGGATCGCTGGCCGTTGACCGGTACGGTTTTTCCGACTATATTACAAGAGAAATCCGGCAGAATCCCAACATCGAGATAAAAAGCGGCGAAGTGACGGAAATTTCGGCCGGTGAACCGACGATCATTGCAACAGGGCCGCTGACTTCCGAAGGTTTGACGGACGTGATCGGGAAGCTGATCGGGGGGCAGTCGCTTTCGTTTTTTGACGCTGCCGCGCCGATTGTGACCAAAGAGAGTATCGATTTTGACATTGCATTTTGCGCTTCACGCTATGAAAAAGGCGAGGCGGACTATATCAACTGTCCCATGAACCGCGGGCAGTATGAGGCGTTTTATCAGGCGCTGGTCGAAGCGGAACGAATTCCGCTGCACGGCTTCGAGGATTCCAAAGTATTCGAGGGCTGTATGCCAGTAGAGGTCATGGCGCGCCGCGGCGAAATGACGCTTGCGTTCGGGCCGATGAAGCCGGTGGGCATCTATAATCCCGCAACAGGCCGGGATGATTTTTTCGCCGTCGTACAGCTGCGGCAGGATAATAAGGAAGGGACACTGTATAATCTGGTCGGCTTTCAGACGAATTTAAAATTCGGGGAGCAAAAGCGCGTCTTTTCCATGATCCCCGGTTTGGAGCATGCGGAGTTTGTGCGCTATGGCGTCATGCACCGCAATACTTACATCAATTCCACAAAATTGCTCAATCGGGCCTATCAGATGAAAGATTATCCAAACCTGTTTTTTGCGGGGCAGATCACAGGGGTGGAAGGCTATATCGAATCGGCGGGAAGCGGCCTGTGCGCAGGGATACAAATGGCGCGGATGCTGAGCGGGAAAGAATGGGTTGACTTTACGCGCCGGACGGTGCTCGGGGCAATGGCCTGCTACATTTCGGATCAGACCGTCCGGGATTTCCAGCCCATGAACGCTAATTTCGGTCTGGTGGAGCCACTGGAGCAGCGGATACGCAATAAAAAGGAACGCTATGGCATGATTGCGCAGCGTTCTTTGGAAAAAATAGAAGAAATCAAACGGCAAATGGACGAAGGAGGAGTATAAGGTGAATGTCAAAGAAAAAAGGGCTTACCTTGGCAATGTCTCGCAGGTGTTTGACGTAAAGGATTACAAATACATAGGCGGCCGTGCAGACGGCGTGCGCGCTACGGATATTACCACCTCGCAGGGGCTGCAGGTGAGCGTGCTGGCGGATCGTGCGATGGATTTTGCGTCAGTCCGCTACCGGGGGATCAATATGGGATTTATGACGCCGGTCGGCGTTTCCACGCCGAACCGCTACGAAAGCGATGCGTTTGGCTTTCTGCGCAATTTTGCAGCCGGTTTTCTGACCACGTGCGGCCTTACCACAATGGGAAATCCCAGCGAGGACAACGGCGAGCTTTTGGGAATCCATGGCCGGATCAGCAATATTCCGGCGGAGGAATACGCCGTATCAACCGGACTGCGGGACGGCGTTCCCTATGCGGAGCTGTCCGGAAAAATGCGCCAGACCCGCTTTTTTGGAGAAAACCTCGTTTTGTCGCGCCGCATTCATATTGACGACGACCACACGGTTTTGTCCTTTACCGATACGGTAGAAAACGACAGCTTTTTCGCTTCGCCTTTTATGATACTGTATCATTTTAATCTGGGCTATCCCTTCCTATCTCCCGCAACGCAGATTTATCTGCCGTCGGTTCGGGTTTGGGAGCGCACCCCGTATGCCAAGCAGGGCCTTGCCGGATGGAGTCATGCCGACGAGCCGTGCGAATCCATAGAGGAGATGTGTTTTCATCATGAGATGCAGCAAAACGGGGAAGGACGGGTCGGTTATGCCGCCTACAACGAAGAGCTTGAGATCGGGTACTGTATCGAATACGACGGCAGGGAGCTTGGCTGGTTTACGCAGTGGAAGTGTATGCAGGCAGGGAACTATGTCATGGGCTTAGAGCCATCCAATGCCTGCCTGGAAGGCCGGGCAGAAGCGCGCAGAAACGGAAGCCTTCAAACGCTGGAGCCGTTTGAAAAGCGGACATTGGCGTTCCGGATTGAATTTTTCAGCGGAAAAGAGCGGCTTCTCGCTTTGTGCCGGCAGTACCATTTGCACCAGTAAAAAATACGAGCGGGGAGGAGTGCGGAAAGCGCGCGTCTTCCCGCTCTTTGCATTCATAAAGGAGGAATAGCGTATGAGACTTTCCACAACGGTTAATTTATTTATCTTGCCCGCCGACGGGACGATGAAGCCCTATTATGAGGATATAAAGAATTATCAGGAGCTGGGATTTTCCGTCTTAGACTGTATTTTCTGCGGAGCGGCGGCAGCCAATTCACCGCTGCGCGCTCCGGACTGGATGGATTGGTGCAAGCGGATCGCAGAGGAATCGGAGCGGCTTGGGATAAGCTATACGCAGAGCCATATGCCGTTTTATAATTTTGCCGTCCCAGGGCTGGATCCCGACAAAGATGAAATCACGCGGCGTTCCATCATTGGGGCGTCGATCCTGGGTGCAAAATGGATTGTGGGCCACCCTGCCACTGCCTATGACCGGTATGATTTGGTCAAAGCGTCGAAACGGGCGTGTATGGAGTATTATCAGCCGCTGGTGGAACTGGCGGAGAAACATGGAATTGGAATTGCGCTGGAGAACATGGCGGATTTCCCTCATCAGGGGTATAAGCGGAGCTACTGCGCCTGGGTGGAGGAGCTCTGTGATCTGGCGGATTCGTTCCACAGCGACAGGGTTGGGATATGCTGGGATTTCGGCCATGCCAATATGGTTTATAAAGATCAGGCTTCCTGTCTGCGGGAAATCGGGACGCGCCTGAAAGCCGTGCACGTGCATGACAACATGGGAGACGAGGATTCCCATTTGGCTCCCTTTTTTGGAAACATCGACTGGGTCCCGATCATGAAGGCCTTGGGCGAAATTGGTTACGGCGGAGAGTTCAGCTTTGAAATCCGGCGCATTGACTTGAAATTGCCCAAAGAGGTCAAAAATGCCCAGTGGAAATACGCCAAAACAGCGGGAGAATATTTGCTGTCGCTGGTGTGACAGACGGGGATAGAAATGGAGGGTTGGCGCGTTAAAGTAAAGCAGGATATTTTTTATTCAGAAGATACCAAGCCTACCTCCTGCCTCAGACGGCAAACAACGTGCCAAACAAATGAAAAGCAGATGCAAAACCTGCATCTGCTTTTTTTGGCTGTTTTCGAAACAATAAACCTTGATCTGCCTTTATTCCCGGTTTGGATAGACTAAGGTTTTCAGGTGAGAGCCCGGAGAGAGGAAGAAATCATTTACCTCGCTGAGCGTGAGACGGTTATCGGCTAAAATCTCCAGATTGATTTTTTTGTTCCGAATCAGGGCGATTGCCTTTCCAAACGTTTTCTTGAGTGCATAGGAACCCACGATTTTGAGCTCGCGCCGGAAAATTTCATATGGATTGATGGAAATTTGGCTGTTTTCCGGACATACGCCGAAAATCAGCCAGGTACCGGCGTCTTTGACATAGGATATTTGCGGTTCGACGGCTTTGGGAACTCCGGTTGTGTCAATGACCAGCTCGTAGTAATTTTTCTTTCCGCATGCGCTCCACTCTTCCGATGTGTAGGTGAAACTGGCGCCAAGCTGTTTGGCAAGCGCCAGCTTATGTGGGAAGAGGTCGACGACAGTTACCGCCGCCGCGCCGTTTTGCAGGGCGAGCTGCAAGTGCATTAAGCCGATCGGCCCCGCGCCGAAAATTAAAACATTCCCGCCCAGCGGAACGCCGGCACGCTCCTGCCCATAGACAACGCAGGCCAGTGGCTCGACCATGGCGCCTTCTTCCGGCGTAAAACCGCTGATGTCAAATACACAGCGCTCCGGAATGGCTACAAACTGCGCAAAAGCCCCGTGGCGGGAAACCCCTGCCGCCTGAAAATTCTGACAGAAATTTTGATGATTTTGCTTGCAGGCGTCGCAGCTTTCGCAGAATATGTTAGGATCGGCGGTGACAAACTGGCCGATTTGAAACAGATTCGCTTTGCTTCCCTTTTTTACAATGGTTCCGCAGAATTCGTGGCCGGGAACCCGCGGATAGCCGCCGAAATATTCTCCTTTAAAAATATGTACGTCTGTTCCGCAGACGCCGGCCGCCGCAACTTCGATTAAAACTTCATCCTCCCCAAGCTCCGGAACGGGGAGCTCACAGACTTTTCCCTGATTTGGCGTTTCAATTAAATATGCTTTCATACTTTAACCTTCCTTTCCGTCAAATTGCTTTGCATCCTTTGGTAAATTTCGTACCGTCTGCAGATAAGATAAGACGTTTTCTTCCATTTGCTGTGCGCAGCAGTAGGAAAAATGCTTTGCGACCTCGTTTGCCGCTTTGGAAAAGAGGGAACAGGCGGAAAAAAGCGAGTCCCAAACAGCCTCTTCCGAGCCGGAAGAATAGGTTTTCATCAGCCCTTCCCATTCTTTATCGGTGAGATAAGGCTTTAAATATTTTCCGCATTTTCCGGTGCTGACCGAAAAGTTCGTTCGCGTTCCGGCAAGCCAGGAGAGCATTTGAACCAGCATGTGGTTCACCGGATGGCTGAGATGATAGAGCGCATAGAGAATTTCACCGCGCCACAGGCCCTTTGCAACATAAGTAGACGTCCACCAGAACTCATTGCAGCAGTCGTCAAAACAAAACGAATCCGGCGGTGAAACATGGTAATTTTCATCGCTGGGAGGCGGAATTTGAGGTAAGATTCCATCTTTGTCCAGCAAAACAACGGTCAGTTTATCCTCTTTCACATAACGAAGCGCGTCTTGCAGCGGGACCAGCATCAAATCAATTCGGTTGCCGTCTTCGAACAGCATGAGATAGGTGAACCGCCCGCCCAGCGACGGCGGAAACAAATGCATGTTTTCCGGCGTTTGTAAGATTACCCGCCTGCCAAAGCAGTCGATCCAGTCTGGATTTTCCAAAAAGGATTCCATTTCCGTTACGGCATATACAATGTCATAATCCATAAAGATATCGCGCGGTGCATTGGGATTGGTTCGGGAACCGTTCATCCAGACGGCGCGGACGCGGCTGTCGTTCTGGGCGACCGATCGAATAAGTTCCATCATTTGCTGCTCTGTTCTCATTTTGATTGATCCCCCTTATGAATTCTGTTTCCAATAGCAATCGGGACAATAGAAAACGCCGTCTTCGCTTTGGGTCATAACGTGCATTTCTTTGCCGCAGACAGAGCATGCAACCGTGAATTCGGTAATCGGCTGCTGGTGCTCGCAGGTGAATTCACATTCGCCGCTTTCACAGGTTTCGCACGTTTCGTCGGGAAAGCCATATTCACAGCTTTGCAAAAGCTCGCCGTCCACCATTTCTTCTTTTAAATTGTAGCAGTTTTCGCAGATACATTTTGTCATATTGCGCGCCTCCCATATAAAGCATTGCGGAATGATTCAAGAATAAATCAACAATATTAACTATAGATGAAAATTTTTATTTGTCAAGTTTGCGGCAGGACATCTCTTGAATTTACCAATTTGTGATACGCATATTTCCAATGGAACGGCGAAAAATACAAGGGAAGGAAGTAAATCACAAAAATGATTTATTTATAAAACGATAAGGAGGATAAACATGAAAAAACATTCCAAATGGATTGTTGCAGTGCTCTTGTATGCTATGGTTTTTTCGGCTGCCGGAGTATCTGCGACAGAACCCGTTGCGTATGACTTTGTGAAAATATCGGCGCAGAATCAGGCAGTACAGTTAAGCGCCGCTGATTTCGGCAGCAATTTCTATGATTTTGACGGCGAAGTCATCACAAAGGTGAAAATTGTCGATCTCCCCTCCGGGTGGAGTGAGGGCAAGGTACTGCTCGACGGGAAAAAAGTAAGCAAAAACCAGGAAATTCTGCTGTCGGATATGGACAGGCTTTGCTTCCAGCCGAAGAAGAACTTTAAAGGCGAAGCGGTGATCAGCTACCAGGTCAGCGACGGAAAAGATTATTCCAACACCGCCCAAATGTGCATTATCATCGATCCCAACACGGCGGTTTCCACCTCTGCCCATGTCGCAGACAGCGAGGTTGCAGTGTATAAAAATTCGCCCAAAATGATAGACGTCCTGGATGGATCGTCCATCATTGGAGAACGCAAGGT
>CALYAR010000018.1 GCA_944393585.1 uncultured Clostridia bacterium | reverse complement strand
CCCAATATTCACGACTCCGTCTTTCGCGTTCCATACCTTACCTCCAGATTTGAGTTCCAGAGGCAATTTATTACAACTTTTAGACGATTTACAGATGGGCTTCACTGGTGGCATACTTTTAGACGATTTACAGATGGGCTTCACTGGTGGCATACCTTTTGCGGAAGCGTGCGCTACCGAAACGCTGGGCGCTTACTGCTCTCCTGACTTCTGGCATGGGGGTGACTGGGGACATACTTACGAATCAAAGAAATGACCGGAAATCCGCCTCCGGAGGAGAGGAAATACCGGTCACAAACGTATTGCCTGGAAAAACTTTTCAATTTCTGTAAGTCAGATCAAGAACAAGCACATCTCCATATTTCAGTTCACATTTTACGCTCCGCCCCTCCTTCACGATCCTCTGCCCGGTAAGACATTCCGCTGAAACGACATCCGGAGGCAGAAAAATCTCCTTCTTTCCGGAAGAAGCCGCTGAAACAATCAGCAGATTTCCCGCCGAAGCAGCCGGATCCCCTGTATCAATCCAGCAGTGGGCACCCGCTTCTTTTGCGATATTACGCGCAAGCTCCGGAGTCACGCAGCCGGCCTGCCCGATGAAGATTTCCGTATGACTGTCATAACGTTTTACAGCCATACCCGGCAGATTTGTCCCGAAGTAGCTGCCTAATATCACAGCATCGGGATCACTGACTTTCCAGACCGGTCCCATGCCCCAAGGATAATATTTTGCCAACAAAAGATTGTCAACCCCTTTCATCAGGGGATCTTTTAAGCCTCTCAAGGCCATCACAGGTCTGCCATCTGCTACAGGAGCCCGCTCCAGTCGAAATCCTGTAACTTTACAGATATTATCAGTCACACCAATACCCGTATTATCAGTCACACCAATACCCGGCGCCCACATCCAAACCAATATTCGTCCAGAGTTCGCAAATTTTCTTCGTATTTCAGCAGCTTTACGCGGTGATAAATCAAGTGCGTCAACAAACCAAAGTACTTTCGGAGCTTTGAAATCAGGATGAAAAACATCATCCAGCAAATACGCATCACAGTCAACGCCACTTCGGACAATCCCTTCTCGGGGTGCATTTTTTACAATATGCGCAAATGCACGTGTACTGTTCAAGGCCATATATTCCCAGTAATGTTCCGAATAGAGCAAGGCAATACGCTTGTCAGACAAAGGGCGAGGTTTGCGAAGATCATAAATCTGATTGTTCCTTGTCCATGCATTAATAGCCATGGGAGTATCATACCAGTTTCCATCCATATCATATGCATGAAAAGCTCCGCCGAAAGCACTGGCAAAAAGTTGAGCCCGCATAGTCCGCTGCTGGAATTCCCTCTCGTCATGTGTTTTATAATAAATAGAATCTCCCCATTTTCCCCAATTCCAAACCCAAGGAGTACGAAAATCCAATTCCGTAACACCAAGTTTTCCATGAAGTCGCAAAGATCCATTCAGCAAAGACGGCATAACCGGATTTTCCGGTGTGCGCCCGCCGGGACACGATGCAAAGAAATCAACCTCCGGTGCGGCATACATTTGCCTAGAGCACTGCTGTACTAAAAAAGGCCATGATGTAATAGCTCCCTCTGCACGATAACCGCCAACAATAATCCGGTTTTTAGTGGCTTTCTTGATTGCCCGTGCAAAGCTGATAAACTGCTTTGACATTCCCTCGCCGCGGGATTCAATAAAATCAGAAATGCGGTCACGTCCTCCTGATTTGCGTATCATCACCAGACCTTTAGGAAACAGCTCATCATGTAAGGGAATGGAAATATCATCAAAAGACCTTACAGAAGGCTCATTCCACGCATTACGAAGTCTATTAATATCATTACAATATTTTTTTCGCAGAAAGTTTCTGAAAAAATGAAGAGATGCAGGTGAATAATCTGCTAATGGATAGATACTTTTCTGGTTCTTCGTCGCCGGAATTTCCGCAAATAGATCAAACCATTGCATATCCACGCCACGCACCATAAAAACTCCTGCGAGCGCTTTCGCTTCCGGCTTTTCCTCTAATTCCGAAAAAATATCATAAATCGCCTTTGACGCATCTTCTGTAAACTTTTCAGAAAAATAAGATGGAATCCAAATTGGCATTGACCAAGGCTCATGCGGGATAGGCTTCAATACATCAGGCGGTTCATTGGTTAGACTCCGAATTCTTCCGCCACCACTGAAAACAGCCTTACGCCCATCAACCCATTGCACAACTTCATCCTGATGCGTTTCACTCCAACCTTCCCGCGGCGTGATGAAAAAATCCAACAGAATCATTGCATCAGGAGAATATTTCAATATCTGCCGCATTGCTTTTTGTATAATTTCCACCTGATAAGTTCCATCTTTTTTCCAAACGCTGTTTGGAGTACGCGAATGGCATGGCAATCCAAGATAAACTCCGACCGTGAACAAATTAAATCCAGCTTTCTGCATTGCAGGAACCTTTTTCAGAAATTCCGGATAATTTGCAATTGACGCAACAAGATTGTTCTTATAAATCTTTAATGGAACAGCCTTTCCATTGACTAAAAATTCCACCAAATCTCCATTAGCCGCAACTTTCGTTTCTACTTTTTTTCGTTTCATCAGCGCATGATTCAGTTCGTCCTCATCAAGACACCTATTGCTGAATGGAATCTTCAATGGAAAGATTGGCATACCATCTTTTTTAGAGACAGTCTTCAATTCAAAAGTAACAATTTTAACTGCAATAGGATTTCCTGAAAATTTTATGGTCGGCCGTGCATATACCGCGTCCGGAGGAATTTGCATGTAACTCTCATTCAGGATCAAATTCTCGGGCGATGAATTGCCCCCTTCGGCAACATTGGAAGACGCAACGACCTTGCCATTTTTATTAATAAGTTGCAAACGCATAGTAAACAAACTGCCACTTTGAGTTTTTTTCAAATAAAAACGGGTAGTTATTTTAAGTAGTTTACCTGGCTTTACCGGTATTGAATCCAGTGCCACTAATTCATGGCTCCACTGCAGTGGCACCTTTGAAACTGCCGTCAAACCATCACAATCCGAAGCAATACTGAATCCTGGCGATGCTTTCCAATGTTTTGCATTCAATAAAACTTTATCATCACACACGTTATGATTAACAGGAATTCCCGGGTAGTGTCTCAAATCAATGCCAAACAATGATCCAAGTAACCCCATTCCCAAAAGAAACGACAAGATTCTCATACAATTTTCTCCTTAATTCATTTTTTCAATTTTAATTTTATGACGAACAGGATACACAGAAATTTCTTTTTCCAGAATATCCCGGTGTCCAATCAATTTTTTTTGCAGTCTGTTCATTGTTTCCAATTCACCTGCACTCTGCTTTTTCCCGGAAAACCTTTTTAACAGCGGTGATAACTCAAAAACAAGAAAGACCTCATATTTTTGCCTGCATGCAATCTGTTTGTAAAGCATCTCAAATGCCGGACGAAAAGGATTATTTCGGAATTCATCCGCAAGGTTAATCCCTTTTATTAGAGTTTCAGAAGAAAAAACTTTCGCAAATGCCCCCCATGAAACACGGTATTTCCCTTTGGGTAAACGAATAAACTTTAACTCAAAACGATTCATATCTTCCTGAAAAGAAATGAAAGGAAGGATTTCCTCTGTTTTCAATGAATGACAGAATGGATAACGGGTGCTTTCCAAAACAAGTTCATTATTTTTCCACGAAATAACTTTATGTCCTTCAGAAACAGTAACCAGTCCTTCCATGTCAACAGTAATTTCAGCAATCTTCCGGCTCATATTCATTGACTTCAAAAAAGCATAAGCCATCACCAGCTGTCCATTGGCTCCGGGGTGAATTCCATCTAGTCCAGTAAAAACATAATTTTTCCCGTATATCTTCTTACTTTCTTCCATGATTTCTGACATCAGACGGAACAGTTCCACTTTAGGCACTTTTTGACTTTCGGCAATTTCTTCTGTAAAACCGGCAAGCTTTTCCAATGTCTGATTATACGTTTCAGCATTACATTTGCCAGCATAAATACTATTAGGTTTCCCGTAAACCGGATCCATCACAGTAGGGGTGCCAAGGTATGGCTTGCAGTGTATTTTCTTTAATGCATCAATCGCATTATTCATTCCTCTTTTATAATTATTTCCCATCCAATCTGTATAACGCCCGTAAAAACCATCGTTCATACCAAACTGTATTGTCGCAATAGTAGGCTTCCAACTGATAACCTCATCCATCCGTTTATTAAAGCCCAATGCAGTATCACCGGGGAAAGCAAAGGAACGTACGTTGATGCGCCCGCCAATACAAGCTCTCAAATAAATTTCTATCATAACCGGATATCCATCCCCGGCCGTAATGGAATCTCCAATGAAAGCCAAGCGTTTTTCGGCAGAGGCTCCTACTGAAAACACAAAAGACAGCAATAATATATAAAATGATTTTGCTTTTTTCATTGCGCAAACCTCTCCTCAAAACTCCATCCAAGTTGTCCGGTCTGCCTTACGCCAGAAAATGCTGGCACGGCAAAAGGCGGCATCGTAAGGCGGAGTGGTAGGAACAGCTTTACTTTTTCTGGACTCCGCATGACCATCAGTAAAAACATAGCAGGAGACGCTGTTGTTTCCATGCCGGAAGATTGACATTTTTTGAATCTCTCCAATCATATTTTCATTTCCATTTTTTGCATCTCCGAAATAAACGGTTCTCCCCGGATTCTTCAACTGGGTTCTCGGTGACCATATATCACCTGCATTTTCCGCATTACTTTTGGTTGCATTATAACATAAATATTTATTTATTCCGTAATGATTTCCATAAAAACCATACATGACAAAGTCCGGCTGTTGCACTTTTCCTACGGATGGACATTTTAATACTCCGGAAAGAGGACTCCTCAAGTTGTCATTGCTATAGGGAGTTACGGGCAAGTAACCGCCTGCTTCCATTAGGCGACTCCAACTTCCTGCTGTTCCAATACCAGGGATTCTTTCAATAACATAATCATTTGCATATGAAGCTGCCGCAAGAGAAATCTGTCGTAAATTGCTGAGGCAGGAAGTTATTTTTGCTTTTTCGCGCGCTATATTCAATGCAGGCAAAAGCATTCCAGCCAAAATTGCAATAATCGAAATAACGATCAGCAGCTCAATCAATGTGAAAGCACATTTACCCATCTTCATTTATTGTTTCTCCTCTTTTTGTTTTTTATTATTATAAAGCTTCCAATTCAATTCCAAAGTCGAAAAGGTATCGCTGGCAAATTTCAGCTTATTTAACCGTACATTACTCATACCACAACTCTCCGAAGGATAGAAATAAGGTTTTATAAGCCTGCCTTCCGGCTTCATGTCCAGCTGTTTATCATGAATGCGTTTCATAAGCAATTTAACGATCTGATCTGCAAAAAGCTGGTTCGGCTGAATAATGGTTGCCAAGGGAACAGCAACAATATCACACAATGTCAATCCATCATATCCTATCAATATCAAATCCTCCGGAATCCTTATGCCTGCACGCATCAAAGGCATGATCAAGCGCGATGCCAAATAATCATTTTGACAGAATAAAACCTCAGGCATCAGTGAACGAATTCTTTCTACAATCTTTTCTGTATCACCGTCATAACAGCTAAGGAAAATAACCATTTCCGAATCATATTCCAAACGATGCCGCCTTAATCCATTGAGAATACCATTATATTTTTCCCGATTCGGATGTCCTTCTTTCAAATCATCGGGATATAAGGCGACATAACCAAAACGGCGATATCCTTTGTCATATAACAATTCAAAAACCATCTCCGTACCTGCCGCATGATCAATTGTGATATCAAATCCTTCAGTCTGGCAACAAGGACAAAAGACATAAGGCACCGGTGGAGATTTGAAATGCTTCAACAAATTAAATTCCGTAGTAATAATCAGACCGTCGATCCCCTTGCCGACAAGCTCTCTCACCGCGGATACCGCCGCATCTTCACCGTCACCGTAACAGGTCAGAAGATTATAATTCAGCTTTTCCAGCTCCAAAGAAATATCCAGCATCAGCGCCTGCGTCAGAACGGATACATACGGAACGCCGAAAATCCCGATGGTGCGCGTCGCCCTTCCCCTGAGCCGCTGCGCCGCATTATTCGGCATGTAATTGAGTTCCTCGGCGATCCGGAGAATCTTCCGGCGCATTTCTTCGGACACTTTCGTTGTCCCCTTGGAACTCAACGCTGCGGACACAGCCGGTTGTGACACGCCGGCAATCTTCGCAATTTCCTTCATCGTAACAGGCATGAAAAACACTCCAATTATTCGTATAATTAAATTATATCTCAAATACCCTGTTTTGTCAAGAGGGCGATCAGAAAATAATGGTAATTTTTTTAATTTTTTATCCATGCACAATGCCGGGATTCCCGAAACTCCGGAATTATCAAGATAAAGGGAACCTCTATCAATAGTTTTTTGA
>CALYAR010000017.1 GCA_944393585.1 uncultured Clostridia bacterium | reverse complement strand
GAGGCGCTCCGGCATGCGGGTTATGAAAACGGGCGCTCTGTGGAAATTAAGTGGATCGATTCAGAGCAGGTAACGGCTCAGAGTGCCGGAGAAATCCTATCTGATTGTGATGGAATTTTAGTTCCCGGCGGCTTTGGGGACCGGGGAGTCGAAGGAAAGATCCAGACGGCCCGCTATGCGCGGGAGCACAATGTCCCTTATTTTGGAATCTGCCTTGGAATGCAGATTGCGGTCATTGAATTTGCACGCAACGTGCTTGGGCTTTCGGAGGCAAATTCCAGTGAATTTGCGCCGGAGGGAACACAGAATGTGATCGATTTAATGCCCGATCAGAAGGGCAACATTCCAAAGGGAGGAACGATGCGCCTGGGAAGCTATCCGTGCAAGATTGTGCCGGGGAGCCAGATGGCGCGCGCATACGGCCGGGAGCTGATTTCCGAACGCCACCGCCACCGGTACGAATTCAACAATGCCTATCGGGACAAAATAGCAGAAGGCGGTATGTGCATCAGCGGAACATCGCCGGACGGGCGGATTGTCGAAACGGTAGAGATTCCGAACCATGAATTTTATGTCGGCGTGCAGTACCATCCGGAATTCAAGAGCCGCCCGAACCGGGCGCATCCCCTGTTCCGGGAGTTTGTAGCGGCCACCGTCAGAAGGAGTGACAAAAAATGAGAAATTACGAAGAGGAACTCAAAAACCGTGTGGAGTTTATAAAGGAGCGGTTAAAAGAATCGGGCGCCAGCGGCATTGTATACGGCAACAGCGGCGGAAAGGACAGCGCCCTGGTCGGAATTTTGTGCAAGAAGGCGTGCGATAATACCATCGGCATTGCAATGCCCTGCCAGTCCAAGCGCAATTTCGGCGAGGATATGGACGACGCGCTGGAAGTGGCAAAGCAGTTTCAAATTGAAACGCTCACGATTGACATAAGCGAGGTAAAGCAGGCGCTGATGGATGCGATTACTCCAAAGGCTGAGCTGAATTCTGCCGCGCTCACCAATATGGCGCCGCGCCTTCGGATGACGACGCTTTACTCCGTTGCGGCGGGCCGAAATGCCCTGGTGGCCGGAACGGGAAACCGAAGCGAAGCATATATGGGCTATTTTACCAAATGGGGCGACGGTGCCTATGATTTTAACCCTATTTCTGATTTAACAGTAGGAGAGGTCTATGAATTTTTGGAGTACCTCCATGCGCCTTCCAATATCATCCGCAAGGCGCCGTCGGCAGGTTTGTTTGAAGGACAGACGGATGAAGCGGAGATGGGCGTCACCTATGCCCAGATCGACCGCTATATTATGACAGGAGAAGCGAGCGCGGAAGCAAAAGCGATTATAGACCGGTACCACAGGCGAAGCGAACACAAGAGAAAAATGCCGGCTACCTATGAAGGGAGCAAAAAAGCATGAATATCAATCAAAATTACTTAAACCTAAAGGAAAGTTATTTGTTTTCCACCATTGCAAAAAAAGTAGAAGACTATAAAAAACAGAATCCGGATAAAAATGTGATCCGGCTGGGAATCGGGGACGTTACCCTTCCGCTTTGTCCGGCGGTGACTGAGGCAATGGAGAAAGCTGTGAAAGAAATGGGGAAGAAGGAGACCTTCCGCGGCTATGGCCCCGAGCAGGGGTATGGGTTCCTTGCGTCGGCGCTGGCGGCTTATTATCAAAAGCGGAATGTTTCGCTGGAAGAACACGAGATCTTCATCAGCGACGGGGCAAAAAGCGATTTGGGCAACATTTTGGATATTTTTTCAGTGGACAATACGGTTCTGATCCCGGATCCGGTGTATCCGGTGTATGTTGACACCAACATCATGGCGGGGCGGAACATTCTCTACATGAATGCAACGGCAGAAAACGGTTTTCTGCCGCTGCCGGATGAAAAGATGGACGCGGATATCATTTATCTTTGCTCGCCGAATAATCCGACCGGTGCGGTCTACCGCAAAGAACAGCTTCAAAAATGGGTGGAATATGCGCTCGAGCACAAAGCCGTTATTTTATTTGATGCTGCTTATGAAGCGTTCATTCAGGATGAATCCCTGCCGCACAGCATATATGAAATTGAAGGCGCGAAAAAATGTGCGATTGAGTTTGGCTCCTTTTCCAAGACGGCCGGCTTTACGGGGACGCGCTGCGGCTACACCGTCGTACCGATGGAACTGGAAAGCAGCGGCGTTGCGCTCAACCGTTTGTGGCTTCGCAGGCAGACAACCAAATTCAACGGCGTGCCTTATATCGTACAGCGCGGCGCGGAGGCGGTCTTTACGGAAGAAGGGCACAGGCAGACGCGCCAGGCGATTGCATATTACCTGGAAAATGCCAAAATCATTGGCCGTGCGCTGAACACGTTGGGAATCCCGTATACGGGCGGGGAAAATTCCCCCTATATTTGGATGCAGTGCCCGGACGGCATGACAAGCTGGGACTACTTTGATTACCTGCTGGAAAAGGCAAATGTAGTCGGCACGCCGGGAGCCGGCTTTGGAAACAACGGCGAGGGCTTTTTCCGGCTTACTTCCTTTGGAAACCGCGAGGATGTCCTCGAGGCGACGCGCCGGATGGAACAGCTCGGAAAATAGTACGAAACGCAATGAAATTCTTCATTGCGTTTTTTCATAAATTCCGGTAAAATGAAGGGCAGGAATCACCAGCGGCCCGAAAGATCAAAGTGAAATCAGGCTTGAATTGCGGGAATTATTTGGCCCTTAAAATTTTAGACTGAATGGGCAGGCAGGAATTAGAACACGGAATACAAAGAGGAGAAGCAAAATATGGCAATAAAACTGATTGCAGCAGATTTGGATGGGACTCTGCTGCAGAACGACCATTGCACGGTCGCAAAGGAAGAACAAAATGCGATTGCTGAAGCGGTGAAACAGGGGGTGATCCCTGTCATCGCCAGCGGGCGGACCTGGGAGATACTCCAGAATGTCGTAGAGCAGGTCAACGGCATCCAATATGCAATTTTTTCCAACGGAGCCGCCTGGTACCGAATTTCGGACGGAGTTTATTCTTTGATCGGAGGAATGCCTTATCCCCTGTGGCAGCCCTGCTATCAGGTTTTAAAGGAAAATGGGGCGGTCTTTGAAGTGTATCACAGGGGAAAAAGCTATTTGGAACAAGCCGATCTGCCGCGTTTTGTCAGCCCGCATCTGTCGGAACGCTTTCGGACGGAATTGATTCAGAATATAACCCTTGTGGAAAATGTCGAAACGGTTTTGAGGAATGAGGAAATTGAAAAGATCAGCGTACTGACCGTACCGCAGCAAAACTGTGAAACGGTGATGAACTACCTGGAGAAAGACGGCCGTTTTACGATTACGACTTCCATTCCGGGAAATATTGAGATCAATGCAAAGGGAATTGATAAAGGTGCGGCGCTAAAACGGCTGTGCGGGGAACTGGGCATTGGAGAGAAGGAGGTCATGGCCTTTGGGGATTCCAACAACGATTCCGCCATGCTCCGGTGGGCGTATTATTCCTTTGCCATGGAAAACGCTGTGGAAGAGGCCAGAAAAGCCGCCCGCTTTTTGACAAAATCCAATGAAGCGCATGGCGTTAGCGAGGCAATACGGCAGTATGTGCTGCCGGTACCTAGATAGAGAAGATTTGCTCGGGGGAGCAAGATCTGCTGTTTTTTGGATAGCTATCCATGAGTCATGAGATTGTAAAAATTACCAAAAACAAAACGGCTTGTGCAAATAGGAAGGGATATTTTGCACATTGCCGGATGGGTGAAAAGCTGATAAAATGAGGTTGGGGAAATAAATTAAAAAAGGAGTTGCACAATGGAAACACAAAATTTTGAGAACACCGCACCGGCTCCGCAGACGGAACCGGGCATGCCGCCGTATGCCGCGGGAGCGCCCGACGCCGATACGATGATGACGGTAGTGGGAATGAAACTGGCACAGTCCAATAAATTGCTGCGGGAGGCTGTCGGGATTACGCTTTTTATCTCAATTGTAAACATCCTCCTGGGAGCGGTTGCGACTTTTTTGCCGCTGTTTATTGCCGACAGTGCTTTTGCCGGTTACAATGGAACGGCTTTGGCCGTCTATGGCCTGATTTTTATGGGCATGGCATTGGGGATACATAAACGCAGCCGTGCCTGTGCGATTATCGCATTGGTGATATTTGCTTTGGATACGTTGCTGACGATTTACAATACAATTGTTCTAATCAGTGCCGGAGGAGGGGTGCAGATCGTAAGCTATGCCATGAAGGTTGTGATCTTTATCGGACTCATTGCCGGAATCCGCGGCTGCTTCCAATACCATTCTCTGGTTCAGACTTATTCTGCAGTTATGGATAACCGTCCCATTGAAATGATCCGGCAGAATACCCGCAAAACCAATCCGGCCGTATTAGCGGTCTGTGCCGTCATTGCGGCAGTTGGAGTTGCCGCAGCGGCATTCGGCATTGTACAGACCATACAAAACCAGAATGTAGGAACTAATTTTGAGGACTGGCAGACCTATACCACTGCGGATGGTATGGTCTCTATGAAGATTCCCTCTGCCGAAACGATAGAGGATTCTGAGATGCTTGATGCCGGCGGCGGGATTACGGTTTCCTACGAGACCATGCAGAGCGATGGGAGCAAATGCAGCACCTTCCTTCTTGCATACAATGGAATACTGGCCACGCAGGAATTGAAAGACATCAGTGCGCAGCTGGAAGAAGAGATGTTAACTTCCTTTATTACCGGTGGGAACTTGACCTTGCTGGACGATATTACTTCGGTGCCGATGGGAGATATTGACTGCCTGGAGGTTTCCATGGAGATGGAAGAAGGGCTTCCGGGTAAAATCCGAATCTTTTCCCATGATTCCAACATTTACATGGCCTTGATCGTCATGAATTCGGCGGATGGCAGAGATTCGGAACTCATTGACCAGTTTATGAACAGTATCACCGTAAATCCGTAATCAATAAAATGAGATAGAAAAGAGTGGGCTCCATAGGATTGCTATGGAGCCCTGTTTTTTCTTATAAAATGATACAGATTAATCCGCCGCTGCCCTCATTGATGATACGCTGCAGGGTCTCCTGCAGGCGGATCTGTGCGTCCTGCGGCATGTGTGTGAGTTTGTTGTGCAGGCCTTCGTTGATGAGTTCGTGCAGGGATTTGCCGAAGATATTGGACTGCCAGATGAGCTTGGGATCGATTTCAAAATCCTTAAGCAGGTAGTGGACCAATTCTTCCGATTGTTTTTCCGTCCCCACAATCGGCGAAACCTCTGTCTCGATATCCGCCCGGATCATGTGAATGCTGGGAGCCGAGGCTTTGAGCTTCACGCCGTAGCGGCCGCCCTGCTTGACAATCTTGGGCTCTTCCAGCGTGAGCTCGTCGATCGACGGGGATACAATGCCGTAGCCTTTTGCTTTGACTTCGTGCAGGGCAAAGGCAACCTTGTCGTATTCTTTTTTAATTTCCGATAATTCTTCCAGAACGGTAATCAGGCTGTCGTCGCCGTCAATCTGAAGGCCGGTCTTTTCCTGCAAAATGGTATAGAACAGGCTTTCCGCCGTGTCCAGTTTAGCAGAAACGCAGCCGGAGCCTAAGTCCATTCCCTCTACGCTGATCGAGCGGATGTTTTCGCTTACCTGCGTTTTACGGCACCATTCAATGGCTTCGCGGATGTTCGTGATCTGTGAAATTCCGGAGGATACTGCCCCAAACAGCTCCTTGGGCAGCCAGTGGTCATTTTCCAGTGTATCCATCCATTTGGGCGTTTCAATGAAAATTTCATTGACTGGGAACTCGAACAGGATATTTTCCATGATGTCGGTGATGTTATCCCGCGTGAGCTCCAGACAGTTGACCGCAAGAACGGGAACGCCGTGTTCTTCCCGGAGAGAATTGCAGAGCGTCCGAGTCTCGGTATCATCCGGATGCATGGAATTTAAGAGTACAACAAAGGGTTTGTGGAGCTCTTTGAGCTCGCTGATGACCCGGTTTTCCGCTTCGATATAGCTTTCCCGGCTGATGTCGGTAATGCTTCCGTCGGTTGTTATGACCAAACCAATGGTCGAGTGCTCAGTGATCACTTTTTTCGTCCCCATTTCGGCAGCCTGGGCAAAGGGCATTGGCTCTTCCTGCCAGGGGGTGGATACCATGCGGGGAACATCGTTTTCAATCGCGCCGAGCGCGCCGTCTACCAGATAGCCGACGCAGTCAATCAGCCGTATTTTCAAGTTCGCATTTTCCGACAAGGAGATTTTGACTGCTTCATTGGGAATAAACTTCGGCTCTGTCGTCATAATCGTTTTTCCGGACGCGCTTTGCGGCATTTCGTCCATGGCACGCTGCGCCTTGAACTCATTGTCCATATTGGGAAGTACGAGAAGATCCATAAAACGCTTGATGAATGTAGACTTTCCCGTCCGGACCGGCCCGACGACCCCAATGTAGATATCCCCGTCCGTCCGTTGGGCAATATCCTCATAGATGTTATAGGTGTCTTGCATCTTTTATCCTCCTCACTTGATGGGTTCTATACAGAATTTATTACTATATGTATATTGGAAAGGCTCTTTTGATATTCTCGAATTTTTGCCCGAAACAGGGTTGTTTTCCGATTTATTTTATGTGGAACATTTCGCTATCTTTCCGCTGTGTTCCATGATATAATAACTTTGATTAATAATTCACAAAGTTTTAGCCAAAAAAAGGGAGAGATCGATTCATGAGCAAGGAATATCTTTTTGAGCTGCATTCCCACGTCGCCCCGTCGAGCAACTGCGCCAAATTATCTGTAACGCAATTTGCTGACTTATTTCTAAATTCCCAATATGACGGCGTCATGATTACCAACCATTTTACCCCGCAGACCCTAACCCGCATTGACGCGCCGAATTGGAAGAAAAAGATCGATCAGTATCTTCTGCCCTATCGTGAAGTTTGGGCAAGGCTTGAGGGAAAAAAGACTGTGATTCTGGGCGCAGAGGCAACGTTTTTGGATTCTGCCAACGATTATTTGCTGTTTGGAGTAACCGAAGAGCTTTTGTACGAAGTACCGTTTGCCTATTATTCGTTTGAGGAAGCGGCAGAGCTGCTGCATGCAAATGGAGTTTATATTGTCCAGGCACATCCATTCCGAAACAAAATGACAGTCAAGAGTCCGAATTTGCTCGATGGGATAGAAGTATACAACGGCAATCCCCGTCATGACTCGCGCAATGACATCGCCGAACTGTGGGCCGACAAATTCGGTCTGGTAAAAACGGCGGGCTCCGATCTGCACCAGACAGAGGATTTTGGCCGCGGCGGCATGGTGTTTCCGGAGTGCCCTCAAACTTCAAAGGAATTGGCAGAAATGATCTTTGGGCAGAAAAAACCGGTGCGCCTGTACCGCGGTGAGAACTGATCTGCCTGCATTCCAGGCATATAGCCGCAAATTGCTTTTTTCCTAAAACCAGGGGGAAATTGCAGAATCCAGCAACAAATTCAGAGTATCTGCAAATAAGGAAAAATTTATCGATAAAATTTTATCGAATTTCATTGAAATCTGTCAGAATGTATGGTATGATGAATCGGCGGAGAAAAGAAAGCGGAAAATTATCCTTTCTTGGTACGCTGTGTCGAAAAGCGAAAAAACAATGTGCTGTGGAATGCAAAAAGGAGGCGGATGCTATGGAAGTGAAGGAAATTTCGCAGGCGACATTAAAGCGGCTGCCGGTTTATTTCACTTATTTGAAATCGCTTTCGCCCCAGGGACCCGTTCATATTTCAGCTACCGCGATCGCGGCGGCGCTCGACATGGGAGAGGTTCAGGTGCGCAAGGATCTGGCGGCGGTCAGCAAAGCAGGCCGGCCAAAGGTTGGGTATGTCGTATCCGACCTGATTCGGGAACTGGCTGCATTTTTAGGCTACAACGATGTTGCGGACGCAGTGATCGTCGGCGCTGGAAAACTGGGCAGGGCGCTTTTGGACTACAAAGGTTTTTCTGAATACGGCTTAAACATTGTAGCGGGATTTGACATTAAGGAATCCCTGGAAGGAGAAACCCAGGGCGGGAAGGCCATTTTCGGCCTGCCGCGGTTCGGCGATTTGTGCAGGCGGCTGAACATCCGAATTGGTATTATTACCGTTCCGGCAGAAAGCGCCCAGTCGGTTTGTGACCTGATGGTAGAAAACGGGATTATGGCAATTTTGAATTTTGCCCCTGTCCACCTGCGGGTCCCGGAGGGGATCTTACTGCAAAATGAGAACATTGCGGCATCGCTTGCCGCCTTATCGAATCGGCTGCTCGAACGTATGAACAAAGAGGAAAGCAGGAATGAAAAAATAGAGCCGCCTTTTTCCGAAGCATAAGGAAGGGAACGCTTTATATAGATGCGCAGCAGGAAAGGCTTTTTCCATAAAAATCGAACCGCTGCAATCGTTTTTCTGGAAAAAGCGTTGCCGCTGCGAAACTACAACAGTATCAAAATAAAAATCATGAGGAAAGAGAGAGAACTATGAGCAATAAAGTAACCATCATCGGAGCGGGAAGCGTTGGCTCAACCATTGCTTATACGCTGGTTGTAAATGGAACGGCCTCGGAGATTGTCTTAGTCGATATCAACACGGAAAAGGCATTGGGAGAGGCGCTGGATATCCGGCAGGGAACGCCCTTCTGTTCGCCGGCAACGATTTATGCCGGCAGCTATGCGGATGCCAAAGACTCTGATATTGTCATCTTAACCTCCGGCGTGGCCAGAAAGCCTGGCCAATCCCGCCTGGATCTGGCGCAGACCAATGTGAATATTACCAAAAGCATTATTCCCGAGATTGTAAAACATGCGCCGGACGCCATCTACATTATCGTAAGCAATCCCGTTGATATCTTAACCTATCAGTTCTGCAAGACTTCCGGCCTGCCGGAAGAGCGCATCATTGGGTCGGGAACTATTCTGGACACGGCCCGTCTGCGTTCGCGTCTGGCGGAATATTACCATATCAATCAGCAGAACGTTCATGCGTATGTGTTCGGCGAGCATGGGGATACCTCTTTTGTTCCGTGGTCGCTCGGCAACATTTCCAATGTTGCAATCGATCAGTACAGCAAATGCTTGACCGACAAAGACATTAAGAGTCCGGAACTCATTTTTGAAGAAGTAGAAAATTATATCCGGACTTCGGGCGCAAAAATTATTGCGCGCAAAGGCGCTACCTTCTATGCGGTTTCTGCCTCGGTTGCGCACATCTGCAAATGCCTGTTCAGCCGGATTGATACAACCTTAACGGTTTCCACGATGATGCACGGCGAGTACGGCATTGAGGATGTCTGTCTGAGCACGCTGGCGGTTGTCGGCCGCGGCGGAATCAAGGGCAAGCTGGTCGCTCCCTTAACACAGGAGGAACAGGCGCTGCTCCATAAGAGTGCAGACAGCCTGAAGAACGTAATCAGCAACCTGCATATCGGCTGAGCGGCGCAGGTTGAGAAAGATAAAGGAGAGTTACAGTATGGAATTTCGGATGGAACACGATTCGATGGGCGAGGTAAAAGTCCCGGCGGATAAATACTGGGGCGCACAGACCGAGCGGAGCCATGAAAATTTCAAAATCGGCGTTGGCATTGAAACCATGCCGCGCGAAATCACGCATGCGTTCGGCATTTTAAAAAAGGCGGCCGCGATTGCGAACCACGAGTTAAAGCCGGAAAAAATGACGGATGAAAAGCTGGCGGCCATCTGCACCGCCTGCGACGAGGTGATAAGCGGCAGTTTGAACGAGCACTTCCCGCTGGTCGTCTGGCAGACGGGAAGCGGCACGCAGTCCAACATGAATGCAAATGAAGTCATTGCCAACCGCGGCAATGAAATTGCAGGGAAAAAGCTGCTCCACCCCAACGACGACATCAATATGAGCCAGTCCTCCAACGACACATTTCCAACGGCAATGCACATTTCGGCAGTGCTGATGATCGAAGATAAATTAATTCCCGCGATCGACCAGCTGACTGCCACCTTCCGCCGTCTGGAGAAGGAAAACGAAGGCGTGATCAAGAGCGGCCGCACCCACTTGCAGGACGCGACGCCGATTGCGTTTTCCCAGGAAATAAGCGGCTGGCGTTCCTCTTTGGAAAAGGATAAAAAAATGCTTCTTCTCGCAGTGGAAGAACTGCGCGAACTGGCTTTGGGCGGAACCGCCGTCGGAACGGGCTTAAACGCGCCGAAGGGGTTTGATACGAAAGTGGCCGAAGCGGTTTCCGAGATTACCGGGAAGAAATTTGTTACGGCGGAGAATAAGTTCCATGCCCTCACCAGCAAGGACGAACTGGTCTTTGCACACGGCGCAATGAAGGCGCTGGCGGCGGATCTCATGAAGATTGCCAACGACGTCCGCTGGCTTGCCAGCGGCCCGCGGGACGGTTTGGGCGAGATCCAGATTCCGGAAAACGAGCCGGGCTCGTCGATTATGCCGGGCAAGGTCAATCCGACCCAGTGCGAGGCGGTTACGATGGTAGCGGTGCAGGTCATGGGCAACGATGTGGCAGTCGGAATGGCGGCCAGCCAGGGAAACTTTGAGTTGAACGTGTTCATGCCGGTCTGCATTTACAATTTCCTGCAGTCGGCGCGCCTTCTGGCCGAAGTAATGGTTTCCTTCCATGACAACTGCGTAGTGGGCATCCGGGCCAACCGCGAAAAAATGCACCACAACCTCCACAATTCACTCATGCTGGTAACGGCCTTAAATCCCTACATTGGATATGAGAATGCAGCCAAGACGGCGAAAAAGGCATATAAGGAAAATATCTCGCTCAAGGAAGCGTGTGTGGCGCTTGGTTTTTTGACAGAGGAAAAATTCGACGAAGTGTTCCATCCGGAGCAGATGGTATAAATTTTTCAAAGTTATTTCAATAGATGATGAAAAGGGGGAACGTCTTTTCCCCCATACAGATCAGTTTTTAGAAAGGAAATGCGACCATGATTTTTAGTTATTATCCCGGCTGCACACTGAAAACCAAGGCGAAAGAGCTCGACCGGTACGCGCGTCTCTCGGCCGAAGCGCTCGGGATTACGCTCGAAGAGCTTCCGGAATGGCAGTGCTGCGGCGGCGTTTATCCCATGGCGAAGGACGAGATCGCGACCAAGCTGTCCTCGGTGCGCGCGCTGGCTTCCGCTAAGGCGCTCGGGCATGATTTGGTGACGCTCTGTTCGGCCTGTCATAATGTGTTAAAGCAGGTCAATCACGACATGGCGGCAGATGAGAATATCCGCACCAAGGCAAACAATTACATGCAGCCAGACGAGGCTTACGGCGGGGAGACAAAGGTGATCCACTATCTGGAGCTTCTGCGCGACACCGTTGGGTTTGGCGAGCTGGCAAAGCAGGTCAAAAACCCGCTTAAGGGTAGAAAAATCGCCGCCTATTACGGCTGCCTGTTGCTGCGTCCCGGCAGCGTCCTGCAAATGGACAACCCGGAAAACCCCACCATTATTGAGGACTTCATCCGCGCACTGGGCGCGGAGGCCGTGGTTTATCCTATGCGGAACGAATGCTGCGGCGGCTATGTGACCTTGGAGAACCGTGAGCTTGCCAACCGCCGGAGCGGCGCGGTGTTGGAGAGTGCAAAGGAGTGCGGCGCAGAAATGATTATTACTGCCTGTCCGCTCTGCCTGTACAACTTAAATAAGAACACGGACGGCTATGACGTCCCGGTATATTACTTTACCGAGCTTCTCGCAGAGGCGCTCGGCGTGAAGGAAGGAGGCGCGTGCGATGGCGCAGGTCAGTAAAGAAGAGATCATCCGGATCAGCGGGGTCAACCCGTTAAAATGTATGCGCTGCGGAAAGTGTTCCGCCACCTGTCCTTCCTATGAAGAGATGGAGTATCATCCCCACCAGTTCGTTTATATGGTGGAAAAAGGCGAGATCGAACCGCTTCTAAAGTCGGCCGATTCGCTTTACCACTGCCTGTCCTGCTTTGCCTGCGTGGAACGGTGCCCGCGCAACGTGGAACCGGCGAAGCTGGTTGAGGCGATCCGCCTTGCAGTGATCCGCCAGCAGGGACAGAACCATTTAAAACCCGAAACCATCCCGGAAGTGCTCGATGAAGACCTGCCGCAGCAGGCAATCGTGAGCGCATTCCGAAAATACAGTAAGTAAGGAGGAGAAAAACCATGCAGAAAATCGGCGTATTTGTATGCCATTGCGGCACGAACATCGCAGGCACTGTGGATGTCCATGCCGTCGCGGAGGCGCTGAAAGAAGAGCCGGGCGTTGTTTTCTCCGCCGACTATCCCTATATGTGCTCTGAGGCCGGGCAGAATATGATCAAAGATGCCATCCGCGACTATCAGCTGACCGGCGCGGTCATATGCTCCTGCTCGCCCCGTATGCACGAGGCGACTTTCCGCAAGGCCGCGACCTCGGCCGGATTAAACCCCTACCTGGTTGAAATTGCAAACATCCGTGAGCAGTGCTCGTGGATTCACAAGGATATGCCCACCGCGACGGAGAAGGCCATTATTTTGGGAAAGGCCGCCATTGCGAAAGTGCACTTAAACGCACCGCTCACAGCGGGTGAGAGCCCGGTCACCAAGCGCGCGCTGGTCATCCGCGGCGGAATCGCCGGAATCCAGACCGCGCTCGACATCGCGGAAGCGGGCTTCCCGGTTGATATTGTAGAAAAACAGCCGACCATCGGCGGGAAGATGACCCAGCTTGATAAGACTTTCCCCACGCTCGACTGCGCGGCCTGTATCTTAACTCCCAAAATGGTGGACTGCGCGCAGAACGAAAACATCAAGATCTATTCTTACAGCGAAGTGACCGACGTCAAAGGCTTTGTCGGAAACTTCCGCGTTACCATTAAAAGAAAGGCCCGCTACGTCGACGAGACGAAGTGCACGGGCTGCGGCATCTGCACGGAAAAATGTCCGATGAAAAAGGTGCCGAACGAGTTTAACCTCGGCATGAACAACCGTACCGCGGTCTATATCCCGTTTGCACAGGCGGTGCCGAAAGTCGCTACCATCGATCCGGAGCACTGCAATATGCTGAAAAACGGAAAATGCGGCGTCTGCGCCAAAGTATGTACCGCGGGCGCAATCGATTACAAGCAGAAGGACGAGTTTATCGAGCAGGAATACGGCGCTATCGTGGTCGCTACGGGCTACAACCCGATCAAGCTCGACCGCTATGACGAGTTCGCCTATTCCCAGAGCAAGGACGTCATCACGTCGCTGGAGTTCGAGCGGCTGACCAATGCCGCCGGCCCGACCAGCGGACAGCTTCTGCGTCCGTCCGACGGAAAGCACCCGCACACCATCGTGTTCGTGCAGTGCGTCGGCAGCCGTGACACATCGGGCTGCGGAAAGGAATACTGCTCGAAAATCTGCTGTATGTACACGGCAAAGCACGCCATGCTGACAAGGGAAAAATATCCGGATACGGATGTGTATGTATTTTATATCGATGTCCGTACACCTGGCAAGAACTTTGACGAATTCTACCGCCGCGCGGTGGAAGAGTACGGCGTACACTATATCAAGGGCATGGTCGGAAAGGTTGCTCCGCGTGCCGACGGCACGCTTCTGGTACAGGCGTCCGATCTGATTTCCAACGAGCAGCTCAAGATCAATGCGGACCTGGTTGTCCTGGCCGCGGCGATCGAGCCGGACAAGACGGCGCGCCCGCTCGCGACGATGCTGACCGCCAGCATGGATACGAACGACTTCTTTACGGAAGCGCATCCGAAACTGCGTCCGGTGGAAAGCCCGACGGCGGGTATTTTCCTGTCGGGTACCTGCCAGGGACCGAAAGACATTCCGGAGACCGTGTCGCAGGCCAGCGCGGCCGCGGCGAAGGTTATCGGCCTTCTAGTCAAGGATAAGCTGACGTGCAACCCCTGCGTTGCCCATTCGGACGAGTGGATGTGCAACGGCTGTTCCTCCTGCGAAAAGGTATGTCCGTACGGTGCGATCACCTATTCGGACAAAGAGTTTAAAATGCCCGACCGGACCATTGCGATCCGGCGCGTGGCGTCGGTCAATGAAGCGGTCTGCCAGGGCTGCGGCGCGTGCACGGTAGCGTGCCCGTCCGGCGCAATGGACTTAAAAGGCTTCTCGAACCGGCAGATCATGGCGGAGGTGGATGCAATATGCAAGTAAACAACGAATTCAAACCCAAAATCATCGCGTTTTGCTGCAACTGGTGTTCCTATGCCGGCGCGGATCTCGCGGGAACGAACCGCCTCAATTATCCGGCCGATGTAAAAATCATCCGCGTGCCCTGCTCCTGCCGGATCAACCCCATGTTCATCCTGCGTGCGTTCCAGCGCGGCGCGGACGGGGTGATCCTGTGCGGCTGCCATCCGGGCGACTGCCATTATACCTCTGGCAACTATTTTGCGCGCCGGAGAATGACGCTTTTGTTCTCGATGCTGGACTATCTGGGCATTGAGAAGGAACGCACCCGCGTCGAGTGGGTCTCGGCTGCGGAAGGCGCGAAGTTTGCCGCCACCATGAACGAGTTTGTGGAGACGGTGACGAAACTTGGAGAAAACAAGAGATTGGAGGATTTACGATGCAAAGAGAACTGATCGAACGTGCGAAGCAGCTTCTGGCGGACGGCACGGTCAGCCGCGTCATGGGCTGGAAAGCCGGCGAATTCGGCTACGATATGACTCCGGCCGTCTTTGCCTCCTCGGAGGAGTTGGAAAAGGACTTCCGCTACGATGATTTCTGCGAAGCCAATCTCTCGAAATATATGATTAAAGAATCCCGCAAGGAAGGGAAAATCCTGGTGTTCTTAAAACCCTGCGACACTTACAGCTTCAACGAACTGTTAAAGGAGCACCGGATCCTGCGCGAGAACGTCTATGTGATCGGCGTTCCGTGTACGGGAAAGGTCAATGCGAACGCGATCCGTTCGCGGGGAATCCACGGCATTACGGGAATGTCGTGCGACGGAGAGACAGTAACGGTTTCCACGCTGTACGGCGAGGAAACGGTTCCGAAGAATGAAGCAATGGCCGAGCGCTGTCAGAACTGCAAGAGCAAAAAGCATGTGATCTATGACGAGCTGTTTGGCGAAGAGGGCGAAGTGACCGGGGCACCCCGCTTTAGGATGGTGGAAAAGCTCGAATCCATGACGCCGGATCAACGGTTTTCGTTCTGGCGCAAGGAACTGTCGCGCTGTATCCGCTGCAACGCCTGCCGCAACGTATGCCCCGCCTGCTCCTGCGAGAAGTGCGTATTTGACAACGATGCATCGGGAGTGGCAAACAAGGCCGCGGCGGATTCGTTTGAGGAAAATATGTTCCACATCATCCGCGCGTTCCACGTTGCGGGACGGTGCACGGACTGCGGCGAGTGCTCGCGCGTCTGTCCGCAGAATATCCCGCTTCACCTGTTGAACCGGAAATTTATCAAAGATATCAACGAGCTCTACGGCGAATACCAGGCGGGCGAGGATTTGGAAACAAAGTGCCCGCTCACGGATTACACCAAAGACGACGCAGAGCCGAGCATTATCTATCAGAGGGGAGGAAACCGCTGATGCAATCGCTTCCTTTGAGCAAATTAAATGATTTTTTTGCCGCGCTTGCGGCAAAGCAGGCTCTGTACCTGCCGGTGGACAACGGCGGCCAGGCGCAGTTTCAGCCATGGAAAAAGGGCGTGAAGATGAGCCGCGCATTAAACACGGCCCGGAGCGCCAAGGACTTTTTCTTCCCCCAGACGGAAAACCTGGTCGATTTTAAGATGAAGGGCAAAAACATCGAGATCATCGACCCGCGGACGGAAAAAGAGGACTTTGTGGTATTCGGCGTGCGTGCCTGCGATGCAAGAAGCTTTTCCATTTTAGACAAAGTGTTTCTGGCTGATCCGGTTGACACCTACTATAAATCCCGCCGCGAGCACGGCACGATTGTAAGCCTTGCCTGCACCCGGCCGGAAGAAACCTGCTTCTGCCAGACTTTTGGTATTGACGCGGCCGCCCCGGAGGGGGACGTATCTGCCTGGATGACGGAAGAGGAGCTGTTTTTGCAGGCGAATACGGAAAAGGGAGAAAAGCTGCTCTCCGATATGGCAGAGTTTTTAACAGAGGCCGGTTCCGAAAAGGTGGAGGCACAGCAGGAACAAACCCGCGCGGTCATGAAGAAACTGCCGCTTGCAAACGTCAGCACGGAAAAGTTTAACGATGTGGATCTGATGAAGGTATTCAATTCTCCCAAATGGGCGGAGCTGTCCTCGTCCTGCCTGGGCTGCGGGGCCTGTACGTTTGTCTGCCCCACCTGCCAGTGCTACGACATCCGCGACTTTGATACGGGGAACGGAGTGAAGCGCTTCCGCTGCTGGGACAGCTGCATGTACTCCGACTTTACCAAAATGGCGCACGGAAACCCGCGGCTTACCCAGCTGGAACGTTTCCGCCAGCGCTTCATGCACAAACTGGTCTATTTCCCCAACAACAACGGCGGGGAATACGGCTGTGTCGGCTGCGGGCGCTGCCTTGCAAAGTGCCCGATTTCGATGAACATTGTAAAAGTCATGAAAGCATTGGAGGTGGAGTAAGGATGGAAAAAGAAACATTAATCCCAAGAATCGGCGTTGTGACGGACATCCGCCAGGATACGCCGGACGTAAAGACGTTCCGCGTGGTCGGAACAGACGGCAAAAAGCTGTTTGAGCATATTCCGGGCCAGTGCGCAATGGTATCGGTACCGGGCGTCGGCGAGGGTATGTTCTCCATTACCTCCTCCCCGACCAATACCGAATATATGGAATTCAGCATTAAAAAGTGCGGCTGTCTTACGAGCTGGCTCCATATGATTGAGCCGGAACAGCAGGTGACTGTGCGGGGGCCGTACGGAAACGGATTTCCCGTGGAAACAGCGCTGAAAGGAAAAGACCTGCTCTTCATCGCAGGCGGAATTGGGCTTGCCCCGCTGCGCTCCGTCATCAACTACGTCCGTGACAAGCGGGAAAACTACGGATCGATCCAGATCGTGTACGGCTCCCGTTCGAAGGATGACCTGGTGGATTACCAGGAGATTTTGAACGAGTGGATGAAGGATGAAGGCGTGGAAGTCAATCTCACCATCGACAATCCCCAGGAGGGATGGGACGGCCATGTCGGCTTTGTGCCCAATTATGTAAAGGAATTGCAGCCCGACCTCAATAAGACCGTACTCATGTGCGGCCCGCCCATTATGATTAAGTTTACCCTCGCAGGGCTCAAGGAACTGGGCTTTTCAGAAACACAGGTTTATACCACTATGGAGCTTCGGATGAAATGCGGCGTCGGAAAATGCGGAAGATGCAACATCGGGGACAAATACGTCTGCAAGGACGGCCCGGTATTCCGCTTTGACGAGCTCGACGAGCTTCCCAACGAATATTGATAAGGAGAAAAGAGCATGGAAAATATGGTTCACGTTTTTCTCATGGGCAAGCAGTATGAAGTGCCTGCAAACCTCACCATCATGGGCGCGCTGGAATATGCCGGCTATCAGCTGGTCCGCGGCTGCGGCTGCCGGAACGGCTTCTGCGGTGCGTGCGCAACCATCTACCGCATCCGGGGCGACAAGGAATTGAAAGCCTGTCTCGCCTGCCAGACTCAGGTGCAGGACAATATGTATGTAGCGACACTTCCCTTCTTCCCATTGGTGAAGGAAATTTATGATATTGAAAAAATCAAACCCACCGAGCAGATCATGATGCAGCTTTATCCGGAGATTTACAGCTGCATTGGCTGCAACGCCTGCACCAAGAGCTGCTCGCAGGGCTTAAATGTTATGCAGTACATCGCCTATGCACAGCGCGGCGAATACGAAAAGTGTGCCGAGGAGTCGTTTGACTGCGTCATGTGCGGCATTTGTTCTTCCCGCTGTCCCGCCGGGATTTCCCATCCGCAGGTTGCGCTGCTGGCGCGCCGGTTGAACGGGAAGTACCTTGCGCCGAAGTCCGAACATCTGGAAAACCGCGTGAAGGAAATCCAGAACGGCGACTTCCGCGAACTTCTGGAAGGGCTTATGCAAAAGCCGATCGAAGAGCTTAAAGAGCTCTATAACAACCGAGAAATTGAGCAATAAGGAGGGTGAGGAAGATGTATACCAGTGAAATGATCGAGTCCATGAAAAAAGTCGAGGCAAACCGGGAAGCCAACGCTGTCCTGGAGCCAAGAAGGATGACGGCGGAAGAAAAGGATACGCTCCTTGCCACTTACCATCCGGATTATAAAAAAGACGAATTTGCGGTGCTCCAAATCGGCCCGAACAAAGGCGAAAAGGTTCCCACGGAGCTTTGCGCCCTGCTTCAGGCGAACAGCCGTGTAAATCCCGATTCCATCGACCTTGCTAAGGTCGATTACGATGTAGACGTCCTCATCATCGGCGGCGGCGGCGCAGGCGCGTCGGCTGCCATCGAAGCGGACAACAACGGCGCGAAGGTTATGGTCGTAACCAAGCTGCGCATGGGCGACGCCAACACCATGATGGCCGAAGGCGGCATTCAGGCGGCGGATAAGCCGAACGACTCGCCTGCAATCCACTATCTGGACGCATTCGGCGGCGGCCACTTTGCGGCAAAGCCGGAGCTTTTGTATAAACTGGTCAATGAAGCGCCGGAAGCGATCCAGTGGCTCAATAACCTCGGTGTAGAATTTGATAAAGATGCCGACGGTACGATGATTACCACCCACGGCGGCGGAACCTCCCGCAAGCGCATGCACGCGGCAAAGGACTATTCCGGTGCAGAAATCATGCGCACCCTGCGCGACGAAGTATTAAACCGGCAGATTCCGGTGGTGGACTTCACCGCAGCCATCGAACTGATTTTAGATGAAAACGGCAGAGCTGCCGGAGCGGTTCTGATGAACATGGAAACCGAAGAGATTTTAATTGCGCGGGCCAAGACCGTCATCATTGCAACAGGCGGCGCCGGACGGCTCCACTATCAGGGATTCCCGACCTCGAACCACTACGGCGCAACGGCAGACGGCCTGATTTTAGGTTACCGCGCAGGCGCGAAGCTTCTGTATGCCGATACGCTCCAGTACCATCCGACGGGCGCGGCGTATCCGGAGCAGATCTTCGGTGCGCTGGTTACGGAAAAGGTTCGCTCGCTGGGTGCAAAGCTCATCAATGTGGACGGCGAGGCGTTCATGCACCCGCTGGAGACGCGCGACGTGTCGGCGGCTTCCATCATCCGTGAGTGTTCGACGAACCAGAAGGGCGTCCATACGGCCGACGGCGTCGGCGTTTGGCTGGATACTCCCATGATCGAGCTCAAAAATGGGGAAGGCACGATTGAAAAGCGGATTCCCGCTATGATGCGTATGTTCGGCAAATACGGGATTGACATCCGCAAGGAGCCGATTCTGGTTTATCCGACCCTGCATTATCAGAACGGCGGCCTCGACATAACGCCGGACGGTATGACGAGAGTGGAAAACCTGTTTGTCGCGGGAGAAGCCGTCGGAGGAATCCACGGCAGAAACCGGCTTATGGGCAACTCCCTTTTGGATATTATTGTATTCGGCCGCAACGCGGGCAGAAACGCTTCCCAAAAGTCCAAGGAAGTTACCTGCGGCAAGCTCACATTGGAGCATGTAACGCGCTTTGCAGAGGAAAGGAAGCAGGCTGGAATCGAAAGCGATATCGTATCGCCGAAGCTTCTGCCGAACTATGCGCGCAGAAAATAAAAAGGGGTTTTTCAGCTTACGGGCCGCAGGTGAACGCGGCCTGTCTGCTGTCAAATAATTGAGATTTAAAAGGAGTATTGATTCGTTATGACAGACATTTTAGAGGCCTTAATGATATTGTGTTTTGGAATATCCTGGCCGCTTTCCATCGTACGTTCCTATCGTTCCCGGTCAACGAAAGGAAAGAGTTTGTTTTTTGAGTTCTTTATCTGGATTGGCTATGTATTTGGTATTGTCCGCAAGTTTATACTTTGGTATGAGGCCGGTGCTGCCGGCACTACGCTGGACTGGCTGTTTTACTTGAGCTGGTTCTTCTATGTGTTAAATATCGTGGAGATCACCATCGATATGGGTCTCTATTTCCGCAACCGTGCGATCGAGAAAAAAGCAGAAGTGAATGCCTCTGTTGGAAACGGGAAAGCAATGTAAGAAAAAAACGAAAGTTATATATATGAAAATAGATCGGCCAGTTTGGGAGATTGATTCAAGTCCTAAAACGGAATGTTTGCTTTTTCAAACCGTATCATACGATTTTGTGTGAAACATATGTGCATTTTCGGGAAATAAATTTTAAGATAGATGGAAGGGAGCCGAAAAAGTATTGTAATTTAATAAATGGGGTTTGTTAAGGGGGTTTTGCCCCTTAACATGAATTTGCGGATTTCAAGGACATGTGCCTTGAAATCCGCTCCTATCAAGGGCTGGCGCGGTGAGCGCCGCGCGAGCGTAACCCCTTGTTTCAAAATAAAAGCATGAGCGAAGCGGGCTTTTAATGCGAAGCAACAAGGTTTCGGGGTACCCGCTGGCAATCTTTGATTGCCATAGCGGGTCGAGTTCTTATTTTGGCGTGTCGACTTTATCGACACGCTCAAGAGAGCCGGATTTTTATCTCATAAAATTCCGGCTCCCTTTTTGTATGTTTTGCAAGCCCTGTTTGTTCGAATCCTTTTTTAATATGTTCCTTTTAAGAAAATGTCTGGTATGTTTTGCGTTTTCTTAAAAGAATGGAAATGATTCGAAAAAGTTCATTCTGTTATTTCGCTTTTTTGATCCAGTCCTCCACCATGTTTTTCGGCTTTGCGCCAACGGAAGTAGCTACGACCTTACCATTTTTGATGATTGCCAGTGTAGGAATGCTCATAACGCCGAATTTTTGCGCCAGCTCCGGCTCTTCATCGATATTGACTTTGACTACTTTCAAGATTTCCTTTTGTTCCAGTGCGATGTCATCGACGATGGGAGAGAGCATCCGGCAGGGGCCGCACCACGGAGCCCAAAAATCCACCAAAACAGGGCGGCTGGAACCTATTACTTCGGAATTAAAATTTTTATTCGTTACTGCTAAAACTGACATATCCATTCTCCTTTCATATAGAAAACATTTTGATCGATTTGTTTTGTTTCACTATCTGTTTTTATTATATGGAAATGAGAACCTTTTGTCTGTGACATTGTCACACAGCCTTACCGGCGGCTGTCGGCGGCAAGCGTTTCGAGCTTTTTCAAATCTTTAATCGCCACTTGGCCTCTGGAAAGGGTAATTAGCTCTTCTGCCGCCATATACCGGAGCAAACGGGTCACAACTTCCCGTGCCGTCCCCAGGTGGCGGGCGATTGTTTCCTGCGTTATGGAAATAACCGGAGTGCCCTGCAGATCACTTTCTTCTAACAAAAAAGCAGCCAGGCGGGAATCCAGTTTCTTATTGAGCACCTGATCCAATAGCCACATCACATCAGAAAAACGGGAGGCCATTAATTCATTGGTATACCGGGCCACGGGGAGGGAATCCTGCATGAATTTTTGATAGACATCGGTGGGGATATGCAAAAATTCCGTCTCCTGTACGGCTTCCACATAAATATCAAAGTCAACGCTGTTTAACATGCAGCCGGCGGAAAAGAGGCAGATGTCACGTTCCAAAAGCCGGTATAAGGTTACTTCGCGTCCCTCTTGTGAAACCATATAAGCCCGGAGCATCCCATGCAGGACTAAAAAAAGTCCCACGCAGTCGTCGGCTCCGCTGTGCAGCAGAGTGCCTTCCGGAACCGTTCGCTTGGTAACAGAACGACTCAATACAGCTCTCTGATGAGCGGTTAAATCCTGCCAAAACGGCAGATATTCTTGCAGGTCCATACCTTGGCTCCTTTCTATTATTCCAAACGAATTGTTTCGATGATTATGGACATATGGTATATACGACTAACATTATAACAGTCCGGTAAAAATTTGCAAGTGAGCGAACGGAG
>CALYAR010000016.1 GCA_944393585.1 uncultured Clostridia bacterium | reverse complement strand
AGGGGACGCGGATTATGCTGACCTGGGAAAAGGAGGGGACGGAACATGAAGGGTAAGAAACTGGATGCCGGGCTTCTCCGAACCCTCCTTATCTCCGCGCTGGTGCTGGCGGTGGGGCTGGGCGCGGCCTTCGGCCTGGAGTTCTGGTTCCCGACCTACGACAGAGAGGTGGCGGCTCTTTCCGAGGAGCTTCTCCAGCCGGTGCCGGGAGCGGCGGCGAACGATGTGGAGCTCTATCCCTGGAATTATTACGACAGCGCCGCCGCCCAGCCGGCCAGTGAAAAGGAACGGACATTCCTGCAGCAATATGCCGTTTATATGGGGGTGCGGACGAATTATTGGACTAAACGGTTACCCCCATTTTGATTCGAAATTCCGCTGGGCTCATACCACCAAGAGATACCTTGATTCGAGTGTCTCGATACCATATCATATAATCATTGACCTGTTGGATGAACTCCTCCAATGTCACGCCTTGCCAGGAACGGCCATAGAACATCTCGTTCTTCATTCTTCCAAAAAATCCTTCACAGGCTGAATTGTCTGGAGAACATCCCTTTTTAGACATTGACCTGACCAGCCCGGCTCTGCACATTCGTTCGATCCAGCCGGGCCATCGGTAGTGACATCCCCGATCCGAATGGACGATGGGGTGTGCGTTTTGCGGAAGAGTACGGATTGCGCAATCAAGCATCGTATTGACCAGTTGTGCATCTGGCCTACGGCTAATGCTCCATGCCACTGGCATACCATCATAGCAATCAATCATCGGGGACAAATATATCTTTCCTGCTGGAATAGAGAACTCTGTCACATCGGTCAGCCACTTCTGGTTTGGTTTGTCGGCTTTGAAATCCCTTTGGATGAGATTCGGGACTTCCGGGCTGATTTCTCCTTTGTAGGAGCAGTATTTCTTTTCGCTTTTGCCTTTCACTCGCCACCCATTTTCACGCATGATTCTCCGTATTATCTTTTCCGACAGTATGTAACCCCCTCGGTTCAATACCATCTTAATTCTACGATACCCATATCGTTGTTTGTTATCATGGAATATCGCTGCAATAGCCCTGCGATCATCTTCGTGTTTTGCAGAAAAACTGACACGTGTTCTTTGATAGTAGTAGCTGCTCTTCGCCATTTTAAGTTTTTCTTGTAAGGCAGGCAGTGGATATTTTCCCTTTAGGGCATCAACAATCACTGCCTTCTCCCTGTTTTTCAGGGGCGCTCTGCTGATGCCGGGGTCTTTTTTTAGCACTTCAATTGTTTCTTTTAAAATATCGATTTCCAGCTGCATATCCTGGATTTTTGCGTTCAGCTCATCAAGTTCCCTTGAGGATGCAGGCTTGCCTCCTGTCAGTTTTCCTCTGCTTCTCTCCTTAGGTGGATTCATTAACGCTGATGCACCTTTCTGGATGTATTTCCGCCGCCATGCATATATACTGGCCGTGCTGTACCCCACTTCATTTGATACTGATTGTACATCTTCTCCCTGTTCAAAGCAACGATGTAATACTTCAAGTTTTAACTCCAGAGGAGGATGTCTGGGGTGTTCCGGTGTATTATAGCCTCGAAAGGTGCACTTTTCTTCGGGAAGCATCCGGTTCCGATTGATCCAGTTATACAGAGTTTGCCTGCGTGCCGGATATCCGAGAATCGCTATTGTTCGTGTTACAGATTTGGTTTCTTTGTAAACTTCAAGTGCTCTGCGATACTCTTCTTCTGAATACATGGCTTATTCCTTCCCCGGGTATTCAGTCCAACTTCTTGTCCGCACCCCCTACGGTACAATAAGTTGCGCAAATTGAAAAAAACATAAAAGAAGACATAGCTTGCAGGCTCTGGTAGAATGAAGTTACCACACACCATTCTGAAAGGAGACAGCAAACTATGTCCGAGAAAATTGTACAGCTGAATGAGGAAATTATCAAGGGGCAAATCAAGGAATTGGTCCGCGGCAGCGTGGAGGAAACTCTGAACGAGCTGCTGGAGAAGGAGGCGGAGTCATTGACGCAGGCCGCCCGCTACGAGCGCAGTGAGGCCCGTCAGGGCTACCGCAGCGGCCACTATGACCGCAACCTCACCACGACCTCCGGCGACGTCACGCTCCATATGCCCCGGCTCAAGGGCGTATCCTTCGAGACGGCCATCATCGAGCGGTATCGCCGCCGGGAGAGCAGCGTGGAGGAGGCTCTCATCGAGATGTACCTGGCAGGCGTCTCTGTACGCCGGGTGGAGGACATCACGGAGGCGCTGTGGGGCAGCAAGGTTTCGCCCGCCACCATCAGCGAGCTGAACAAGAAAGCCTACGTTCACATCGAGGATTGGCGCAACCGCCCCTTGCAGGGCGGACGGTATCCATACGTCTATGTGGACGGCATCTACCTGCGCCGCAACTGGGGCGGAGAGTACGAAAATGTTGCTGTTTTGGTGGCAATCGCCGTGAATGAGGACGGTTTTCGTGAGGTTTTAGGCGCTGCCGAGGGCATGAAGGAGGACAAGGCCAGTTGGGTCAGCTTTTTCCAATGGCTCCGCGGACGCGGCTTGGACGGCGTGAAGCTCATTGTCGGCGACAAGTGCATGGGGATGCTGGAGGCCGTGGGCGAGGTGTTCCCCGAGGCCAAATACCAGCGCTGCACGGTGCATTTCTACCGCAACGTTTTCTCTGTTGTGCCCAAATCCAAGATCAAAATTGTGGCAAAAATGCTCAAGGCGATCCACGCCCAGGAGAGCAAAAAGGCGTCCCGCGAGAAGGCAAAGGCTGTGGTCGCCGAGCTGCGCGCCATGAAACTGAAGGAGGCTGCCAAGAAGGTCGAGGACGGTATCGAGGAGACGCTGACCTACTGCGATTTTCCCAGCGAACACTGGACCCGCATCCGCACCAACAACGTGATCGAGCGGCTGAACCGAGAGATCCGCCGCAGAACCCGCGTGGTGGGGACATTCCCTGACGGCAACTCCGCCCTGATGCTGGTCTGTGCCCGGCTCCGCCATGTGGCGGGCACACAGTGGGGCAGTAAAAAATACATGAACATGAAGCACTTGGAGGCGGCTCTGGACGACGCCTTCATTGCCGGCTGACTTCATTCAGCCGGAGCCTGCAAACAATTTTGCGCAATTATCTTGACACTACCCTAAATTTAAATGATCACTTCTAAATGGCTTTTCTTTTGTACCACCGACAAAACAAGCTCCTGGTATTTGCTCCCAGCCTCCTCTCGTATAAAAAGCAACCTTGTTCTGCTCGCATGTAAATATACTAATATCAGGTTTCTGATCTTTAATAAATTCAGCCGCTCTCTGGATCATTTTGGAAGCAATTCCCTTACGACGATAATCAGGATGCGTTACAACTTCACTGAGTCCATAAGCAAGATATTCTTCTCCCATGTGAAAAAGTATATTTTTCCTGATACACACATGACAAATTGCCTGATTGTTTTGTAATAAAACAAACGAAGTCACATACGTGTTTGGAGCCGATGGAAACGTTTCATCTGCCTCGTTCATACTCCATGCCGTATTTTCTAATGTAATAATTTTATCTTTAATCTCTTTATCGTTTTTTTCCTGTGGATATCGTATTAGTACCATTTTATTTTCTCTCCCAATTCGATATTTTGGATTTTATTTCCAAAAAGTATCCGGCGTTTTATTGCGGCACATTTAGTTGGATTGCTATCGACGAAGTCATACTAAATTTTTACTTTGCATCTGACAACAAACTTCTCTTTCAAGCCTTTTTAGATTCGAAATTTTATCCAATCCTATTTTACCACAGTTATCCGTATCTGGGTAGCAGATTTGAAAAAGAAGCAGTCGATCGATACAGAAGATGATATGCGGAATCATCCGCCTCATACTTTTTGATTCCTCTAAAACTTGATGAAGGGTTTTTTTGTGATGGTACGTCTTGGTAACCAGTTGACAATTTTGTCCATATATGCTAAGATGAATAACTGTATTAGTACAATTAGTACGCGTGGAAAGGGTGTGTATTTGTATGCGCAGTCTGAATTTAACCGGCAAGCTGCCAATCTATATGGAGCTGGCAGATAAAATCGAAGAACTGGTTTTGGATGGGATTTTGGAACAGAACAGTCAGCTGGAATCCGTACGTGAACTGGCCAACGAATTAGCAGTTAATCCCAATACAATTCAGAAAGCATATTCCGAATTAGAGCGGCGCGGAGTCATTTATTCTTTAAACGGAAAAGGCAGTTTTATCTCTGGAAACATAGAAAAGCTGCGCGACTCCAAAACGGCTGTTATTTCCGGAAAACTGGAAAAAATAGTATTTTCTTTAAAGAAATTAGGAGTAAGCAAAGAAAAAATTCTTACAGTAGTCGATGCTGTTTATTGTAAATAGGGGGAGAGAGCATGATCGAAATCAATCATCTCCGAAAGTCATATGACAATCAGATGGTTCTGGAAGATATTAATGCAGCGGTAAAAGATGGTGCTATTTATGGATTGTTAGGGTCCAACGGAGCTGGAAAATCCACACTTCTAGGATTAATGGCCGGCATTTATAAGGCAGACGCCGGATCCATTTTATATGACGGTCAGGAAGTTTATGAAAACAATGCAGTGAAAAAAGACATTGCTTATATTACAGACGACCCGTTTTATTTTAATCATTATACCTTAACGGAAATGGCGAAATACTATGCATTGGTTTGTCCCAATTTTAGTATGGTGCGTTATGATGAGCTGTCATCTTTTTTTCCGATTGACCGGAATCAGAAGATTAACTCTTTTTCCAAAGGAATGAAGCGGCAGACTGCAATTATTCTTGCGCTCAGCCAATCTCCAAAAGTTCTGCTGTGTGATGAGAGCTTTGACGGACTCGATCCTGTTATCCGCCAGTTGGTGAAGCGGCTTTTTATAGAGGAGGTAAACCGCAGAGGAATGAGCATTGTGATTTCTTCTCATAATTTGCGGGAAATTGAAAACCTTTGCGATACGATATCCATTGTGCACAACAAAAAAATCATTTTAGAACGGGACGTTGATACTATTAAAGAAGGGATTCACAAGCTGCAGGTTGTTATCAAGCCCATGCCGGACAGTTCGGTATTTCAGGTTGTGGATGTAGTAGATTGTAAAATCCGCGGCAACCTGGCAGAGTTGATCGTAAGGGGAGAGGAACAGGAAATCTTAGAAAAATTGGAAACACTAAATCCCCTTTTGATTGATATCTTAGACTTAACTTTGGAGGAATTATTTATTTATGAAATGGAGGTGGGCGGTTATGACTTCTCCAATATCATTCTTTAGTCCGAAGCTGTTTCGGGCCGGTTTGAAGCGCAATCATTATATTATGCTGTTATACACCATCGTGTTATTTTTGGTGTCGCCTTTGGTTATTATTTTATCCAATGCACAGCATCCCTTTCAGGAAGCAGTCAAGACCGCTGCGGACAATGGCTATATCATCAGCAATTATTCCAGCCTGTTTGGAGGGTACCATTTTCTATCCGTTTTGGTATTCTGTGGTTTTGCAGTCATTATTTCCTGCTACATGAACAATTACTTATATCAGAGCCGTGCTGTAAACTTATACCACAGTTTGCCGTACCGCCGTTCTCAGCTCTATACAACGAATTATCTAGCGGGAATTATGACCTTTTTGGTGCCCAATATAATCATCCTGCTGATCAATACCATTCTATTTTTTGCCTGCGGTTTTTGGCATTATATATCCTATTGGGTTTTAGTGAAGGGTTTTTTCTGTTCACTATTATATTTTGCTCTGCTGTATTCAGTATCTGTTTTTGCAGCAACTTTGTCGGGCAATATTGTAGCGCAGCTTGGAATGATTTTATTTGTCTTTTTCATTGTACCGGCGATTGAGGTCATGTTCCGCTTCTGCATGGATGCCTGGTATCCCAAAATCGTCATGACACAGAAAATCTATTCCTTTGAATATTCCTTTCCAATTCAATGGCTGGGAGATGTATCCAGTGAAAAAGGGCTGGGATTATTTAAAGTTCTTTACTCAATCGGCTATACGATTGTATTTGCTGTTTTGGGAGCAATCGCATACCATTTCCGCAAAAGCGAAGACTGTAACAAATTCTATGTCTTTAAATGGGCTAAGCGAATTGTAAAATACATGCTTACCTTTTTAGCTGCCTTACTCTCCGCATTGCTTTTCTCTCAGATTGTTCCTCACAGTATTTTCTTCCTGCTGTTAGGAACTGGAATCGGAGCTTTTTTAGCTTTTATTGTAATTCAGTCTGTATTTGAGAAAAGCTTTAAAGGAATGTTTGCCAACATGAAAGCCTTCATTCCATTTTTGCTGATAACAATGATTTTTATGGTTGTTGTCTCACAGGATCTGATTGGAGCAAATAACTATATCCCCAAAAGGGAGTCCATAGAGCGAATTACGATTGAACTTCCGCAGCCGTCCGCAGATTCTGGATACATGCAAAAAAGCTACACCTTTCAAGAAAAAGAAAATGTAGACCGCTTGTACCAGCTTTTAGAAGAAAAGAGAAACGTTTACGAAGGATATGATCAAGAAGCAGAGATTATGCGAATTCTTGTTTCTTATGGAAAAAAAGATGACGATCCGCGCGTCAAACGAATTTACTATATGGATGTGAACTGGCTACGCGATTTTGTCGAACAAGTATATGATACTCCAGAGTATCAAGATCAATATACGAAGATGGAATTTTTAAATGAGTTTGAATTGGTCAGCGACATTAATCTAATAAAAAACTATTCTTCATCGATTTATTATGCCGACAGTCAAAATGCCAAAGCAAAACAGGCGGCATTAGAACTGATGCAGATTTTACAGCAAGACATACAAAATGCGGACTTTGAAGAGATAAGCAATTCTTATCCATATGCTTCGGTTGAAGTTGGAATACAGCAAAAATCCTCTCAAACGCCTTTGTTTTATAACAGAAGCAGTATGACAGAAAGATATATTGTCTATTCTTGCTATGAAAATACACTCCAATATTTAAAGGAGAATTATCCCGAATACCTTTTTTTAGGAGAGGGTATTCGGACAGAGGATATTCCGCTGCTTCGGATTTATGCACAGCCGCTGGATGAAAACGGTACTCAAACTAGTTCAATTGGTGGTTTTGGCATTGAGATTACCATAACAGACCGCAACTTGATTGAAGAAATCGCTGACAAATCGTTTATTGATACAACATATTCAGAAGATACTTTTGAAGCCGCAGGACGCTCCTATTATGATTTATTGGAATGTTATGCTTTTTCCAACTATATTACCAGCATTCGCTACTCCGATTTATCCGATGCGTTCCAGCAAGAGATTCAAAAGCAGATATTGAACGAATAAAAGGAAAAGAACGGACGAAAGAAACTTTCGTCCGTTCTTAAATTTAAGTAATATAAATTACTCTTTATATTACTTAGATGTCAAAATATTGAACCCGATTACAAAATACCTTATTAATTGTTTGGATCAGCTCCTGATTCTTTAGTTGTCCGGCATTATGAAAGATAATGTTTCGCGGTGCAATGCTGATCAAAGAACTGAGCAAAATGTCATCCGGAGTTACCTGATTTTCCGTTTGTTCTTTTTGATTGCAGCATGTATCAACTAGATCTTCAATAAAAAGGTTTGTAATGTCTGATTTATTTTCGTCGAAAATCCGATAAGAATTGCCGTCGAAATAGATTTCAACAGTTTCTCGTTTTGCACTTGAGATATCAATGAAGTATTTAATTAAGTCCAGAAATTCATCGTAGTCTTTTTGTACTAAATACTGGTCAATTTCCTGAAGAATAAAATTTTCCAGGTATACAAAATAAAACCCCAAACGAAACATGACAAATCCATTGATTACAATCGTCTTTTCCTCCTGGAAATATTGCCTGAGCTGTTCCTGAATCAAAGAACGCCGATAGCTTCGTTCCTCACAATTATCATTGAGGCGTTTTAATACAAGTGCAAAAATCTCTCGTTTTTCATTTTTGGAGAAAAACTCCATATTTTTAAACACGATTTTATAAATAATTTGATTTTCGTATTTATCTATAATATAATCAGCAAGCAATTCACAAACTGATTGTAAGTTTTCACCAGTGCTTGATTTTAAATCCAAATATTCCAGCTTATCGGGTTCTTCAAACTCCAAACATTTACAGATTTCCACTTTCCCACATCCCATTTCATACTCCAAGGCAAATCCCTGATTTTGTTATGGAATCAGAACTTGAATCAATTCGATCAAGCAGCGTCCATACCATTATAGTATGCTCGATAGCTTGTAAAATTAATCTTCAAATTCAAGAATGCTTCCAATATCTTGGATCGGGCCATGATAAGCGGAAACCGGACATATTCTATTTTCCAGGCAAAAATGATAAATAGATATCCACTCGGGATGTGTTTTCAAATCACCGCAAATCACCAATTCATTTTTTCCAATTTTTCCTGATGCTCCGCCAAAAAAACCATATTGGAAACCTTTTAATTCAATAGCTGATGAATTTTGCAGCTTTAAAACTCGAATCCCCCTCCGTTCTGCTGCCATTTGAATGGATGGGTCCGATGTTATCAAAGCATCCGCATTCAAAAAACAAATATTGCATTTTGAATAGCCCTGTTTCACCGAAATTAACTGAATATCATTTCCAAGGAAATATTGCTTGACTACAGGATCCGTACATTTGGGACAATGGAATGCAATTTTGCCATAGACAGCTGCATTATATGCTGCATCGCCGGGATAAGTGCTATGGATAGGTCTCTCCCCTTTTATAATTATGCAGCCCGGGAGCTGGCTCCGGTAATAAGAAAAACATTCCGGGGCCGAAATAAAAACTTGACGGCTGATTTGACAAAGCTGCATATCAGGATGAGTGCATACGGCAGGATACAACTGCGGAATCAGAGCCGATTCAACTATATGATATTTTTTATCTCGAAAGAATTGTTTCAATTCTTCCGGTGCGTTTCGGTCTACAATCACACCTTTCAATGAACTCCCCCGCATTTATTTTACATAATATTATTATAGTATACTTATCCAAAAATCATTTGCGTGTAATGGTTGGATGTCATAAAAATTCCGCCGCTGGTCTGGTAAAATTCATCATCCAACAGATAAATTCCATTTTGACTGCTGACAAAAGAATGGCCGTACAGCGGATGATAAGTAAGCATTTGATCCCAATCTTTATAATTCTGGGATCCATTGGATTCCATCATTCCGATTTTCATACCAGGGATTGGTTCAAGACAGGCTGCCAGATTTTTATTCCATTCTGCCATAACCGGATTCACTGTCAAATCGGCACAGAAACAAGAGATCCCTCTTTGCTGGGCATATTCTAAAATTTTCAATGTCATACTCAGTGTTTTCGCAATCGGCTTTAGAGCGATTGCCCGGTAGCCCAATTCAATTCTGCTGATCGCCTCTTTACAGCTGTGCGCACTTTCATCAGCCGCTATACAGACTGGAAGATCGGAAACATCTAATTGATTTTCCTCGGCAAACGGTTCTTCCAGTATTAGAATTCTCTCTAATGCGCCAATTTTATCTGCATAATCCAGAAACATTTTTAATCGATCTTTGGTATCGTATCTTCCGTTGGCATCCAAATAATAAACCGGCTTTCCGCAGGCAGAATAAGGAGTTTCATAGCAGCTTAATATTTGATGAATTTCTGAAAGCCTATTTTGATCCCACTCCAGCATTTTATCTAAGTCTCCGTCCCGCTCCGGATCGGCACCGATTTTGATTTTGAATAAACTATATCCCGCTCTAGCTAATCGGTCAATTTCTTCCAGACCTGTATGGTAAGTAATAAGCGGAATATTAGCAAGCTTATTTTGATATTTTCCGCAGTGAATTCCTGTCATAGCTTGAAAATTCTCCAGATGATTTTCTTTTGCAAAGAGAATCCAGGCGGCCAGATCAATCGGAACGAGGGCGTTTAAAATAAATGTAAGTTTTATGTTCTCCCTTCCTGCAAGCTGCCTTGCAAAATCCATTGCTTTCGGAATCAAAAAATCAAGAAGAGTAAAGGGGTTTTCGAAGGACTCATTATACAGCTGATACAAAGCAAACCGAGTCACCTCATACATCAGGCGGTTTCCATTTTTCTCTCCAAGCTCTGCAAAAATACCGCTGTCTGACCATAAAACGCTTTGGACGCCAAGCCCTAGCGCAGAGTGTGTCTCACTTCTTAAACTCACTACCGTCTGCCAAAGTCCTGTTAAATCAGAACCTTTAAATCCAAAAGGCGCTTTTAGTTCTTTGATCTCATAAGCAATATCCGCATCAATAATTCGCATCCAATCCCTCCTATTCATTTCAGTACAATTGATTAACATCCAGTATAATCCGGATCAAGCAAGAAATCAATGATTTAAGATAAGAAATTTATCTTTGAGGTATTGATTTTTATCAAACTCGATGCTATAATGAAATTCGTTGTATGTAATATATTTGGGGGCGTAGCTCAGCTGGGAGAGCGTACGGTTCGCATCCGTAAGGTCGAGAGTTCGATCCTCTTCGTCTCCACCAAATACGAGAAACCGCCTGTAACCGGCGGTTCTTTTGTTTTCTTACACGATTTTTACACGAATTTGAACGCTATGCTCATCATTTCAAATAATGTGCGTCTTTTCTTTATTAGCCTAATATAAATTACAAATCATTTTTCATACAATAAATTACTGCCTCACAAAAGGCTTCCAGCCTGCCCTGGTATGGCGTTTGGTACATCGAAATGAGTTCTTCCCGCTTTTCTTCAAAATCATCATCAAATAAACCGCTCCATTCAATCGCCGTCTTTCTGGCCTGTGTCAGCAGATAACTGTCCAAATTTAAAAGGGATATGGTTTACAAGGCCTGAGCAGCCCGCGGGAGAATTTCACCATTGACTGGATACGCAAAATGATTGGAACAGTCCGGA
>CALYAR010000015.1 GCA_944393585.1 uncultured Clostridia bacterium | reverse complement strand
GTGATATAATCTTGGCAGTCCATAGTGATTGCCCTCCCTTGGAAGAAGTTGTGTGCAAACTTCATTCTACCATGTGGGGAAAATCACTATGGATTTTTTCTTAGGTGTCCAACTTCATTTTACAATCGACCTTTATTTCTGCTTGAAAAAATCGAGTAACAATTATGTGGCGGAAGATCTGGCATCGGATATTTTACTCAATATTGTCACCGCACTGGAGAAAGGCATTGTACCGGAGCATTTTTCTGCATGGGTGTGGCAGATCTCACGCAACCGGTATAGTGTGTGGGCTGGCAAGAAGCACAAGCGGACCGCCGCAGAGTCGCCCGCTGACATTGGAGATCTTGAGATCGAAGACAAGACCATGGATCTCGAAGAGGCTTTGATACACGACGACCAATTGCTGCTGCTCCGTCGGGAAATGTCCTTTATTTCATCGGACTATCGCAATATCATCGTTGCCTATTACCTTGAAGGAGCAAAAATCGGCGACATCGCCTTCTCTCTCAATCTCCCGGAAGGCACCGTTATGTCCAAGCTGCATCGTGCAAGAAAAAATTGAAGGAAGGTATGGACATGGCAAGAGAATTTGGAAAAAGGAGCTATTATCCGGAAAGAATATCCTTTTGCGCTTCAGGCAACCAGCCCTCCGGTCTTCCGTGGTCAGCTATCCAAAGAAAGATCCCGGTCAATATCCTTTGCCAGGCGCATAACAATCCCTGTACGCTGCAAGAACTTGCCCTGGAGCTTGGAATTGCCCTCCCCTACATGGAAGATGAGGTGGAACTGCTGGTCAAAGCGGAACTTCTGAAAAAAGTGAATCATGAAAAGTATCTGACAAACTTTTTCATCTTGCCTCGGGAATGCGCGAATGAAATCAATGAAATGTGCTGCACTTATGCGGAACAGCACGCTGCAGCGATCTGGCAGCTGGCAGAAAAAGCCTTGAAAAAAGCGGTGGAGCTAGGCGTAACGGCCGGCGATTACAGCGACAACGATGCGCAGATGTTTTTTGCTTTTTATCTGGAGCAGCAGATTCAAAACGCCTCTTTTTCAGACAATGTGTTTGCAAAATTCAAGCGGGCTGACGGAGGAAACTGGGGGATCATCGGCTTTGAAAGCGGCAGCATCTGCCGTTTGCCTTCCGCGTTTTTTAATAACAATGGAAACGGTTGGAAAGGTACAAGCTGGAACGGTTATCAAGCGCTTCAGGAAGATACTGTGTTTGGGAAAAGGAGATATATGAAGGACGTCCCGGCTTCGTATCTCAATACGACGCTGAAAAGGCTGGCAAATGGCGCCGATCCTGCAGCTTTTTCTGAAGTTGAAAAGGAAAATTTACGAAAATTGATAGAAGAGGGCTTCTGCGTTATGTACGGGGATGGCACAGCGGCTGTAAACGCTCTTGTTTTCAAAGATGATATGAAAATCCGGCTTCAGGAATATTTGAATACTTTACCCGAATACCGCTCCCTTCTGGAGGATCTGCGTAATTTCATCGATGCCGCGAAAGAGGTTGTCGCCCGGTATTCCAATCAAGACTTACAGGATGATTTCGAATATTATGTGGCAATGTCCATTGTAGAATTGCGCTCCACTTTATCGCGGCTTTGGAAGGATAAAGGGCTCTATACAGGCGAAAGCGCGCAATTTTGTGCGTTTTCCTGTTAATTGAAAATAACAGGGGGCGGGATTTGGAACTCAAAAATGAGGCAATCCAAAATCTACCCTCTGTTTCTATGCCGCAATCCCTGTATTTAAGCGGCTTTTCAAAATTTACTCTTTAAAAAATAGTACATCGAAAATGCTATAGTAATCCAAATCACACATCGGCGGCATATAGGTCACCACCGGTAAAGCAGCTTCTTGTTTTATGTACCCGGCTGCGCCGAGGACATCGGAATAATCCTCTGTGGCGCAGCCTTTGATATATACATGGCATTTCTGCGAACTGCCATCGGTAGTAATATAAATCCTCTCCACAATCGAGTGGATCAAAGTGAATAGAACCTCCGGCTGTGCGTCCTTTGCAAATTCTTCAAAGGATAGCAGCCGTTTTTTCATGGCATTCAGTTCGTGAATCAAATACTGATTTTCAGATTGCGTATCTTCCATACGGCGCACAGCGGCTTCCTGTTTCGCTAATTCGTTTGTCAGCTCTTTTATATCTTCTTGGATGAATCGTTTCAAAGCGTCATCCGCTTCCCGCAAGTTCTTTACCTGTGCGGCAATATCTGCATTAAGCCGTTTAATCGCCTTCTGCGTTTCCTGATACTCTTTTTCGCTCTGGTCTGTCCGGATCATATTTGCCACACGGTTTTCCAACAACTGCTGGTAATAATCAGGGCGCTGCTTCTGGAGCGCAGAAAGGGATTGCACTACGAACTCATCCAGTGATACGCCTTCCACGCCCCTGAAGGTACATTCTTTTGCTCTCACGCCGGGGCAGGCATATTTGAAACGGGGTTTTCCATTTGTCCAGCGATTGGATTCCGGCAATACCCTCAACCGCTTCCCACATATCGGACAAAACATTAAACCAGATAAAAGGGCATTTGTCTTGCGGTGCGGCTGATTGTACCTTTCGGCAATCTCGTCCAGCATATTTTGTGTTTCTACCCATTTGCGGGAACTAATAAAACCTTCATGCCTCCCCACGGAAACAATCCATTCGCTGATCGGTTTCCGGGTAAGGAGTTGAGAAAACTTCGGATTAAAAAAGGTGGAATCTTCATCCTCAACCTTTATCTGATCGGTCTTATTGTACGCAGAAAGGCCATGCTGCCCGTCAAATTCAGATGG
>CALYAR010000014.1 GCA_944393585.1 uncultured Clostridia bacterium | reverse complement strand
TCCTACCTTCTCACAATCGGGTACGCTGTCTCATACTATAAGGTAGCCTCTTTTTTTACCGGCAATCACGGTTAAAACGGGTAAAAATAGAAAGAGCCATTATTTTCGGATCACTGGGAGAAGAAATATGGATCGTATGGAATTATGTAAAACCAATCTGGTTTCGGTCAGTCCAAAACGAAACGGAGAATTTATCACATATGGTGTAAAAATGGCGGGAGCGCCGCTTGAGTGGGGCGAGACAATGGGAGAAGGGATCCGGATCGGGATTATTGACACAGGAATCGATCCCTACCATGAAGATTTGCGTCCGAATGTTTTTGCTATGCGCAATTTTACGAAAAGCAAATTTGCCTACGACGAAAACGGGCATGGAACCCATGTGGCAGGAATTGCTGCGGCCGCCCGCAACGGAATCGGAGTAGTGGGAGCGGCGCCCAGAGCGAAATTGTGCATTGCCAAGACGTTTGAACGCGATGGGAGCGCCTCGCAGGAAGCAATTATTGATTCAATAAAATGGCTGTCTGAAATGGGGGTTTCCATCATAAATATGTCGTTTTCCTCTGCCAGCTGTACAGACAGCTATTATTATGCACTGCAGGATGCGTATGACCGGGGAATCAGTTTTATCTGCGCGGCCGGAAACGGCGGAGAACATGCGGAGGAAATTGGTTATCCGGCCCGGTTCCGGGAGACGGTAAGTGTGACGGCAGTGGATTTAAACAAGCGGCATGCCAATTTCAGTTCCATTGGACCCTGCGCTGATATTGCGGCCGCCGGCGTCAATATATATTCTACCTATCCCAATCAGCGGTATGCCACGCTGAGTGGAACGTCCATGGCGACGCCGCTCATTTCCGGCTGTGCAGCTTTGATTCAGGCCAAAGCCATGCACCGGTTTCGGCGGTACTTGACGCCGAAGGAGCTAAAACTCATATTGGGTTTTTATGCGGAGCAAATGGGAAGAGGCGGCCGCAATCATGTTTATGGATATGGAGTGTTCAGCTTCGGCCGGTTTAACAGCTCGGATCAAGTAACTTCCATCGAATCGAAACGAAATGAGGCATGGCTGCCCAAGCAGCCTGCGGCGAGACAGCTGCTGCTTTAAATGCTGTGGTTCAACGCAACAAAACGAGCCGAAATTTTTCTGCAAGTTCGGCTCGTTCATCCGTTCTGAAGTTCTTCGTACCGATCGCTTAAAATATGCAGACGGGATAAAGAAATGTCATCTTGAAATTTGCAGAATTCATGTTAAAAACTTCCTTTTCGTTCGGATGCTGCATAGTACTCTAAAATATCTGCGCTTTCTTGTCTTTCCATTCCCCCTGCTGTATAATAAATCATAGAAAAATGACGATGTAAAACACCAGGAAAAACACATCGCCGGTGAATTGTTATTTTTCCTATGCGTGCAAGCAGAACGCAGATGGAAAAAACTTTCAGTAAATAAAAACAAAGGAGATAAAACGATGGGGAAGACGCTTTGCATTTCAGATTTGGACGGTACGTTACTGGGACGTGACAGCCGCATTTCCGACTACAGCTGTCGTGTGATCAATCGGCTCATGGAGCAGGGGCTGCAGTTTACCTATGCAACAGCACGGGCATATCCCTCTTCCAGCAAAGCGCTGAAAGGGCTGAATCCCCCGATTTTACCAGTGATTGTATACAATGGGGCCGCTTTGTGTGACGGAAAAAGCGGGAAAATTCTAGCAGAGGTATTTTTGCAGCAGGAAGAGATTGCGTCAATCCGGCAGTTTTTATCGGAGCGGGAGATATATCCTCTGGTTTATTCCAGGCAGGGGGAAAAAGACTCGGTTCGCTGGCTTGTGGGAAAGGAAAACGAGGGTATGCGGCATTATCTTCAAACGCGGAGCGGTGATCCGCGGCTTGCCGGTACTTCGGAAGAAGAGGAGCTCTACGGCGGCCGGATTTTCTATGTTACCTGCATCGGAACGCGGGAAGAGCTTTTGCCGGTTTATGAACAGTTTCGCTCCCAGTATTTTTATAATTGTATTCTTCAGCAGGAACTGTATCGGGAGGAGTATTTCTGTGAAATATTCCCGCGAAAGGCTACGAAATTCGAAGCGGTCCAATGGCTCCGAAAATGGACGGGAGCGGAGCGGATCATTGGCTTCGGCGACCGGATCAACGACCTGCCGCTGTTTGAAGCCTGCGATTGCTGCTATGCGGTTTCCAATGCCGTAGAGGAATTAAAACGCATAGCGGACGGCGTGATTGCTTCCAATGAAGAGGACGGCGTAGCCCGCTGGCTTTCGGAGCATGCGCAGGAGCTGCTGTAGGGAAGGTGGGGCAGTGAGGGGAATCCAATACAGCGGTGCCTGTCATGACTTCCCATATCTTTTCGCCCGATAACCTGTTATACATTTCATCTGGGATCAAAGGAGCATGGCAAAGCAGGTTAAAAGTGAGTTGACAATGCACAGGCTCCTGTTTTCTTTCAATTTGTTCCCTTAATGTTCTTTTACCGGTTTGGTAAAAACGGAAAAATCCAAAAGCCGTCTGATGCCAGGGATAAATGAAGCGCCCCATATGTGCTGTCTGCACATATGGGGCGGTTTAAATTCCGCGGGGTTTCATTAATACGTGCCGCAATCGATTACCAGATCGGAAGAAAGTTTTTCTGTTCCGACTGAGGCGTCCGGCAGAAAGCGGGGATCGGCTACGATTTCCAAAAGGTCGTCATGAAGGCCTTCCACGGCCTCCTGAAGATTCTGCGCATCCATGCCTTCCACCGCATCAACCGGGATGTTGGCCGCTTTCGTATCGGCTATGAGAATATTGTTGATATAATCTCTCGTCTGCGCATGAAGCTCTTCCATATCGGCACGAACTTGCGTTTCATTTTCCTCAAACGTAGGAAAATCTTCCTTGGACATCCAGCTCTTTGTAAAAGCCAGGGGTCTGATTGCCATTATCGATCCTCTCCTCTCAATTTGTAGTAAACTTGAATTCCAGACAGCGCCATGTCCGAACGAAGCTTCTGATTGCTCAGGCGCAGTCCGAAATGCCGAATGTGCCGGCTGCGGGGAAGCCGCACGCTGACCTTGGAATAGGGATCTACCTTGAGAACCCTGCGGGTCAGGTTGCGGGGACACAGCGACCAGGAGTAGGCCAGAACCGGGGTTTGATCTTTACGGCTTCCGTAGTCGCTCTTATACTCAATTTCAATTTCGCTTCCCGGCGTGCATTCGGATGTGATGGTGATTTTTTCTACATCCTTGAGCACCATATAGGTTCCGAAATTTAGGACGGCGCATTCGTATTCTTTGGGTACGATTTCGCCGAAATCCTCGCAACGGTCGGCAAATTTGCCGATCCGTCCCTTTGCATCGGCAAAATATACCTGGTTTCCGTACAGCACCATATAGCGCCCCTGAATGTTTTCCTGATAAAACCAGGAAAGGCTGTCTTCGTTGGACACTTTTGAGGAGATTCCGTAGTCCCATACATAGGCATGCGTACCCGCTATGAGCCAATAGCGCATTTGATGGTCCATGCTGGCAAAGCTCTGGCTGTTTTTCAGGTCGTAGAGCAGCCCCTTGAGACTGTTGCCGTCCACATTCCTGCTTAAATGTATGACGTTGTTTTCGTTGGCGCTGGAGGTAGCGGCCAGCAAATACACACCGCCGTAGGTGTTGGCAAATACCAGGTTGTTGTCAACAAGCTGGATTGTGTTCGGCGCGTCGCAGCCGATTTTGCTGTTGATGGGGCTGTAAAGCAGCTGGGCATAATTTCTCTCCTCAATTTCTGTCAGTTCAAATTCTGCCTTGCCGATGGAACGCTCCTTGAAGATCACCAGAAAGCTCTGCTGCCGGCCAAAGCCGGTGATGCGTTCGTCGCTGTTGCCTGCAAAATTATAGTAATCAAACGGAAAATAGGACGGATCAGTGGTTAAGTTTGAGCCGCTCCAGAAATAAGCATTTTTCTGTGCCTCATTTCCCCCTACTACGACGCAGACGTCATTTTTCCCGCCGAATACTTCGGCATAGCGGCAGTTTAGAATGCTGTTTTGAACATCGGAATTGCTCTTGTAATAGGTAATGGCCACACCGTTGTTTTCCGGCGGGTCCAGCTGCGGCGGAGCTTGGGTAAAGGTGACGGTTCCCGCTTCGCGGTCAACGGTAAAATCCGTTCCTTCCGTCTTTTCTTCCCCATATACCGTCACAGAGAGCGCAGTGTCGTCCAGCTCCTGGGCAGGAAGGCGGTAAAGAGCCGTTCCATCTGCATTGAACCAAACCGTCTTTCCCGCGGCCAGCCGGTTTTCGTCCTGATACAGGTCGCCGCCTCCGGACGGCGGGCGGTTGATCACCGTGACCGGAATATAGGGTTCGACTGCTTTGACGGTAATATCCGCATCGATTTGTAAATAGGCCCCGCCTCCCAGATAATAAAGGTAATCGCCGAATACAAAAAACGCTCCTCCGCTTTCGGTCAGTTCCGAATAAAGTTCGGCTGTGGTTTCCGTTTGGGGATCGAACGCATATAATTTCGTTCCGCAGTGGAAGAAAGCACGGTTTTGAAAAATGCCATTGTATGCGGCGTGGGGCTCGCCCAGCTCCTGCTCGGCTGCATAGATCTGCCCCGGCCGGCTGGACAGGGTCCCGTTGTTGAGCAGCATATTCCGCAGATACGGGCTTTGATTCGGCTTGAGTTCATGAGGCGGAGCATTGAGATTTAGGCCGCCGTCCAGAACGGGAAAAGAAAAAACTTGTAGCGCAGTGGGAGAGGGAAGGGCGCCGATGTTTGGGCGGATCATGACAATCCCTCCCCCATTGGATAGACGTCTGCGATCTCCCGAATGGATGCCGCAGTATCCTGATTGAGCCGCGAGATCATGAGCTCGAACTCATTCATAAGCAGCTGCGAACGGTAAGGATCATCAGAGCGAAGCAGGTGCGAGGCCGCATAATAGGGAATGCAGAGCAGAGCCTCCAGAGTATTGTCCAATTTAAAATCCTCAGGAGTCTGATCGTCAATTTGTGCCGGATATCGGAAATAGTGAACGATCCATTCTCCTTCGGCGCCGGACGGCACAACGATGGTTTGATTGTCAATCCGGTACTGAGTTGCTGGCTTTGTCACTCCGCCTGCGTCGCAGAAATACACCTCGTTTCCGTCCATTTGGTAAAAGTCGCCGGGCATGGTATAGCGGCGCTCGCTGGAATAAGGCGGAATCTCATCGGCCGTCTGGAAGCATTCCGCATACAGGCAGGCATTGCGGATGGAATAGGGATAGGTTCCCCGAAAGCGCAGGCGGGTCTGCCTGGGCTGTGTCAGCAATCCGCGCCTGGCCGCAAACCCATTGGGGCGCACCCCAATTTCTTCTTCCCTCACACAAATCCATTCTTCGCCTTGCAGCGCTTCAATGGCAACGCTGGCAACCCCGTTGACTTCAAAGTAATACGCGCCGATCGGAGCGCCGTCCCCGGACAAAAGGATGTCGTCGCCGGAAAAGCGGATGGTTTTGTGCATATTTCCGGCGATGCGGTTTGCAAACGGCTCCTGCGCAATTTTGTAAACGGCGGGAATTTTGGCCGCTGTCGTGGAGAGATAGTTCTGACATGTATTGATGACAGAAGGCATCCGGCACAGCAGGTCAAGACGGTTGTTATAGGTTTCCGGAATGGCAGCGCCGTCGACTGTGTAGCTGTCCATCAGCATCAAAGTCATATCCTTGATCTCTTTTAATGTCATGTCGGTTCTCCTTTCGTAAAAAATGCTTCGAAAACCGGCACTTCCGGCCTTCACGGAAGCTTCCGGATCTCGAAAAATAAACTGCCAATCAGCAGACGCACATGCTTTTGGCAACTAAACCATATCACAAAGCATAGTGCTCCTACTGCAATTCTCCCAAAGACGTGAAGTTTTTGAAAACTTTTCGCAAATGTCTGGAAAAAATCCCGGATATGATGATATAATAAAAAAGTAGGCATCGGATGTTTTTGGATTGGCCAAACTGGGGTAAATGCCATTTGGAGCTTGATATGCTCACGGTGCCTAAAAAAGCATTCCGCTTCATGAATCGGCGTTTGGCGGTATTCCATCGTTTCCCGGCGGTATGATAGAAAAGCCGTTGGGGAAATATATGAGGGAACGGAATGCAGGAAGAAAGAATTAAGGATTGAATGGATACATGCTGGAACAATTTTTTCCGGATTTGATTTTAAACGAGATCAGTGAGATTGACGCTGCCGCTTTGTGGCAGAAAGGGTACCGGCTTTTGATCTTTGACATTGACAATACGCTTGTGGCCTATCATGAGAAAGACGCCACACAAAAGGCGAGCAGGATCATTCGCCAATTTCAGAAGATCGGCTTTCAAACGGCTTTGGTTTCGAACAACAACCGCGAACGAGTGGAGCGTTTCAACCAGGAACTAAAGCTATATAGTGTGTCTCGGGCTATGAAGCCGTTTCAATGGGGAATGCGCAAAGTCATGCGGCACTTTCAGATGACGCCGCAGGAGACAGTGCTTTGCGGGGACCAAATTCTAACCGATATTTTCGGCGGAAACCGGTTAGGGCTCTATACCATTTTAGTCACTCCCATTGAAATCAATGAGAGCGGTTTCTTCCGAATGAAGCGCCGGATCGAGGCATATATACTCAAAAAAATGAAAGAAAGAGATTAGGCTACACATGAAACAACATAATTTTTCACCGGCTACAAGATTATTGGGTTTAATCGGCCATCCTGTAGCACATAGTTTATCGCCCAAAATTCAGAATGAATTGATCGAGATTTGCGGCGACGACGCGGTTTATCTCGCATTTGACATTAAAGCAGAGGAAGTCGGCGGCATGATGCAGGCTGTCAGGACCATGAACATCGGCGGCCTCAATGTCACAGCGCCCTATAAGGAAGCCGTTATGCCGTATCTGGACAGCTTTGACGATACGGCCAAACGCTATCATGCCGTCAATGTAATTCAAAATACCAATGGGCATTTGAAGGGGTACAACGTAGACATCGCGGGAGTTTTGAAATTTTTTGAAGTAAAGGGAATTCCGCTTCGCGGGAAGAACGTTTTGGTTTTAGGAGCCGGCGGTTTGGCCAGGGCGCTGCTCAACGGTTTGAGCGCGGAAAATGTCAGTCTGCTTGCGGTGTACAACCGCACGGCGGAGAAAGCCGCCGAACTTGCCGCGCAAGCCGAGCGGGAATGGGGATTTCCCATTTGTACGCAGCCGCCGGAGCTGGCGTTTGACGTTGTGATTAACGCTACCTCGGCCGGCATGCATCCGCACGAAGACACTTGCCCGATTGCGTTTCCAACTCCCTGGATTGACGAGCATACGGTTGTATTTGACAGCATTTACAATCCGGCTGAAACGCTTTTGCTCAAGCAAAGTGCACAAATCGGCGCCGCGACATACAACGGACTGGGCATGCTGGTGCTGCAGGCCCTGCTGTCCTATGAGATTTTTACCAATCGGAAGCTCGAGAACCAAATTTATCAAAAATTTGCCGACTACGGCAGTCTGCAAGGAGTGGAATCAATTCTATGAAAAACATTGTATTGACAGGTTTTATGGGCTCAGGAAAGAGTTCCGTCGGAAAATTGGTTGCAAAAGACTTAAATTACACCTTTTATGATATGGACACGGTAATCTGTGAACGGGCCGGAAAGACGGTTCAGCAGATTTTTGACCAGTTTGGGGAAGAGTATTTCCGCGATCTGGAGAGTGAAGTCGCACGGGATCTGGCTAAAACCAAGCTGTCGGTCATTGCCTGCGGCGGGGGGACTGTTCTGCGTCCTTCCAACATCGACTGCCTGCGTGAAAACGGGATTATCTTCTTTCTGGATACGCCCATTCATGTTATAGAAGACCGCATGGTGCTTTTGGCAGGCCGGCCCCTGCTGGTTGGTGCAACGCCGATTCAGCTTCGCAAAATTTTTGAGAAGCGGAAAGAGTTCTATGAAAACAACGATTTTTCCATACATACGGAAAATAAAAAAATCTCGGCCGTTGCTGCGGAAATATCGGAAATATATAAAGCACAGACCGGGATTGCCGTACAGAAATAGGAGGAAGCTGGTTTGAAAAGAATACTGGTCATCAATGGAGTCAATTTAAATTTCCTGGGGATACGCGAACCGCAGATCTATGGCGGAGAAACGCTGGAGGAGATCAACCGGTTCATCCGCAGTTCGTTTTCCAGCGATGTGGTGGAACTGACATTTTTCCAGAGCAACATCGAAGGCGAAATTGTGAATGCCATTCAGGGCGCATATCAAAAACAGGATGGAATTGTTATCAATGCAGGCGCGTATACGCATACTTCCCTTGCCATAGCCGATGCGCTGCGCGGAATTGGCGTGCCGGCAGTCGAGGTTCATTTGTCCAATGTGTTTCAAAGAGAGGAGTACCGGCACCATTCCTATCTTTCGCCGGTGTGCGTGGCCCAGCTGTGCGGCATGGGAAAATACGGCTATCTTTATGCCATTCGATTTTTACTGGAGGGTGATAAAAAATGAGAGAAGAAAGACTAAAGCAGCTGCGGGAGAAGATGGGAAAGGCAGAGGCATTGCTGGTTACGAGCCGGCCCAATGTTTTTTACCTGTCGGGTTTTACCGGCACCTCGTCACAGCTTTTGATCACGCAAAAGGAAGCGTTTTTGCTGACGGACTCCCGCTATTACATCCAGGCGCGGACACAGTGCCCTCTGTTCGAAGTCGTGGAAATCAGCGGTGCGGTAGCGCGGCTGGTGCAGGAGCGGAATATCAAAACAATGGGATATGAGTCCTCCATGAGCGTCGCTTCTTTCCAGCGGCTGCAAGGATATGCGCCCGAGACAGAGCTGATCGATTTTACACAGGAGCTAAGCGATTTGCGGGCGGTTAAATCCGAGGAAGAAATAGCTTGTTCCCGCAGGGCCGCTCAAATCTGCGACGCAGCCTTTGCCGACATTTTGAATGTGGTAAAGCCGGGCGTGACAGAACGGGAACTGGCACTGGAGCTGGAATTCAACGTCCGGCGGCGGGGAGCTTCGGGGATGTCCTTTGACACGATCATTGCCAGCGGTCCCAGAAGCGCAATGCCCCATGCAGAACCCTCCGATGCCGAAGTAAAGGAAGGGGAGTTTTTACTGTTTGATTTTGGTGCTGTTTATGAAGGTTACTGCTCTGACATGACCCGGACGGTCGTAGTGGGCGAGCCGAATGAAAAGCAGCTTGAAATTTATGACACTGTTTTGCAGGCGCAGGAGGCGGCGGTTGCGGCGCTGCGCGCAGGGCAGGTTTGCAGCGATGTCGACCGGATTGCCCGCGACATCATTTCCAAAGCCGGTTACGGCGAGACGTTCGGGCATGGGCTGGGGCACAGCGTCGGGATTCAGATCCACGAGGATCCGCGCCTGTCTCCTTCGTGCCATACCGTTCTAAAAGAAAATACGCTGATGACGGTAGAGCCGGGCATCTATGTGGAAGGTTTTGGCGGAGTCCGGATTGAGGATTTAACGGTTGTGCGCAAAGAAAGCGCAGAAATATTGACCAAAACCGGAAAAAAACTGATAAAACTATAAAAATGCACTTGTTTTTTTCTGTTTTATCCATTAGAATATACTAGTTAAGTCATATCCATCTATGCGGATTCGGTTTCCTGCCGGTTTGCCGCGCAGTTTTCCGCAGACGGGGTATTTATTATGGACGAGCGATAGGAGAAACCGATACAAGAGCATAAATTATTGGAGGTATTATTAGAATGGTTACTGCAAGCGATTTCAGAAACGGCATAACCTTTGAACTGGATGGAAATGTATGTCAGGTGCTGGAGTTTCAGCATGTGAAACCGGGCAAAGGCGCTGCATTTGTTCGTACCAAGCTGAAAAACGTAATTACCGGCGGCATTATTGAAAAAACGTTCCGCCCGACGGAAAAATTTGAAAATGCGCATATTGACCGTAAGAATATGGAATACTCCTATAAAGATGGAGATCTGTACTACTTTATGGATATGGAAACGTATGAGCTGATGCCGATCAACGGAGATCAGGTAGGCGACGCTTTGAAGTTTGTTAAGGAAAACATGGAAGTAAAAATCCTTTCTTACAAGGGCAATGTATTTGGAATTGAACCGCCGATTTTTGTGGAGCTCAAGGTAGTGGAGACAGAGCCGGGAGTAAAAGGCGACACGGCTACCAACGTAACAAAGCCTGCTACTTTGGAGACGGGGGCGGTAATTAACGTTCCGATCTTTGTCAATGAGGGCGATACTATCCGGGTAGACACGAGAACCAGCGAATATATGGAACGCTGCTGAGAGCAGCTGTCTTTTGTGTTTTTTCTGTCCGGTACTAAACAGGTGTTGTGTGCCGGCAGTAAAACGATATGAATCTGTATCAAAGGCAGAAAAGAGAAAAACCCATTTCATCACAGAAGGAGGAAGCGACATGGAAACACTCGAACAGAAGGTGGCCTATTTAAAGGGCTTTACAGAGGCTTTGGAAATCGATGACAGCACCAACGAGGGCAAACTGCTTCTGAAAATCGTAGACATTATTTCCGACATTTCAGAAGAGCTGGCAGATACCAATAAGATTCAGGATGACCTGATCGATCGTATGGACGATCTCGAGGACGAAGTCGAATATATTGAAGACGACCTCTATGACGATGAGGACGACGAGGAATGCGACTGCGAAGAATGTGACTGCGACTGCGTTGGGGAAATTGAATGCCCGGACTGCGGGGAAATCATTACTTTAACCAATGACATGTTCGACCGCGACACCATTCATTGTCCCAACTGCGGAAAAGTATTCAACCTAGAAATCAACTGCGAATGCGACGATGACGATGATTGTGACTGCGGCTGCTGCGATCACGAATAAAAAAGACCTGTTATGAGGACATTGTTTCCCCAGAACATGGAAAATTAGTTGGGCAGGAAAAAGCTTCTCTGCTTTACTTGCCGGATGAATGATAATATACAAAAGAATTTAGAAAGGACGGCGTATAGCCGTCCTTTTTCCGTATTATGGGACGTGACCCAGTTGAGCACGAAAACGTGCGAAACAGACAACCACCCGCTATGCGGGTGCGCGTCAAAAGTTATACAAAAAAATTCTCCAAAGTAGTACAATAAGGTGTTCAAGTCTTAGAGTACACCGAAAGGAGAATTTTAATGGCAAATAGTACAAATAGTTTATCACATACAAAATGGTTATGCAAGTATCATATAGTAATAGTCCCAAAGTATCGCAGAAAAATAATATAATCAATACAGAGAAGAGCTGCGAGACATCATAAGAACATTATGCAAATACAAAGGGGTAGAAATAATAGAAGGGCATATGATGCCCGACCATGTACATCTTTTGTTGAGTATACCACCCAAAACAAGCATAGCGAGTTTTATGGGATATCTTAAAGGAAAAAGTGCATTGATGATGTTCGATAAGCACGCAAATCTAAAATATAAATTTGGCAACCGCCATTTTTGGTCAGAGGGATATTATGTCTCAACAGTAGGGTTAAATGAGTCAACGATAAAAAAATATATACAAGACCAGGAGAAAGCGGATATAGCTTTAGATAAATTGAGTGTAAAAGAATACGTAAACCCATTTAATTAACCCCTTTAGGGGTAGCCAAAGAGGCAAAGACTCTAAGGCTTGAACAAAGAGAAAGCCCGCGCCTTGAGACGCGGGTCGGAATTATGGGCGTATAGCCCTTGTGCAAACCACCCGTTTGACGGGTGGTTTTGATTAATTCGAAATGAAAAGATTGAGGATGTCTTGGCAGCAAAACTGTCAAGATCTATTTTTATTCCAAGAACGCTAAGCGTGATTCAATAAAATCTAAGCCATTCATTCCTACATAAAACGCGGTTTGCCGCCTGGCGTGAAATCCGGAAAAATGCAGAGGATTCTTATGTTTTCTTTATGCCGCTAGCACAATAATTTATGAACCAGGTACCAGAGCAAAAAGAGCAGGATAATGACGGGCAGAAACGCGCTGATCCCGATCGCGGTCATTCCCGCAATGGAAAATCCCATCCGGTCGAGAAGGACAACAATGGCGGAGATGCCAACCGTAGTAATAAACGACTTGGTTAAGGTTTTTCCTATGAGGTTATCGGTAAAGAAAGAGAAAATGGCGGTAAAGACGGGATTGACAAAGAACAGCGCCGTTTTAAAGATTGTCTTGAGCAGCATGAGCAGCAGGATGACGCCGACTAAGAGAAAGACCAGTTTCGGGGTCCATATGATGAGGCCCTCGGGCAAAAACCTCTGCGCAGCATACGTCACGACAAAATTGATCAGCATTGCGGCAAATACCACGACGCATTCCAACAGATACCACAAAAGAAATTTCCGCGATGCACAGCGGGTGAGATCCTGGAGAAGATTGACGGTGAATGCCAAAAAGAACATGCGGATCACTTCATTAAAAAAGGTGTTAAAGTCCGATTGCATCAATACATAAAGGCTTCCGTAATCATTGATTGCATCAAAAAAGGGGAGCGAGCCTAAAATGATATTCCCATGTCCCGCTTCAGGGCCAAAGACAGCAATGGCACAGACGTAAATAAAGATAATCCCAAAGCAGGCAGACGCAGACTGCGGGATGTATTTTAGTTTTTTGCAGGCAATGCGCAGGATAACCCCCAGCAATATTGCTCCCAGCGCAAGAAACATCAGAATTGGAAGCAGCGGAGAGTGAAACAGTTCATTCCATATGTTGTCCATAACATCAGCACCTTTTCACAAATTTTCTAGTCTATATTATACACTATTTTGGGAAGAGATGTCTGCATTTTTATTAAAAGATTTTCAATTCAAAGAATTGATACGGCAGCATATTTCAATGGAATTTTCAAAAGGGAAGTATGGCCTTGGCGTAGGATTGGCCGCCCCATGATATGGAGAGGGCAGAAGAAATATGATTGATTCTTTGAAAAAACGTCCGACAGAATATGGCAGAAAGCCGTTTAAAGATCTGGTTTGTGCAGAAAATAGGGCACATATTTTTGCATAACTTGCGGGATCTTTGTTTTAATTGCAATGCTTTGCCAATTAAATGCGAATGAAATTTGGTTTTCATTACCAAAATATGACAGATTCGGATTGGGTCAGTTGCTATAATTGTAATACCAAATTTTACAAAAGAGGTGGTCCTATGCAGACGACTCCTGTTCAGACGTATAAAAGAATCAATGTCAAAAACGATACAAAGCGGCCGGTTTGGGCCATTCGGCTGGAACGCTCCGATCTTGCGCGGGCAGTTTTTTCCTTTTTGCTTGGGCGCTGCCAAATTATGTATATGATGACGCCGTTTTTGCTGTCTTATTATGCGGCGGAATATAAAAAGGAAAAAAGCGCCATACATATTATTTTTTCCATGCTGGGTGTGTTAACCTTGGGCTTGGGAATCGGTTCGCTCAAGTATATGATCGCAATGCTGATTTACAGCATTTACCGGTATACGTTTGGTGATGCAAAAGAGGAGGACAGGCCGCGGCTGAATTTAGCCGTCTGCGGACTGAGTTTGTTTGCAGGCGGGATCTTTTTTATTGCCCTGGATGGGTTTGCCATTTATGACACGCTTTTGCTGCTGTTGGAAAGCGGGATATCCGTTCTCGGCATGGCCGCCATTCGTCACGCATATCCTTTGATTTTATCTTTTGTGTCCAGACGAAAGGAAAAACGGATTGTACTAAACAGCGAGTTAGTCTGTGCGTGCTTGTTTTTGACCGCGGGTATTCTGGGGATATGGGATTGGGCGCAGATCAGCGGGTATAACATTGTCAATACGATCGTTTTGTTTGCCGTGATTGCGTTCTCCTATTCGCAGGGAATGACGCTTGGCTGTTTATGCGGCGCTGTCTGCGGGGCAATGGTTGGAATTCGCAGCGGGAGCCTGCTCTCTGCCATTGGAATGTTTTCCTTTTGCGGGCTCATCGCGGGAAAATTGGGGCAGTATGGGAAATTGGCTGCCGCCGCCGGCTGTATTTTAGCCGCTTTGGCATCTGCGCTTTATGGGGGCAGTGTAAACAGCATTTATTTGAACCTATATGAAATTGCGGCGGCGGCCGGCGCATTTTTGATGGTTCCTTCGCAGTATATGAAAAACAATACCCGCGTATTTGAAAACGGCGTTGACTCCGTCCGTGAATCGGATGATCAGAAGCATATGCGGGAGCATTTGATTGACAAGCTGGAGCGAACCAGCAAGTCGTTTTCCAAGCTGTCTTCTACCTTTGATGAAATTACACAGCGGCAGCTGAAAGGTTACAGCGGAGGAAGCGACAGCATATTTAACAGCCTGGGAGAACAAATCTGCAAAAACTGCGCGATGTTCCATTGCTGCTGGGAGCGGGATTTTGCCGCCACTTACCAGAATGTGACGCAGATGGTCCATAAACTGGAGGAAAAAGGCTATGTGGATATTATGGATCTGGATGAAAAATTCCGGGAGCATTGCACGCAGTCGGAGGAGATGGTATTGCGTGCGAACCATCTTTTCGAATTGTGCAAGCTGGATGCACGCTGGGCCAATGATCTTTCTCAAAACCGCCGCCTGTTATCCCAGCAATACAAGGGCATATCGAAAATAATGGACGGCATGGCAGATCAGGTAAGACAGGACATTACTTTCTCCAGGGATTTAAAGAACAAGATTATTGCACAGCTGCAAAAGGCCCATTTTCGGATTCGGGAGGCCAGCGTAGTGGAGATTGGCGAAGACCGGTATGAGGTAGATCTGGCTTTGAAGGCAGAGCACGGGGTCAAAGAAATTGGATGCGAAATTGCAATGCATGTATCCTGCGTTTTGGGCCGGCCGATGGTTATTTGCGATGAAGCAGTCATTCGCGGAATTTATCATGTAAAGCTGGCGGAATCCGACCGGTTTGAAGTGCGGACAGGTCTCGCCGTAGCAAAGCAGAACGGCTCCTCCGCCTGCGGGGACAGCTTTGCCGCCGTAAAACTGTCGGACGGAAGGTTTATGCTCGCTCTGTCGGACGGAATGGGGAGCGGACGTAAGGCCGCCGCAGAATCCGGCGCGACGGTTACGCTTTTGGAACAATTTCTGGATTCCGGCTTTGACCGGGAGACCGCTTTGGGACTGATTAATTCCGTTTTGGTCCTTCAGTCGGCGGAAGAAAGCTTTGCTACTATTGATCTGGGCATTATTAATTTAATCAGCGGCGTCTGCGAATTTGTGAAAATCGGATCGGCGGCCGGATTTATCAAACGGGGCGACTCGGTTGAAGTGATTCCGTCCACTTCTCTGCCAGCGGGTATTTTATCGCAGATTGATCCGGAACTCTCTGCAAAGCCGCTCCATGACGGCGATTTAATTATCATGATGTCCGACGGCGTATTGGAGAGCAACAAGAACCATTCCGTCGGAGAAGAATGGGTTTTGGAATTTTTGCAGAAGCACCGGCACATTATGGATCCACAGACCATGGCGGACCAGCTTTTGGAGGCGGCCAAAATGAATCAGGGACAGCTTGTCAGTGACGACATGACCGTCGCAGTCGCGAGAATATTAAAAAAAGTTTCCTAATCAAAAAATCTGCGGAAAAAATCCCGCAGATTTTTTGTATTTGATTAATTTTAGGAAGTTTGTATATGTTGATTCGAATTTATCTGCATTTTGAATTAAGCATTTCAAATCGGCGAGGGCTTTCCTTTACCCTTTCACAGAGCCGGCGAGAATTCCTTTGACAAAGTATTTTTGCACAAAGGGATAAATGGCGACAATCGGCAAAGCAACCAGAATAATTGCCGCCATTTGGAAATTTTGCGGCGGAATGGATTCTGATCCGCTTGTGATCGTAACGGAGTCGGAATAACTCGAGAAAAACTTATCGAACACAACTGCCCGCAGAAAATACTGCAGCGACCACATGCTGTCATCTCTTGCATAGAGAAGGACCGGGTACCACATATTCCAGGTATTAAGCGCAATAAACATGCTGACGGCAGCAATCGTGGGGCCTATGATGGGAAGGACTACCCGTATTAAAGTCTGCCATTCCGAAGCGCCGTCGATATTAGCGGCTTCGATGAGTTCAACCGGGGCTGCTTCGATTTGCCCTTTCACCACGATCAAGTAGAATACATTGACAATTGCCGGAAGAATATAGGCTAAGTAGTTGTTGTTTAAATGCAGGTAGTTGGTAATGAGCAGATAAGTTGGGATCAGTCCGCCTGAGAAATACATCGGAAGGATGAAAAAATATGTGATTACTTTTTTTCCGTAAAAATAAGGCTTGGCCAGGGCATAGGCACACATTGTAATAACAAAGACCGAAAGTGCAGTGGTGATCACAGTTGTAAACACGGTATTAAACAGCGAACGCGTAAAAATGGGATTGGAAATAATTTCATAGTAAGCACCTGTTTGAAAACCGACCGGAAAAATTCCAACTTGCAGCGTATTAACAGCCACCCGGTCGCTGACGGAAATTGAGATAATGTGCATAAAAGGGAGCACTACGACCGCTATGGTAAATACCATAATGAGAATGTCGAATGCCTGAAAAATTTTTTCCCCCATTGGTTTTTTCATAGTATTTCCTCCTTTACCACAGGGACCAGCCGGATACTGCTTTGGAGACCCGGTTGGCGGCGTATACTAAAATAAAATTGACAATGGACTGCGTAAAGCCGATTGCCGTCGTCAGGGAATAGCGGGTTTGTTCGATGCCCAGCCGGTAGGTATAAGTGCTGATGACGTCCCCCACTTCGTATACCATGGGATTATAGAGCAGGAAAATCTGTTGAAATCCAATGCTGACCATATTTCCTACCTGAAGAATCAGAAGAATCATGGCAATGTTGCGGATCCCGGGCAGCGTAATGTGCCAGATCTGGCGCATTTTGCCAGCTCCGTCTATTTTGGCCGCTTCATACAGGCTCAAGTCAATAGCGGAAAATGCGGCAATATAGTAAACTGCATTCATCCCAAAATTTTTCCAGATGCCGGACAGGACGACGATTGTGCGGAAATATTCCGGTTTTGTTAAAAAGTACACAGGTTCCATTCCCAGGATCTGAAGAAATTTGTTGACCAGACCAGTACTCGGCGACAGGATTGACGTAACAATTCCGGCTGCGACCACCCAGGAGACAAAATAGGGGAGATAGCTGATAGTCTGCATAATTTTTTTAAAGCGGGCGGAGTACAACTCATTGAGGCACAGTGCAAAAATAATCGGAATCGGAAATCCGACGATAAGCTGGAGAAGATTGATTACCAGAGTATTTCGCATTACTTCCCAGAATTTGGTATCAAATAAAAAATACTCAAAGTTTTCAAACCCGATCCACGAACTTTTTGCAATTCCCAGAAAGGGAGAAAAATCTTGAAAGGAAATAACAATTCCAAACATAGGAATGTAATTAAATATAAAAAGCAGTGCAAATCCGGGAAGCAGCAGCAAATAAAGCGGGACGTCGCGGTTTGCGCGGAATCCCTTTTTGGGTTGAATGGATATCGCCTGTGCAGCTTGCAGTGCCTGTTTTGATTTCATGGTTTCCCTCCTAATTTGGCTCTCTGCGCCGGGTAAAACGGCGCAGAGAACAGAAATCTTTTTTACAGAAGATCATTCGATCCCAAGCGTTTCCTTTACTGCTGGAAGTTTTGCATTGTAATCGTCGGTGATAAACTGATATTTTTTTATAAAAGCGGCGGCCTGCTGGTCAAATTCTTCCATGCTCATCTCTCCGGCAATCGTTTTCATAATGATGGTAAGTGCTTCGTTTGTTGCGTCGGTTTTGCGGGAGAGATTATTGTCTTCCAGCTGAATCAACCCAATGGGATTGATCGGAACGGACATCCGTTTGTCGATCGCCTTTTTGGCATTTTCCAGGAATAGGGTTTCGTATTCTGCCTTGTCTTCGTCCGACAAATCTGTTGCAGCGACAAATTGTTTGGTGGAGAGTTCCAGTTTTTCCAGCGTATTATAGCCGAAAGGAAAATTAAAGATCATACGCCAGCTTGTTTCGTTTGACTTTTCAGTATCGAGTACCTTTTCTCCATTGACGATGTTGTATTCGATTCCCTCGCGGCCCCAAAGAGAAAGCATTCGGTTTTGTTCGGAAAACAGCGCTTCGACAAAGCGGAGCGCCGCGTCCTGATGCTCACTCTTAGAAGAAATGGAAATGGTATGGTCGTTGAGGGTAGGCGGTCCGCCGTAGACTGCCGTTGGGTCGATTCGCTCGTCGTCTATTTCCGGATACACACCGGGAATAAACATAACGCCTTCAATTCCGTTGTCGGGGAATCGGGTGATCCAGTCGACCATTCCGCCAATGTTCTGCGGATTAATCAATACATTGCGGTTTAAGCGTTTGTCCTGATAATCTTCCGTCGTTGTAGTGGGGAACTCTTTGTCCATGAGGCCTTCGTCGATCATCTGACGATATGTGCCGAGAGCTTCTTTGTAAAGCGGATTTGCAAAAGCAGGAATGATTTCGCCTTTGTAATATTGCCAGTCTGCCCCGTTGCCGGAACAGCCGTAGGTTTTGAAGATAAATTCTGCCCAGTGAAGGTTCTGGCGGCTGATATAGGGAAGTGAATCCGGATATTTTTCCTTGAGTTTGCGCATGGCCTCTAACCATCCGTCGAGCGTATCCGGCATTTCGGTGTAGCCCAGCTCTTCTAACAGATCCCAGCGAACGGCAAAAGTATGGGCGTCTCCGTCCACCAGGAGCGCCCGGAAGGAATAAATCTTCCCATCGTCCGCTTTCATCTGTGCCAGCATTTCTGGTGTGTAAAGTTTGGAGAAAACTTCTGAATTTTGAATGATATCCGTTAATTCAACAAAGGCACCGTCTTTCCCCAATTTATAGGTGTCTTTTGCATTAATTTGATAATGAATGACATCGCAAATATCGCCTGAGGACATCATGAGGTTGAATTTTGTGGCCATATCGGAGTCCGGCGGCACAATTACCTCTGTGACCTTTACATTCGCCTGTTCTTCCAGAGCGTCCATTACAAAGTTATCTGCAAAGTCAAATCCATCTGGATAGGAAATTGCTGCAGTTCCCATAAACAAAGTAATTTCTTCTGGAGCTTCCTCTCCGGTTTGGGATCCGGATGCCGGCGAATTGCCGGGTGATTGTCCAGTGTTTTCCGTGCAGGCTGTTAAGCTTACCCCCATCGTCAATGCCAGAATCAAAGCAAAAGCCTTTTTCTTCATTTTTGTTCCTCCTTATTTTAAATTTTTTATGCAAGCTCTTGTAATTGAGCAATGCGTCATAAGAATTGAAAAATATGCCTGGCAAAAAGTGTGAAACAATTATTCATGCTGCTGTACGGTGAATTTAATTTATGATCTGACGATGTCCTGCGGACCATGCTTTGTTAATCTGCTTTCCATCCTTCCGTGTGTTTGGATCTCTTTATAAATTGGGAAAGCATTCTATTTGAAAGTTTTAGAGCAATACCGGTTCGTTGGGTTTGCGAATCGGACGAAATATGGATTACAATCTTATCGTAGTAAATGGCAGGGAAAAAAGCAATGTTAATTTATCCCATACGAAAGATTCGATTTGCCTGAAAAGAACGGTGGTTTGATAAAAAAGGGAAAGAAACAAATTCAAAATGGAGCGTTCTTTTCCCATAGAAAGCGGATTTGGGGCCGCTGTCTCGAAAAAATAACAATTTTTCAAGATATGACAACTTTTCGGATAATGGAATTTTAGCTTTTTATTTTATTCCTTTTATGATATAATAAATTCATTCTCAGAAGCCAGGAAAAATCCTGTGATACGAAGAGAAGCCAATACCTGAAACAAGGGGGGAGCAGGATGAAACGGCTTGGCTTTTTATTTCGTAGAATACGTCCCAGAAAAGCATCTTTTGTTTACTTTTTGTTTTTTTCATTTATCTGCATTATTTTAATTGCTACTTTGACTATGGGAATTTTTTGTTATCGTATCTTTGACCAATACAATGAAGAGCAGGTTCTGGAATTTAACAATAAGCTTTTGGGGCAGTACACAGAAAGCGTGAATTCGCTGGTGCTCCACACGGCAGAAGATATCCTGCGCCAGATTACCAACGACATCAATGAAGAGTATCCGCTGTATCAGTACATATCGGAGCCTCTGGAGGGAAACGTCGTAGATACACAGGCCGTCCATCAATATTTATTCCGCATTGCCGAACTGAATCCTATGATATTTTCCGTCGGCATTTATTATCCCCAAAATGAACTTCTTATCACAAGCGATTATATCCGCTATCCGCTCTACCGGTCTCAAACGCCTCCCGAAATTGTCCATTTTGACCGTGTTGTCCGTCAGGTACAGGAGAACATGATTTCAAAGAAAAATTATGGGCTGGTATTGGACCAGCTGGAGCATTTTAATTACCATAGCTCCATGGAGAAAACGTATGATGAGATGCTGGAGCATATCATTCACGTGGTGCGCATCCTTCCGGCCGGGAAGGATACAATCGGAGCGGGGATTATCCTTTCGATCTCAGGCGATATTTTTGCTACCTCGCTGGAAGAGTATCTTGGGGCAGACCAGGGCAATGTTTTTGTATTTAATTCCAGCGGCGAAATCCTGTTTCACACGCAGCGGGATCAAATTGGAACAAGTGCGTGGGAGATCCCCTATATTCATAAAATTACAGACAGCGGAGAAAAAAATGGATATTTTAAGGCAGAAGCGGAAGGTGCTGCTTATGTCATATCGTACTCATATCAGGAAGAAAGCCAATGGTATTATGTCTCTGCCGCTCCGGTGAGCACATTTCGTGCCATGGGGAAGGATGTTCTGAAAACCGTACTGCTGGTATCCTTGGGTTCTGTTTTATTGTCGCTGGTTCTGGCCGCGGCTATGACACATAAGATTTCAACCCCGATTCAAAATTTGGTGCGGTCTTTGAAAAGTCCGAATGCAGTTCGCCCCAAAACAAAAATAGCAGAGTTTGAGCAGATCAATTCTTCCATTACGTCTTTAAAAAGTCAAATTGCTGCGCATGAAAAACAATTTTCTGATATGCTTCCGGTCTATAAGATGCACTTTGTCACGCAGGTGCTGTCGGGTGAAGCCATTCCCGTTGAAGAAGCGGCAGAAAAGATGGATTTGATGAATCTCGACTTTCCCCATCCATGTTTTTGCGCTTTGGTGATGGAAGTACGCCAGTCCAGTACGGAAATTGCAGTGGAAGAAGGCGTATTGCAGTCTGTTTTAATCCAGGAAGAAGTCAGCCATGTCTTAGAGCAGGCCGGAATTCTCTATTTGTTTGGTCAGAAGGATTCGCAGATTTTAGCAATTTTAAACTTTGACGGGGGAGAGGGCGATTTGGAGCAGATTGGAAAAGAGCTGCTCGCTTCAGCTCCGAAATATTACAATCCCTATTTCGCTTTTGGAACAGTCGGGACAGATCTTTTGAATCTGCATCAGTCCTACAATCGGGCAGAACAAAAAATGCGGCGCCGCTTTTTGACGCCGGAGCAGCATTCCTATTTTGCCTGGAAAACGCCTGCCGAATATGATCTGCCGCTGGATAAAACCTATCTGCGCGGATTTGAGCATGCACTGCACAGCTTTGACCTGGACAACTGCATTGCCAATTTGGACGCTTTGATTGAACGGCTTCGGAGCGGAAATTATACCATGAACACCGTTTTTTCGGCACTGGAATCCTATACCAAGACATTAGACCAGTTTATCAATTCTTCTCTTCATGAAAACAACCATTACTCGGCCGGAATTTTTACAGAGACCGAGGATATTTTTGAGCTGCGCTTATGGCTGATTGAACTGATCAAAAATGCTTTTGCCGAAATCAATATTCCCAGCCGCGCGGGCAAAAATCAGATGGTTGCCTCTGTAAAAGAGCTGGTGCAGGAAAATATTCAAAACCGGCAGCTGTCTTTGGAAATGATTGCGAATGAGCTGGGAATCGGATATAAGTATTTGAGCAGAATATTTAAAGATGAAACGGGTATCCGCTTTGTAGATTATCTATCCAACTGCCGGTTAAGTCATTGCCGGGATCTTCTCATTACGACAGAGCTGAAAGTGGAAGATATTGCAGAAATGATGGGCTACTCTACGCCGCAGTATTTTATCAGCCGCTTTAAGCTGATGTTTGGATGTACGCCGAAACAGTACCGGATGGCACAGGAGACGGGTAAAAATGGATGCTCTTGATTGAAATACAAAGGTTCCTATGCCGAACGGAACTGTATCCATTGAGTCTTGTTTGCCGCGCAATAATGAGCCGCCTGCCGATTGGGGGAGCAGAGAATCCAATTCGAATTACAGAAATTAAGCCGGCGCCTTTCTGGCGCCGGCCATTTTATGAAACCGAACCGTGATTCCGTTTGCGCCCTGCGGACCAAAACCGCAGTCGAAAGAGAAATGCTTTTGTTTGTTCGATTTTTCCAGGAAGCATTGCCGTAAATAAAACCGGGCGGGAGATCCGAAATTCGCACCCCTGTAAAATGCACCATAGGTTCCTTAACATATGCGGCCGCGGTGGAATGAGAGGCAAGCCATTCATATCTTGTTTCAAGGAAATAATTTTTTAATTTATCCGAAAAACTCCTTTTCGAGCCGGATTATTTATGGTATGATGAGTAGCGGTTTTTGTTGGAAAGGATGATGCAAAATTGGGGGAACAAATAGGATGAGGATACGGGATAATTTTAAACATACACAAAACGCCTGCTTTTTGGGATTGGTCACACAGGCGATTGTCAATAATTTTGCACCGCTGCTCTTTCTGACGTTTCAGAGGACTTATGCCATATCGCTGGATAAGATTTCCCTGCTGATTACGATTAACTTTGGAATTCAATTAATGGTGGATTTGCTGGCCGTAAAGGTGGTAGACCGCATTGGTTACCGGCCCTGCATCGTAGCAGGGCATCTTTTTGCAGTATTAGGCCTTGTGGGTTTGAGCATTCTGCCCGGCCTTTTTTCCGATCCCTATTGGGGGTTACTGCTGGCCGTTTTCCTCTATGCGGCCGGAGGCGGTCTTTTGGAAGTATTGATTAGCCCCATTATGGAAGCCTGTCCCACGGAGCATAAGTCCAAGGCAATGAGCCTGCTCCATTCATTTTACTGCTGGGGTCATGTGACTGTTGTGCTGCTGTCCACCTTGTTTTTTACCGTGGCAGGGCAGGAAAACTGGAAGGTTCTGGCCTGCTTGTGGGCGTTTGTCCCGCTTTTCAACGCCCTTTATTTTTCGGTCGTTCCGATCAACACTTTAGTAGAGGAAAAAGACAAAACGCCCGTCCGGAAAATTTTAACCGGAAAATGGTTTTGGATATTTGCCCTGCTCATTTTTTGCTCCGGTGCGGCAGAACAGTCCATGAGTCAATGGGCTTCCGCCTTTGCCGAAATGGGTCTGCAGGTTTCCAAAACCGTAGGGGATTTAGCGGGACCTTGTCTGTTTGCGAGTTTCATGGGATTATCGCGCACCTTCTATGCTAAATTTGGGGAACGGATCGATCTGCATCGGTTTATTGCAGCCAGCGGGATGCTGTGTATCATCAGCTATCTCATCGCTGTTTTTTCGCCCTGGCCCCTCTTTTCGCTGATTGGATGCGGCTTGTGCGGGCTTTCAGTGGGGATTTTCTGGCCGGGAACTTACAGCATTGCCGCCCGTTCCTGTCCGACGGGGGGAACGGCGATGTTTGCCCTGCTCGCATTTGCCGGCGATGTCGGATGTTCGGCGGGGCCGACCTTGGTTGGATTTGTTTCCAGTGCTGCGGGCGGTCAGCTGAAAGCCGGACTTTTGGCTGCTGTTTTGTTCCCGGTGCTTTTGATAGGCGGAATCTGGTACAGCAGACGTATGAAGGCAAATTAAGCGGAGTTAGTCCTCCCACGGCTTTAAAAGATCCGGCGGAATCTGGGCGGCGTCAAAGCGGTAGTGTCCCGTAATTTCCATGCGCAGGAGAGCGTCTTCCTCCCGGTTGGGCTGGCCGCCGTTGTGAATGACATAAGTCCGCCCTTCCTGGGTACGGCGGTCGGAAATGATTCCGATATGGCGGTCTTCAAAGATTACAATATCTCCCGGCTGCCACTGTTGAATTTGACTTGGATCCAGCGTTAGGCTCTGTGCATAGCGTGCAAAAAATACTTTCAGGTTGGAGACACGGCGAAAGTCGATATTGCTGTCTGCTTTGCCGCCTTCCAGCCCATAGAGCCCTGCATGGCTCTGGATGTCCCAATCCACCATAGCCCGAAGGGAATAACCGGCTTTTCGAAAAGCACGCCAAACAACGTCGGTGCAAACGCCGATGTTGTCGGGCGGATAGCCATCGGGCTGGTAGCTTCCGTCGTATTTGGGCTTGTTTTCCGCATCTTCGCGCGCACCTAAGAGAAAATCGGTATAATCATCCGTTCCATTTGCATTGTAATCCTGTGAACTTTTGATTGTCTCAATTCCGAAATCCGCTGCGGTATACCATCGTCCCGGCAGAAGGTTCCAATAGGAAGCAGCCCATATGCCGCCTGCCAATGCAAGAATGAGGAGGACGGAAAAAATCCAAATTATTTTTTTTCGCTGCAGTTTCATTCTTTTATTTCTCCTTCCACCTCTATTGTATTGCAGAAAGAGAAAGAATAAATAAATATTTTATTAAGATGTATGAAGAAAATATTGTTCAGGTAGCTCTTCGTAAGGAAGTTGCTTAGAAAATGCCTGAATCAGCGAAGTCCGCACCCATTTTAGGGTGTGGACTTCTACTCTATTATGCTATCACAATCTGATGCCCGCTAAACCTGTAGACAACAGTCATTTTGAGAGTGGTCTCATGTATTAACCTATAGGCCAAATATCGAATTATAATACTGTAGCCTTAACAAATAGCTGGTCAACGGTGCCGAATATTGTTTTATAATCACCCAATTTTTCGAAGCCGTATTTTTCGTACAACCCGATTTCTCCGCTCATGATATATACTTTTTCATATCCCAACTCACGCGCATATAAAATTGCGCTATGAATCATCAACTCTGATAATCTTTTACCACGATATGGTTCATCAACAAAAACAAATCCTATAAATGGCGTAAAATTATATTCTTTTGGCAGCTCGTCCTTTTCAGTAATTGTGCAGAATCCTGCCACTTTTCCATTGACACAAGCAACAAACACTCTTTCCCATGTTTCAAAGTCATTGTTTTTCATCTTTTGAGCCAAATAGGGCCCCGCTTTCCACGAGCATTTTTCAGCCAAACAAATGGTTTCGTTCCAATATTTGTGTTTTGGGGTCATGCAATAAATTTCAGTCATATATTCCCCCTGATAAAAATTTACATTTGTCGTATGATAAGTATAATACATAATCATAACAAAAACAATACTGCTTCGGCAAGTTGTCATGTAATCTGACTAGTTGAAAGAAGCGGAAAGGGACACTTCCTTACGGAGTGCTCCTTTCCGGTCAGGCTTTTTGTTTTTTCGGCTTATGTGCAATGAGAGGTATTTTTGTATTGAAGCACGCATTTTGTGCAGATAAGATGGATCAGAAAAAGACATGCCTCGACTTCATATTTGTCCCGCCGCGGCGTTCGTCAAAGCCTTTTTTCAAATTCATGAACTTCGTGCATCTGAGTTCTTGTTCTTTGCTTTTTTGATAAATCTGCAAGAGTGCCCGTTATTCTTTGCAATAATTTTATGTAAAAACTGTATCCATTCGATTGTAATCATGGCATTGCTTCTCTTTTGCGGGGATAAGATTTGAATGGATTCTGGACTTGGTGAAGCTCCTTTTCCAAGGCCGAAGCCTTTTTCGGCATTGGAAAAGGAGCTGTTTTTTTGCTTTTAGCTTAAAAATTAAAATAAATTGATAAAAAAGATATTGACAAACGCTTTTGATTTGGTATAATAAACTTGTAATCAGTAATGATTATCATTATTAAAAAGGAATGGTACCTGATGAAAACGCTTAAATACAGTCGACAGCGGGAGGAACTCTATGATTTACTGTCATCTGTGAAAACGCACCCTACAGCGGACTGGTTATATGGGGAACTGCGCAAAAAAATGCCCAATATCAGTTTGGGGACCGTTTACCGGAATCTGGCTTTGCTGATTGAGGCGGGTAAAGTACAAAAAATTACAGTCGGCACATCGACAGACCATTTTGATGCGAATACTTCAAACCATTATCATTTTGTATGCAACTGCTGTGAGCGTGTATATGATTTGGATATGGAGGTTATGGAGAATTTGAACCAGGAGGCGGAAGAACAGTCAGGACATAAGGTGACCGGCCATTCCCTTTTATTTTATGGTACATGTAATGCTTGTAAAGAAAAAGAAAATAGAAAGGATGTATTACAATGAAAAAATTTGTCTGTTCCGTTTGCGGCTATGTTCACGAAGGAGATTCTGCTCCTGATTTTTGCCCGCAGTGCAAAGCTCCAAAAGAGAAATTCGTAGAACAGTCTGGAGAAAAAAGCTGGGCTGCAGAACATGTAGTTGGCGTGGCAAAAGGCGCTCCGGAAGAAATTTTAGAAGGCTTGCGCATGAACTTCAATGGTGAATGCACGGAAGTAGGTATGTATTTGGCAATGGCTCGGGTTGCTCATCGGGAAGGATATCCGGAAATTGGTTTATATTGGGAAAAAGCTGCTTATGAAGAAGCAGAACATGCCGCTAAATTTGCTGAGCTTTTAGGCGAAGTGGTAACGGATTCTACAGAAAAAAATCTCCAGATGCGTGTAGAAGCAGAAAATGGCGCAACTGC
>CALYAR010000013.1 GCA_944393585.1 uncultured Clostridia bacterium | reverse complement strand
GAGTCAAAAACAAGAGTCGTTTAATGGATTTCTTCCCATTTTTCAGGCTTTTTATAGTATGAGGCAAACCAATGATATAGTCGTTTGTGGCAGATTGCCCGGAACATTTAGGCAACCTGTGTTTGCTTTAAAAGAGGATTTACTGAAAGAGAAATCCTCAGTGATTGAAAGGAAGAGCAGCATCGATGCTGTTGAGGCTGTTTTATACAAGCTTATTTGTTCGTTTGGAATCACCGACATAACGCATATGAAAACAATTACCGGATTGAATACAGAAGACATATCAATGGCGATTGCATCTCTTAGGCTTAAGGAAATGATTACAGACATCCGTGTAGAAAGTTTAAAGAAAACCTATGTTGCCGCGAACAAGTTGTTAGCAGTTTTACAACAACACAGGACAGAGAGTACAGATGAAGTCACCTTGCTATCCCCTATGGAAGGGATTATACGCGATAAGCGTTGGTTGAACACCTTTTTTTCTTACTCTTTCAGATTCGAGTATTTTAAGAAAAAGGGTATGAAATGGCCGCTATCAATTTTATCTAAAAATCAGTTGGCGGGATTTGTAGACTGCAATTTTGACAGAAAAAAGAAAAGGTTTATTGTTAAGGAGTTAAATATTCAAAAAGAAAAAGCGGTAGAAAAGGTTGGACTATATCGCAGTCTTTGTTCTTTGGCAAGATTTCATGAAGCCGATGAATTGATTATTTTAGGAGAAAAATATTACGATTATTGTTAACAAAGCAACTGAAATTTGACATGCTTTGCTTTGGCGGTATATTTATCAACTATACATCCTTATCCCGCCGGCCTCTTTGCTTCGGCTTTTTTCATAGCTTAAGCTGGAAATTATCGTTTCTGTGTATCGCTGCAAAATCAAAGAGACGTTTTGGATGCCTTTACATGTCCTGCAATTTCTCTTATTTACAGCAAGGCCCCTGATGTAGTTATTTTCCTGCATCAGGGGTCTTTTGTCTATTGCCTCTTTTTATTGGTTCGGCGCAATTTGTCCCATAGGGATTTTCAAATCCCGATCGGAGCGGCAGAAATTCATTTATATTTGATCGAGGCTCTGCTCAATGTCTGCAATAATGTCTTCCACATTTTCCAGGCCGACAGAGAAGCGGATCATGGCCGGATTAACGCCCGCCGCGATGAGCTGTTCATCGGTCAGCTGCCGGTGCGTTGCGCTGGCAGGGTGCAAAACACATGTACGGATGTCTGCCACATGCACTTCTTTGGAAGCGAGCTTGAGGCCGTCCATGAACTTTTCTGCGTTTGCCCGCCCCCCTTTGACGGTAATGGAGATTACGCCGCTTGTTCCGTCCGGCAGGTATTTCTGTGCCAAAGCGTGATACTTATCCTCCGGAAGGGCCGGATAGCTGACGGATTCAATTTTATCGGTCTTTTGGAAATACTTCGCAACAGCCAGAGCATTTTCGCAGTACTGCTTCATGCGGACGGCTAAGGTCTCAAGTCCCAGATTCAGCAGGAATGCCGAATTTGCGGCAGGGAATGCGCCGAAATCGCGCATCAGCTGCATTCTGGCTTTGACAATGTAGGCCTGCCTGCCGAATACTTTGCTGTAAACAATGCCATGGTAAGATTCGTCCGGCTCTGTAAAATCCGGGAATTTTCCGGTGGTATAGTCAAAATTGCCGCTGTCCACAATGACGCCGCCGACTTGCAGCGCATGGCCGTCCATATATTTGGTGGTGGAATGAATCACAATGTCCGCGCCGAAGTCAAACGGTTTGCACAGGATTGGAGTGGCAAAAGTATTGTCTACAATGAGCGGAACCTGATTTTTGTGGGCAACTTTTGCAAACTTTTCAATATCGAAAACCGTTAAGGCCGGGTTGGCGAGCGTCTCGCCGAAAACTGCCTTTGTATTGGGGCGAAAGGCTTTCTGGATTTCCTCCTCCGAGCTGTCGGGATCGACAAAGATACACTCAATCCCCAGTTTTTTCAGTGTTACCGAAAAAAGATTCAGCGTTCCGCCGTAAATAGAAGCCGAACTGATAAAACTGTCGCCAGCTGAACAGAGGTTTAAAATCGCGATGAGCGAGGCAGCCTGACCGGAGGAAGTACACATTGCTCCGACTCCGCCTTCCAGATCCGCAATTTTCTTTTCCACCACATCCACAGTGGGATTGGCAAAGCGGGAATACATGGGAGCAGTCGGCATATCGAACAGATCTCCGATTTGTTTGGAAGTTTCAAATGTATAGGTTGTACTTTGATAAATCGGAAATACGCGTGGTTCTCCATTTTTAGGGGTATAACCTGCATGCAGGCATTTGGTTTCATCTTTCATGGTAATTCCTCCTGTCGTGATATCGGTTTTGTGCAAAGCTGGTTTTGCAGCATTCCATGAGACTCCATCGCAATCAAAATGAGACAACATAGATCCTCATGCCCGAATAATTTTATTATAAGTATATCATAACTTTGCAGGAAGTAAAGCAAAAAACAGCTGAAGCCAGCTGTTTTTTGCAAATAAATTGGAGAATCGAATCCGGTTATTATATGGCGGAAAAGCCCCCTGGCAATCCTCATTTGGTATAAAACAATCCTCTTTGACAGTTGCTATTCATAGATATGAAACAATTCTTCGTTTAGAAAATATTCCAGTTCTGCCTGGTCCAAAGTAGGGGCAGAGGGAGTGTCTTCTGCAAGATTCGGCGGAGAAGTCCTGGACACGCAATAATATCGGAGTTCATCCAGCACATGGGTAATATAATGGGGCTCATTTGCCACATCATTGGTCATTTTTGCATCGTGCTGCGCAAGCGGCAAATGCTTTTTTAGAATGGTGCAGTTGTCAAAAATCCGGAGTTTGGCGGTCATCTCTTCTTTTCCCGTCTGTTCGTCAATCGAAAGGGTTGGCTTTAACATTTCTTTCACTGTGAGCCAGCCATTGATACGGTCATTGGAAGCTTTTGTAAGCGGAACCCCGTTTGCCGCAAAAATTTCGGCAGCACTTTTCCCCGTGTCCTGTCTTCGGTTCCAGAGATCTGGCGGTGCATAAGTTTTTTCGATCCGCTCGCCGCCGGTTTCTTCGACAATCCGTCGTGCGGCATCGGAAATGATGAGGTTGCTTTCGTGAATTTCCCGATAGCGGTAATGGCGCCCCTGCGGATCAACGGCATAAAAACCGCACGAGAGCATATCAAGGCCGTAGTCAATGGCCCGGTAACGCTTCCAGGAGTGCGGGATCGGGAATGGCCGGACAACGTGAATGGCAGGGTCGTATTCCCGAAAGTACTGTCCGGCAAAGACATTCCAGTTCCCGTTGAGCCACGCTTCCCGCAGTTCAAACGGAAGGTTTTTGAGCATTTCCACATAATGCGGGTCGCTTTCCATCAATACCCTGTTATCGTATACTTTAGCCGGGATAAAGAGATAATCTTCCGGATGCTCTCCCAGACGGTATTCCCGGTCGATGAAAAGGCGTTTGACCCATGCGTGGCCGATTCCGCCGGGGTTGCACGTCAAGTACATGCGTTTTGGAAAGGAGTTTGCCCCGCGGAGGCAGGCGGTTAATGTGTTGTATTGGAATTCTGTAAAATGGGTGGCCTCATCCAGGAAAATGACATCGTATTCCTGGCCCTGATATTGGAGAACATCGCTCTCACTGTCGCAGTAGCCGAAACGGAGACGGGAACCATTTCCAAATAAAAAGGCTCTTTCCCGTTCTTTGAACGGTGCAATCTCCTTTAAATCCGCCATCAGCGGAAGCAGATGGTTCTCGCGCAGCTCGGACAGCGTGCGCCGGAGAAGCAGAATCCGAATGCCGCCGTAATAAAGGGAGAGCAAAATCGCTTTTTTCCGGACTGCCCAGCTTTTTCCTCCGCCGCGGGCGCCTCCGTAGGCAATAAATCGGGCGTCTGCGCGGAAAAATTCCGCCTGTTTTTCGTTTGGCTCTCCTATGTAAAACGTCTTACTTGGCATACTCTTCGGCCTCTTTTGTCATGGTAACGACAATCTCCTGGCTGCTCTCGGTATTTGTCTGTTTGGACGCGAGATCAAAATAGAGCTTCATCGCCTGAATATCTCCATTTTTGCATTTTTCCACCAGCGCTTCCCATACGCCGAATGGATCCTGATGCACCAATTCGCGGGAGAGCTGATTGATTTCAGCCGTAAAGCGCTCGTCTTTCAGCCATTTGTGCAAGGTGGAGGGAAGCACGTCCACAGCTTTGGCAATCTCGTCATAATTTCTGTAATTGGCAGGATCGGCCATTAGTTTGGCAGCAGTTTTCTGCTTTTTGGATAAGGGTTTATCGCTCACTCCGTTCCCTCCTTTTTATCGTTATTCAGGTTTGCAGATAAAATGTCCGAAAGGCCTACTTCGTTCTTTTTTTGTTTCATACGAAGTCCGCGCTGCTGGGCAAACGTTTTTCGGGCCAGTGACAGATAGTAATAGACGGTGCGCTCAGAAGCTGGAATTTCCAGGGAAGCGCAGCGGACGCGGTCAGTGATATCACATTTTTTCTGCGGGGAATAGGGCGAGAAAAAATAAACGGTTTCAATGGCATGCAAAATATCTTTGCCTTCCGGCCGCATACGCAAAATCTGAAGCGTTTCTTCGACTGCCCGGAGATCTGCAATTTCAGCGTCCAGCTTTTGTTTTATGACATCAGGAGCAATGGGGGATAAAGAATAAAATGAAGCCGTTTGATTGCGGTTGTGATAATTTTGAAGAAAAAAATCAGCTTTTTTTTGCGCAGAGGCGGCATTTGGTCGCTTGAGAGCAGAGTAGTATCGGAAAGCATCTACAATATAATCCCGTGCAGTTTCTTTCAGCAATTTAGCTCCTCCTCCGGCATTTTTGATTGAATTATTCTACAAAAATGTCTGTAATGGGAACGCCTAAGGCCTTGGCAATGCGAAAGATTGTATCTCCGTTTGGGATCGCCCGTCCCGTTTCGGCCGCATGGATCGTTGTTCGGCAGACGCCGCACAGCTGGGCCAGCTGTTCCTGTGTTAAATCCCGTTCTGCCCGTAAAACTTTCAGTCTGTTCTTCATATAAAGTCCTCCTTTTGTTTCCAAATATCGGTGTGATTCTGCAATGTTTTCTATATATTACAATAATATGCCAAAAATGTCAAGTATAATTTACAAACAAAGATTCGTATTTTTGTTGACAAAATGTTCAGAGTATTATAAAATGGAACAACAGCAATCAATCGGGAGGCGATAGGGATGGCGAACAGGCTGGGCGAATATATAAAACAGCGTCGCAGTGAACTGGGATTATCGCTGCGCGGATTTGCAACTTTGTGCGGAATCAGTCATACGCATTTAAACAGCATTGAAAAGGGATTTGATCCCCGCACTGGTAAAAAGGTCAATATCACTTCGGATACTTTGCGTAAACTCTCGAATGCACTTGGCTTGAGCGAGGCCGAATTACTGAACATAGCAAAAGGAGAGCAACTGAGAATCAATCAAAGAGAAGAGTTTGAAATTCTCCAAATTCTGGAGGAAACTAAGCAGCTGCTGGAGCAGAAAAAGGGATTGTTATTCGGAGGAAAACCCGTCACCCGTGAACAGCTGCAAAGCATTTTAGATGCGATGCAGGTCGGAGTGGAGCTCGCTAAAAAAAGGGAGAATTAGCTTTATTTAATATATAAAATATTTTTTTGCAGCCGATATTCATCACTGGACGAGCAGCAAGTTGCCGCTGCGGTCGTTTCTAACCCCAAATAATCTTTCTGGAATGATTTTTATGATTCTTGATTTTCATGTGGATTTTCATTTTAAAATATGCTATGTTATAATAAAATGGTTCCGTCAGTTGATATAGGGACTAAATGAAAAAGGAGGCAATAAAAATGGAACTGTGCATTGCAGCTGCTCCATGCAGAGTCTAGCGGGACGGTTTTGCATGGGGCTGACATATCTTTCGTCCCAACCGGCTTTGCATTTTAATGGAAGAATAATTCTGAAATTAAAGGAGCAAAGTGATGAGAAAGAAAATTCAAAATCTAATGGGAGAACTGCACGGCTTTCTGATTTTATGGATGACGCAGTCATTTTCACAGTTGGGAAGTTCGATGACAAGTTTCGCTTTGATTATATGGTCGTACCAGGAAAAGGGCTCTGCGCTGACCACGGCACTGCTGTCCGTTTGTTCCTATGCGCCCTATGTGGTCATGAGCATTTTATCCGGCGCGCTGAGCGACCGGTGGAATAAAAAAATTACCATGCTTGCCTGCGATAGCTTTGCCGCATGCAGTACGGTAGCCATACTGGTTCTGCTGCAAATGAATAAGCTTGAAATCTGGCACTTGTATTGTCTCAACGCGTTAAACGGTTTGATGAATACCATCCAGCAGCCTGCCTCCGACGTCGTGATCAGTCTGCTGACGCCAAGCAGGCATTATCAAAAAGCAAGCGGAATGCGGTCGTTTTCCAATTCCCTGGTCAATATTTTAACTCCGGTTTTTGCCGCGGCATTGTTAGCCTGGTTCGGAATCCAGGCAGTGATCGCGTTTGATCTGTTCACATTTTTTATTGCTTTTGTGTCGCTGCTGTTTTTTGTGAAGGTTCCCAAGATTCCGCATCAGGAAAAAAGGGAAGAGAGCGTTCTGCAGTCTGCGAAAAGCGGGCTTTTGTATTTAAAGAAGAACAGAGGGATTTTAGATCTGATTCTGTTTTTGGCGGCAATTAACTTGACGGCCTCGGTTTACAATGCCGCGTTTCCCGCGATGGTTCTCTCCCGAGAAGGCGGAGGGGAAGCGGCGCTGGGAATTGTCAACACAACGATGGGAATCGCCCTATTGATTGGAAGCGCCGTTGCGTCTGCGCTTCCGGCGCCGGAGAGCCGGGTCCGGATGGTATGCAATACTCTCCTGCTTTCCATGGGGACGGAAAACTTTATACTGGCGTTTGGAAAGACGGTTCCCATCTGGTGTATCGGCGTAGTACTGGGATGGATCTGCATTCCCATTATGAATGCCAACCTGGACGTCATTTTAAGAAGCAAAATTCCCCTTTCTATGCAGGGACGCGTTTATTCTGCAAGAAATACTTTACAGTTTTTCACCATACCGGTTGGTTATTTTCTCGGAGGATGGCTGGTTGACCGGGTGTTTGAGCCCTTTATGGCGTCCCAATCAGGGGACAGCTTTTTGACCGTACTGTTTGGAGGGGGAAAGGGCTCTGGAGCGGCGCTGCTGTTTTTCATTCTGGCGGTATTCGGTACGCTGACCTGTCTCATCTTCCGCAGGGACCGGCATATCTGGGAATTAGAGCGCCAAAAGTCTGAGAAGAATTAAAAGCTTCCTGAATTTTTATTATATAATGGCTTTAGTGAAAAAAGAAAATAAGGGAAAGGAACAGAAAAAATGGGAGAAAATAATATTTCATATGAGGAGTTAAAATCCGCCTGGAGGGAACTTGGAATCCCAGAGGGAGGCATCCTGATGGTGCACAGTTCCATGAAGGCCTTTGGCCGGCCGGTTGACGGAGGAGCAGACACGGTGTTAGACAGCTTAATTGACTGGATTGGAGAAAACGGCACCCTGCTTATGCCGACGCTGACCTTTTCTTCCGTCAACGAGCAGGCGCCGGTTTTGGACCTTGCCAACACGCCGTCGGATTGCGGAATCCTGACAAATCTTTTGCGGAAAAGGGAAGGCGCAATCCGAAGCTGCCATATTGTTTCCTCGGCATGTGCGTGGGGAAAGGAGGCAAAGTGGCTTACCGAGTATCATTTGGATACGCCCTGCGGAGAAAAGACTCCCTATGGCAAGGTAATTTCCTCGGATGGGTATGTTTTGTTTTTGGGAGCGAAATTTTCTTCCAATACCTTGTTCCATGCTGCGGAAGAAGCAGAGGAGCGACCTTATTTCTCTTATGCCCCAATTCGGGACGCCCGCGTGATCCGGCCGGATGGGAGTGAATTTACCAATACCTTCCGGCGCTATAATTGTTCCCAGACAGGAGTACGCCGTTACCTGCAAAAGATGGAAGCGGTATTGGAAGAAAGAGGCGTCCTGCGCCGCGCCAGGTTAGGCGACAGTACGCTTACGCTTCTTCGTGCAAAGGATGATTACGAGATCAGCCGGGAGATTTTAAGAGATCGCGTGGAATATATTTTAAATCCGTAAAGAAAAAGCATTCATGTTTTCTTATGATGGATGTTCAGCGAAGATATAGGGCAAACTATATTTTTTGATTGAAAGAAAAAAGTTATCCATCCGCATTGCAAGGCGTATTATATTTCCAAGGTAAAAGCAAAAACCGCGCAAACCCGCCTTTTCCGGCATGGGTTTTGCGTGGTTTTTGCTTTGTATGGCGTTGCCGCTTCGGATCAATTTTCCGGCAGTTGGGCAGCAGGCAGGTTAATCTGATATGTCATCGGGATATAGGCGATGGGCTCCTGATTCTGATAGATCATGAAGGCGCATGGTACTTCGACATATTTTCCGTTTGCATTGATAGTAAATAAGCGCGGACTCTGAAGCAGGCTTGTGTAGCCGTTGCAGTTTACCAATCCGGCATTTGGTATTTCCCGGAGTTTTTCCGGCATCTGGTTTTCCGCCGTAACGACTGCAATGGTATTGTTCTTTTCATCTACAATAATTCGTTTTACATACCGCTTATTTCCATGTTCATCCACAGGGTGAAATTGTTCCTGTTCTTCCGGCGTCCCAATAAAGACCTCTTCCTCCGGCGTATAGTAGCTTTCCGGAGACAGGCTCTGCTCCCGTTCCAGCCGGTAATCCGGAATTTGACCGCAGCGCACCAGATCGCTGAAGAAATAACAAGGTACATAGGTAACGCCGTTTAAGAGAATGGGAACGCCTTTCATATTGCCTTTTGCAATATTGCCGGTATAGCGAATTTCACTGCTGTCTGTTTGTATTTCACAGTAAGCTGCCCATAGCTGTTCGCTGGAGGAGTTGGGCAAAGAGATTCGGATAGTGCCGTTATCCCATTCGATATCATTGATTCCAAATCCGTTTAAAGTCTCCCTTAACGGAAGATACACCCATTCATCAGAGAGAAAGGGTTTGTTTTGATATGACAGCTCGGTATCTCCGTGAAAGACTTTAATCGGGGAGTCCTCGTGAATTGTGTCTTGCAAAACACCGCTGGCAAACGCGGTAGATGTAAGCAAAAAAACCGACAGGATGACCGAAAGAATAGAGATTGCCTTTTTTTGTTTTTTCATATTTCGAATCATAGTGAATCTCCTTTTTATAATTTTATCACTGCCCGCCATGGAAGCGGCGGGAACTTTTGGATTACAGGAATTGGATATTAAATTCAGGATCATACGCATATAGTTATCACGTTCCTGACTGCTGAGAGATTTTGTTGCTTCAAAATCACAGGATATTTCGCATTCCTCTTCAAACTGCTTGAAAGCGATCCGAAAAATAGGATTAAACCAGTGAAGACATCCGACAATGACAGCAAACCACTTCAGGCAAAGATCATGCCGCTTATAATGAACCAGCTCATGTATGAGGATAAGCCGGATATCTTCCTCGTTCAATTCAAAGTCCGGAATGAATAAAACGGGGCGAATCAAACCGATCATCAGCGGAGCGTCCAGCAGACTGCTCCTGCGGATGGTAAGTTTTTTCGGGATGGGTACGCTGGCAGCATCCGGCCAGGATGTCTGATATATTTTGATTCGGAATAAGAAGTATTTTGACAATCGAAAAAGAAACACGCCGAATGCCGCGCTGATCCATACAATTCCCAATACAGACATGAAATTAACGCCAGGCTCCCGCCCGCCTTGGGCAGTGAAAGACGCTGCATGGGAACGGAAAGCGTCTTCAAATACTATAGGCTGCTGATATCCGGTTGATGAAATCTGGCCCGGATTGGCAAAATCAAACGGTGTCTGGATGGGAAGCGGTACGGTAAGAGGCATTGCAAACAGGATAAAAACCGTAATCCACATAAAATACTGCCATCTGGGACTGAAGAATCGGTGTGTAACAGGTTTTAACAGCAAAAGCACAACGGCCAGCGTACTTCCCGCAGCAGACATTGCAAGAATATGTTTTAACAGTTGGGACATCATACCATTTTCTCCTATAAATGAAACAGCTTTCGGATTTCCTCGATCTCTTCTTTTGTCATTTCCCCGCTTTGAAACAAAGAAACAGCCAGCTCTTTTGCCGATCCGTGATACAGCTTCGCTATGATGGACCGGGTTTGATCCCTCACATATTTTTCTTTGTTCATAACCGGTTTATAATAGTTAACCCTGCCTGATTTCTCGGAAACGACAGCTCCTTTTCCCTCCATCCGGAGCAACAGCGTGGCAACGGTTTTGTAATTCCAGGTGCTGTTGACTAACCGGTCACAGATATCCTGCACTTTCAAAGGTTGATCCGATTCCCACAACACCTGCATAACTTCCAATTCAGCCCCGCTGATGTTTTGATTTTTTTTCATTTGAGGTACCTCCGGCTTGTATTCTTACAATTGTAATACAACCATATCTTACATGTGTAAGATATGGTTGTCAAGTCTTTTTCATCATTTTATGGTATTTATGCTAAAATCAGAAAGAAAAAGCAGCTTTAATATGCGGAAATCTTTAAAATAAACTCTTCCAAAGCGGTCCAATCGTCTCCTATGCCGCTGCGAAGCTGCAGATCCGTCTCAGCAAAGCTTTTCATAATCTTCCGAAGCGTTTCGGCAGAATAGCGGCGTCCCAGGGATAAATATTTTTTCACGATAAAGGGCTTTAGGCCGGTCTGCGCCGCAATGGCGGGAAGCTGCATGTTATGATCGGAGAGGACGCGCGCCTTATACAGCTTTTCAAAGCTTTGAAAAAGAAGATAACTCACCCGCTGATAGGGTTCTTTTAATTCAATCAGCTCCTGAATGATCAAAAGCGCGGCCGCAGGCTTCTGATTCATCGCCGCGTCTGTCAGTTCAAAAACGCGGTTCGACAGCGCCCGTGATACGACTGCATCGACGGCAGACCTGGTGATTTCAGGCCCGTCGCAGTAGGAGATCAGCTTATCCAATTCGCTGGTGACCGCCTCCAGGCTGTCACCGCAGCGTTCGATCAGATAAAGCGCCGTTTCCCGCTGGAGCGTTTTTCCCATCTTTTTTGCCTCCAGCAAAACAAAGGAGCAAATTGCGTCTGTATCCTGCAAATCAAACTGCACCGCCGTTCCATGTTTATCTGCGGCTTTGTATAAGACAGAGCGTTTGTCGACCTGCTCTTCGCAGAACACAATGCACAGATAATCGGGAAGGGAGGAAAATGCCTGCGTCCAAAAAGTTTTCTGGTCTTCCGCGGCGGCTTTGAAGATACCGCTGTTTTTTATCATCAGCAGCTTGCTTTCCGACGCAAAAGGCGGACTTTCCAGAAAAGAATGAACTGCCGCAAGATCGGGCTTTTCATTTTTGATGCTCAAAAGGTTAAATTCTTCCGCGGTTACAGCCAGCTTGTCCCGGATCATGGCCTGATAGCGGCGTTTGAGATACTCTTCTTCGCCGAAAAATAAATAAAGACCATGCGGCGGGGCGGATTCTTTTAATTTGGCTTTTAATTCTTTCAGCTGCATTCCTTTCACCTTTCCCTTGATGATTGATCCAGATAAGTTTCCACGCGCAAAATCCGCTGCGGGGTTAATGTGACCGATACGTCTCCGCAAAGATCGGTTCGGTAGATTTCGGCCCCAATTCCCGACAGCAAGGCTAATACCTCGTTAGAGGGGTGGCCGAATGCGTTTTTCCCGGAGCTTATGACGGCATATTCCGGTTCGGCGGCCTGATAAAATTCCAGCGCGGCTCCGCCGGCCGCCCCGTGGTGGGGAACCTTGACCAAATCGCAGCCGCCGATTTGATTTGTCAGAGAATTTAAGATTTCTTTTTCCGCATCGCCGGTAAACAGGCAGGAAACTTCGCCGTATTCCAGCTCTAAAATCAGGCTTGCACTGTTTTCGTCTGCATACTCCTGCGCAGGATCCGGCGAAAGAGCACGAAGAGAAAGTCCCAGTTCGGGAAATGCCAATTCGTCACCGGCAGAAAAATAGTAGACGCTGATCCCCTTTTCTTTTGCAAGCTTTAAGAGTGTCTGCTCATTGTCATGCCCATGCGAAGTCCGGTATGGGAGTATGAGATTGTTTACCGTCAGTTCCTCGGACTCCAGCGCGTGAATGATTCCCAGCGCATGATCGTTGTCAAAGTGTGAGACTATGGCATAGTCAACGGTGACAATCCCCTTTTTCTCCAAAAACGGAAGAAAGACGCGCAGCCCCTTATCCGTCTGCCTGTCGTAGTTTTTTCCTCCTCCGTCGATTACAAGCGTCGTATCGTCCGGCAGCTCAACCACAGCCGCATCGCCCTGTCCCACATTTACAAAGGTTATTATAACATTTTTGTTCCAAAATTGCCATAGGGCGTTTGCGGTCAAAACCAAAAAGACAGACAGAAGGATTAAAGCATTTTTGCGCATGCTCTTCCGGCAGAGCAGCCGGTAAAACAGCCAAAGGCCCAAAGCATAAACCAGCAGCAAAATAACGGGCAGAGGCGTGCTTTCCATGACAGGGACGCGCGCGATGAGATGAGCACAGAAGGAGAGATAGCGCAAAAAGCTGTAGCAGACGGCGCCGGCAATGGTTCCCAGCACGGGGACAGCGCCAAATGCCAAAACGGCCATGCAGGAGAGCAGGGTGGGAGACATAAAAAACAGGGCCATCAAATTGGAGACAAGCGTCAGCGGCTGAAAATAGCCGAAACTGCTTAGAAGTATAGGAAAAATCAGTGTCTGGGAAGCAATGGTCATAGCGGCGGTTTCGATCAGATAGGAAAAATGCAAAAATTTCAGCCGTTCTTTCAGCGGGGAGTAGAACAGATAAATTCCCAGTGCGCATAGAAAGCTTAAAACATAAGACAGGTCAAAGCAGACATAGGGATTCACGCAGAGCATTCCGCCCGCGGCGATGGCCAGAGCGGTTAAACGATCCGGTTCTTCTCCGATTGACTGCGCAATTAAGTAAATCACTGCGCAGATTACCGCGCGGACCACACTGGGACTTGCACCGGCCAAAAGCATAAATGCAAGAAGAAAAACGGCGGCAAAAAGGTTGCGAAGTATTTTTTTCAGACGGATCAGACTGAAAAACCCAATAACAAGTGAGAGCAGGATCGAGACATGAAGGCCGGAGACCGCCAGTACATGCGCAAGTCCGCTTGCGCGGAAGGCGTCGTACTCTTCGTCGCTGACTTCGCTGCGGTCGCCTAGAATCAGAGCTTTTGCCAGCGCGGCCTCGTTTTCCGGCAGAACCTCGTCGGCGTTTTGCTTGAGCCGGGTTTGAAAGTGGTATAGAATATTTTCCAGAGATTTTGTCTGGTCATGAGTCACCAGCGACGTCTGATCCCAGTCCAGATTCATTTCATAAAATAAGCCGTCTGCTCTAAGCGAGGCAGAGGAATCATACTCTCCGAGAGAGGCGGCCGGTTCGATTTGTTGGAGCGTACCGTCCAACCGGAGGATATCGCCAAACTGATAGGCACTTTCGCGGTCGCTGTCAAAAATCGTAAGCTGGATCAAGTCGTTGGAGGCATATTCCTTCCCGTCAAACTGAACCGACAACAGCTTGACTGTATAGGTTAAAATATCGTATTGAGACGCTTCGTTGCGTGTGATTTTTGGATCGGACCGGATAAGCGCAGATGCAGTGATGTAATGATTAGCAAATGGGGCAAGAACATGCTCTTTTTCGTAAGTGTATTGATAGCCTCTTACTCCGCCTGCAAGATAAAACAGCATACATACGGCAAGCAGCAAATTGATCTGGCGCAGGCTGGAGCAGAAAAAGGAGATGAGAAAAATGATAAGGGACGAAAAAAGCAGAAAAATGCCAAGAAAAAGAAACTCATGGATGGAAATGAAATGAGCCGCCATGATACCGGCCATAAATGAAAGGATTCCCATTAACGCTTTTCTACGCATCTGCCGCACCCCAATCATAGTCCCGACACTGAAGAAGGAAAGTGAAGATATCAGTTTTTAAGGCAAAAAAGAATTTTATTTAGCTTCTTTCTTCTATTGCGTTATAATTATTATAGCACATAATTTTATAATATTCAAAAACCGCAATAAATTAGTGGGAATATATTCTGTTTTTGGGCAGCAAAAAACCACAGCATCCATGGAATGTCCATTTCATAGCTGTGGTTTTTGAATATTTTTTAGACTGCTTTTCAGCGCGCTTCGTGGTCCTGATTTATGCCGTCCTGAAATCAGGAGGCTTTTTTAATCAAAATCACGTGGCTTTTTCTGCATTCTGATTTAGGCAATATAACCCTGATGGAAAATTTTCAGAAGCGAAGCAAGCTCAGCGCGGGTGATGTTTGCGAGCGGGTCAAAATTGTTATTGCCCTTTCCGCTGACCAGTCCGGCGTTGCGGCAGCGATAAACAGACATATAGGCGTAATCGCCGATGGAACTGTCATCGGCAAATAAGCCGCTGTTGGACCCGGTACCAAGCGTAATATTGTATCGGTCACAGTAACGGGTGATGAAGGTGCAGAACTGCTCTCTGGTGATATTGGCGTTCGGAGCAAACTCTGTTTCACTCACACCGGCAACAATCTTGTTGTTTTTAGCCCAGGCTACATATCCGGCATATTCTGCACTGAAAGGGACATCCTGGAATTCTCGCTGGCCGTAATCATCAGGATTAATTCCGGCCAACTGTCCCAGGAGCATAACCAGTTCCGCACGGGTAACGGGTGTATTCGGGTCAAAGACCGTGTTCGATCTGCCCATCAGGATTCCTTCCTGCAGGCAGTATTCGATGGCGCTGTAAGCCCAGTTTCCGGCCGGAATGTCTGTCATGGTGGAGATTCCGGAGCTTACGAAACCATTGCTTCCAACATAGAAGGTGTAGTTTAGTACTTTCTGGGTAGCGGCGCATTGAATGTTGACCTGGAGGGTGTGCTTGCCGACAGTCAATTTAGCCTTGTCGATTGTCACTCCATACGGCGCGGTGCTGGTAGTAGCCAATGCGGCGCCATCGAGCTGATAGCTGACCGTAACGGGAGTTTTGGTCGGGAAATAAGCATAGGTATAAACTTTCAGAGAATCGGTCTTTTCCCGCAATGTTTCAAAGCGCGTATAGCCTTTTTGCTGTCCGTTCAAAGTAGCGGTCATCACGCCGTTCGCCGCCACAGCATTTTTATAGCTCTCTAAAAATGCCGCGTCTCCCGAAAAGGAATACTGCTTGCCGTCGATGTTGGTGTTGAAATGGAAAACAGCCTTTACCTGCGGGTAGATCATATTGACATAAGCATAGAACTTCCGCATCGCCTCGCTGGATCTTTCCTTGGAGGCGGCATCGGTGAAGCTGAATCCGCATTCGCTGATCATAATCGGTTTGCGGTCTCCAAACGATTCTACGATTGCTTCAATCCGCATCAGCTGGTTTTCATACAGGCCGGAGCTGTAATAAGCGTCCATGCTGCCATACTTGTTTTCTGTTACTGCGTTGCCGTCGTAATAGGTCGACATACCAACCCAGTCTACATATTCATCACCCGGATAAAAGTCTTCCGGCGAAGTATACCAGTTGGAAACGTCGTTCGGGGAATATACCATAGCTACGTTCGGCGCATGCGTGTCTGCCAGGGTCGCAATCCGGCGGAACGCGCTGATAAAGGACTGCTGGTAAGCCGCCATTTCAGCCACTGCCGAAGCGCTCTGCGGAAGGCTGGCCCAAACGTTTACCTCTGCACCGAAGCGGAGCAGGACGTGATAGGTGCCGGAAATGGAATTTAAGTACTGAAGGTTGCTGATGATGTAAGAATCCCAGGCGCCGCTGTTGATCTGGTCAAGCTCAGCTTTGGTTTCATCCGGTACGTTCCAGGCAGCTTCCAGATAACCGTTATTGGCCGTTAAGTTTTCTTTTATCATCCAGTCAAAGTCGGAAAAGTTTTCGGTAAAGAAATGCGCGTATAACAAATAAGCATTGGTAAGCGTACCGTCGGCAACATAGTTGCAGGCGCCGTTGTAAGTACCCGCTACCGGTTCGTTCACCATGCCGTAATAAGGCACGTCAGCAGGGTTGGAAGCTTCTACATAAACCTGCGGAGCTACAGTTAAATGTTCTAAAATTTTTTCCGTCAGCTTGACGGCGTCGGTATAGTCGTCGCTTGTGGTTGACTCCAAAAACCGCAGGCCGTCGAGATATTTCTGATAATATGTAGCCGCTTTGTCAAAATTACCCTGTTCCTCGCAGATCGCTGCGGCGGTAGGAAGCTTCCATACAATATAGTTGCAGTCTTCCGCGGAAGGATAATTCGGATACATGGCCATAATCTGGTCTACTGCCTCAAGCACTCCCTGGTCATCGCCGGAGTCCTTTGCAGCCTGAAACATGTCGTTCAGCGTCCAGTAGTTTGCAGCAGACGCTCCTGTAGCGGGCAGCAATGCCGTCAGCATACAAATTGTGAGCAAAATTGCCCAAATCCGTCTTGTCCTCTTTGTTTTTTGCATATAATCCTCCTCCTATTTTTGCAAAAAAAAGAACCCCTCCAAAGGGAGCGGCAAGAAAGCAAGAGTCCTTCCCGGCCATATCCTGAAAACTGCCTTGCAGTTTTATCTTTGAGTGTGCCCCCTTTTTTGCTTACGAAAGTCATTATAGCACACAGTTTTATAAATTTCCAGTCTTTTTCGTATCTGAAATATATTTCAAAAAATGGGAAAGAAACAGAATAATACATTGGCAAACAAAAATTGGGATTTTTTCTTGGAAAAATTATTTTGCCGTACGCTTTTAGGCTCCTGTATTGATTGAAATAAAAAATTAAATCTTGCGATTCGTATTGGAACGTTTCCGGAATGCGAAAGCCATCCGAACGCTTCCTTTGCATTTCCCGGGAAAAATCGGTCGGTTCTCCCATGGAGATAAAAAAGGCTTTGCTGGAACCGGCCTACCGGTTCCAGCAAAGCTCTGAAGAGATTAATCGAATGCTTTTTCCAGCATCTTGGCAAAATCTTCTTTGCTCCGGACGCCTGCGCCGCGCTCGATGACCTCGCCGTCTTTGAAAATCAAGATCGAAGGAATGCTCATGATCTGGTAGCGCATGGACAGTTCCGGCTCTTCGTCTACGTTTACTTTATAGACATAGGCTTTGCCTTCATAGTCTCCTGCGAGTTCCTCGATGATGGGCGCCGCCATTTTGCAGGGGCCGCACCAGGCTGCCCAGAAATCGATCAAAACCGGTTTGTCGGCCTTCATTACCTTCTCTTCAAATTCAGCAGTTGTAATTGCCTGTGCTTTGTGTTCCATTTTAATCTTCCTCCTTTAGTGAAATCGGTTTGTCCATAAATGCAGTGCCGGCTTTTCGGGGTACGCACAGCGCCCCGGTCGCATCAATAATTTTTTTAATAAACGCTTCGGTTTTCGGTGCTTCACACAATAGCGACATTTCCACCTGGACGCCGTAATCAATCTTTTCTATAGTATGGCCCTCCTGATTGATGATATACTCAATTTTTCCCGCCAGAGCATAGGAGGCCTCGAGCGCAACCCGGTCGCACAGCTGTTTTTCAATGGGTTCAGCGGCGAGCACCCCCGCCTTGCACGCTCCCGAATACGCCCGCACCAAGCCGCCGGTTCCAAGCAGCGTCCCGCCGAAGTAGCGGGTAACGACGGCGCATACGTCCGTCAGCCCCTGTTTGCGGAGGACGTCGAGCGTCGGGATTCCGGCAGTGGAGGAAGGCTCGCCGTCATCGCTGTAGCGCATGAGGTTGTTTTCACGCAGAATATACGCATAGACGTGGTGGTTTGCCATTGGATGCGCCTTTCGGACCGAATCCAGGTGCGCGAGTGCTTCTGCTTCTGTCGTGACCGGCACGACGTCCGCGATAAAGCGGGAGCGTTTTTCTATGATTTGATCGCTGCCCGGATGTTTGACTGTTTTGTAATTGCCTTCCATAAACCTTCCCCTTTGTGTCAATGAGATAGCCATACCGGCGGAAAAGTAGTCTCCATTCCGGCTGGATTTTCCCGCTGTTTTTATTTTTCATTGCAGCCGGACGCAAATACAGCCGCTTGTGATTGTGTCCGATATACAAATGATTCAAAAAGCTGTTTGTTTCAGTAAACTGAAAAGCAAAATTAAGCTTTCTTTCGTATCCGTTAAAACCCGCCGGGCCGGAGAGTCCAATAAAACAGATCGTCCAGCTGTTCGATGCAGTAATCCTGTCCATAATCAGCCCGGCTGTGGTTCCGGTCAATCAATACAGACTGACAGCCCGCTCTCTTTGCCGCTTCTATGTCGATTTTTTCATCGCCGACAAAAATCAGCTCCGC
>CALYAR010000012.1 GCA_944393585.1 uncultured Clostridia bacterium | reverse complement strand
GAGCAATGTTTTTAACTGCCCCTTATGCTTTACAATGTGGTACATCGCAAAAAAGTAGAGCAAAAATACGGTCCAGACTGCACCGGCATAAATACTCTCCTTAGGCGTAACCGAAAAGACAGAGCTGATTACGATGACAAAAATGTATCCCAGGATACAAAGCCCCAGCCCTTCCACCTGAATTTTTACCGGTTTGACAAACAAAATATGGATCAAATAGGTAACCAGGGAAAGACATACAAATCCTACCAGCAGCATCGTCGGAACAATCGGCGCAATGAGAACCGCCAGCATAACACCGGCAAAGGGATAGGCAACCAATAGAAAAATCCCATACACTGCCGCCAAACAGAAAACGGCTACTACCGGATGAAATGCTAAAATCAATATCGCCGACAGCAGGCAAAATAGGATTAAACTGCGCCGGCTCAGCCGGTCGCTTCCCTTTTCATCATATTCTGCCGGCAAAACATCAAATACTTTTTGGAACAGAGCTGCCAGCATACTTTTTCCCAGCAATTCCATCGGGCTTCTTTGTATCAGCAATAAAACAGCTCCGACAATCCCTCCGGCGATGCCGACCAGGACAGAAGTAGTCCCCATATCCCGAATCCAGGCGGACAGCATAAAAAATATGGATATATTTAAAATAATGACTCCGTATTTGCGCAGGCTAATATACTTAAATCCATATGTTGCATTCCAATAGACATTGCAGATAAAGCTGTTTTGAAAACGCTTCGATACCGGCTGCAGCCGGGTATTGGCCCACTCTAAAAAATGCGTAGCGGCATCGCAGATACGCTGGATAAAACTCCGGGAAATTCTTTTCTCCGCCAGGTCTTTGCCAGTAAAATAGCTTATAATTCTGCTGTTTGCAAACGCTCTGCGGCATTTTTCTGATATCATGTCAATCAGCCAGCAGAGTAAACTCTTTTTATAATAAGATGAGAATTTCCTGCCCAGCCAAAAGAAAAAAGTCAGAATAACGCTTTCTCTCAAATAATATCACTCTCCTTTTCGAAAAATTTTTAAAAATCCTTTCAAATCGCTGCTGCGCAGCAATAAAAGAACCGCGAGATAACAAACTCCTCCTATTATGGAAACGATAGCACAGATGAAAAACAGATTCAATATCCCTTCGGGTACGAGAATCCGGCACACCAAATGATAAGACAGCACCGATATGACTGCCATGACAGCCGCGGATACGATTATCTTTCCAATCTCAAGCCAGGAGGTTTTTAAAAATCCGGTAAGAACTCTATTTAAAAAGATTAATAAAATCAGACTCATCACAATCACAGCGCAGGAAGCCGCAATGCTAAGCCCTTTAATATCCCAGACTCGGACCAGCAAAATGCTCAGCCCAACATTGATTACAATGGAGGCAATGGAAGCATACAAGGGGATGCGTGGTTTCTGCATTCCATAAAATGTTTTATTGAGCACTTCATTGAGACCATAAAACGGAATTCCAATCGAATAAAACATCAGTGCCCCCGCGGTAATCTGCGTTGAGAACGAATCGAATTCACCGCGCTCATAGATCAATTTCACAATCGGATTTGCCAAAATAACAAACAAAATTGCAAGCGGTACCATCACCAATAAGATGATACGTACTGAAGAAGCCGCCGTATCGGCCAGTTCCCGGTAATTCTTCTCCACAGCCAGTTTCGAAATTCCGGGAAAGATATAATTGGACAACGCCATCGAAAATACGCCTGCTACAATCAAATATAGCTTATTCGCGTAGTTAATTGCTACAATACCGGCGCCGTTGTATAAGCCTGAGGCCAAATTCATATTGACCATGTTATTGAGCGGCACTACCCAGGAACTGATTAAAACGGGAAGCGCCAAAAGCGCACATTTTTTGATTCCCTCATTTTTAAAATCCACATCCAAACGCGGCCGCCATTCCCGTTTAAAAAGAGAAGGCAGCAACACGATCATTTGCAGCGTCCATCCAATCAAAACGCATACTGCAAGCCCTGTGATTCCAAAATAGCGATTGAACAGAGCGAGGTACAAAATAACAGAAAGATTGGATACCAAGCTGATTGCCGACGGTACTTTGAATTCTCCCAAAGACTGCAGAATGCCGACAAACGAAAAGGATATGCTGGTAAAGATCATCATAGGGAACATGATCCGAAGCAGCAATACTGCCAGTTCCTTTGTTTCTTCTGTCAGCCCATTGGCTGTTAAGTCGATTAAAAATCCGGCAAAGATCATACCGATTCCGGTTACGATGCAGGATAAAAGTCCGATTACGCTGATAAACTTGTTGGAAAAAGCAAATGCCGCCTTTTTCCCTTTTTTCTGCATATACTCATTGAAAACCGGAATAAACGCTGTGGAAACTGCGGTTCCCAAGCTGATCTCAAAGAGCATAGACGGGATCTGCGACGCAGGCGTAAACGCCTGTGCCGCAATACTTGCCGTCCCATAAGAGGCAGCGATCATCATTTCCCGAACCTGTCCCAAAATTTTTGCCAGAAAAGCAATGAAAAACATGACTGATACTGTTTTTACTGCTTTTCCTGCTGCCTGCCTCTGCATTGTACTCCTCCTGTGTATTTCATGATTTCTTCTCTCGTATTTGCCGTTTCGATTACATTCCTCAAAGCGCGTATTCTTTCCCTGCTTCCAGCATTAGAGTTTCATTTCCTGCAAATGTAATCTCTGCACGATTTGTTTCCTGCGCTCGAACAGATACTGCCAGTGTTCCATTCTTTTCTTTTACATCAATGCGCAGGCCGCCCATATGGAAGTTTAAATACTCGGTTTTGGGAAGCTGCATATCCATATCGTACATGCCAAATCCCTTTTCCATCAAAATACAGCCGATAATATCTCCAGCTCCCACATTGGACGACATTCCGGGGGAACACAAAAATCCGTGGTCACTGCGGGCCAAAGATCCATCGTCTACATTGTAGCATTCCCAAATCCCCGGATGTGCCAGGCACATATTGACCACACCGTCCATTGCCTCTTTCATCAAGTGCGGATAGTAATTGAGGCATGCCGCTATCCCGACGGAACAGCTTTTGGGCCAGGCCGCGCCGCGCCAATAGCAGCTTTCGCGAAAGCCCTCTTCTCCTCTTGCAACAGTCCGGATTCCATAGGAGCCAATCAATTTTTTAAAGTTTTCTTCCATCATTTCTGCCTTTTCTTCCGAAACCATTCTGTAGGCAAACACAAACAACCCGTCTACTCCGACTCTTGTATCGAGAGTACGGTCTTCATGTAGAACGCCATACCATTTTTTCGTCTCATCCCAAAGAACATCGTCTGCCGCCTGCTTCGTTTTGGCCGCCTCCTGCTTCCAAAAAGTGCTATCCTTCCCCAAAAGCTCGGAAAGCTCGCCCATTGCCAGTTCATACCGCCAACGTTCGGCCGCAAAGATTGCCGGATAGCAGAATTTTTCTTTGCCGAATCCTTCTTCTCCATAGGTCACGCGCTGGAATACGGAAGTCGTATCGAGACCCGTATCAAAGGAACTCGTAATTCCCCATAAATGCAGATTATAGAACGCTTTGTCCCTACTTCCACAAAGATAGTGATAGTAATCTACCAACGGCTGATACCACTTTTGCAGAGATTCCAAGTCACCGGTCGCCCGATAATACCGGATTGCTGTCCATGGCAAATGAGGCGTCTGGATGGTCTCCCCTTTTCTCCAGCGTTCTCCCGGAACCTCCTCGTCAATATAAATGGCATGGGTGATATAACCGTTGTCATTCTGAGCGGCCAGCATCATATCCATGGCCTTTTTAATCCATTGGGAGGCATAATCGGTATTTTGGTCGTCATGCCATTCTACGGAGGGCATTGCCCATTGCCAGATCCCCTTGTAAACCGGAAGCGATTCCGTAATGGAGTGCCCCCACTGCGGATGATCGTAGTAATTGTTCTTAATCGTCCACCAAGCTTTATAGTATACCTTTTTCTCTCGCTCGTCCGTCCATTTTAAAATGGGAAGGGACGCAAACCATTCATTCCAGCGCTGTGCAATTTTCTCTTCCATATCCGTGTCATCCAGCGCTGCAACGGCTTTTTCCATCGAAATGGTACTGAACGCAAAATCAAAATGCAGATCTTCATCCTGGTTTAGAAAAAGCTGATGCTCAAACAGCAGATAATGTCCGCTTTTTACATTTTTGTCCAAATTCTGCTTCACTATACCAGTCCGCATATCAAACTCATTATTATGTACACTGATCCGATAATTCAAATTAGATGCAATGAAATAATCCATATCGGCAAAATGAACTGCTACGCCTTCCGCCGTCTCTTCCGCCGTGAACACCTCTTCGGAAGTCAAGAGCGTATACATGTTATTTTTGAGCGGCCGGCAGGTTGTAAGCGAATGCAGATCAATCGCCCAGGTCAATGCTCCGGGCACAACTTGCCCCAGCCTCTCCACGCCGGAAATTCCGGCGCCTTCCAAAGCAAAGCTGCTCTTGATCATGGATGGATAGTATTCCTGCTTTTCATGGAGCACACGGCTCACACCAAACAGATTGACTGCGTTGGGATACTCATACTGCCCCCATTCAATTTTAAACTTCGGCGGAAGATTATAGGAGGTTTTCGTGGTATAGTTGAACGAATACCCCAAAGTATTTTCTCCGGTCGGCGTTGTGAACCCGATACTCCCGTCGTCCTCTTTCACATAGACAGCAGTTAAGCGCGGGATATCGTTTTGGAATTCTTCTTTTACAAATTGCCAAATGTTTTCCATCGACTCATTTCCTTTCTATGTTATAATTAACCGAAATGCAATACAGCTTTATTAAAATATATGATCCTTACTATTTTTTCTCACACTTCAAACTCCGGGTCGATTTCGATGGTTTCGACTCCTTCCATTGCCCTTTGCACCAGCTCTTCGACCGGCATTTTTCTTTGAGCAGCCAGGACTTTCTCCAGCTTTGGTTTTGTTGCAGGATGGCGCGGCGTAAAGACCGTGCAGCAGTCCTCATAAGGCAAAATCGAGGTCTCATAGGTGCCGATCCGCTCTGCAATCTGTGTAATTTCCACCTTATCCATTCCAATTAAGGGGCGGAAAACCGGCATGCTGACTGCATCATTGGTAACGCACAGCGCTTCCGTCGTCTGGCTTGCCACCTGCCCGAGGCTTTCCCCTGTAATCAGTGCTTTGCATTGGTTCTCTTCCGCAAGCCGCTGCGCGATTTGCATCATAAGGCGGCGCATAATCAATGTGAGATACTCTTCCGGACATAAATCACGGATGGCAAGCTGTATTTCCGTAAAGGGCACAATGTGGACGCGTACTTTTCCAGTATACTCCGACAGGATTTTTGCAAGCTCTAACACCTTTTCCTTGGCCCGCTCACTGGTATAGGGGTGACTGAAAAAGTTGACTGCCTCTAAAATCAGCCCTCGTTTTGCCATCATATAGCCCGCTACCGGGCTGTCGATTCCGCCGGAGAGCAGCAGCATCGCACGGGACGCACTGCCTGTCGGAAGTCCTCCCTGCCCTTTAATTCGCCTGCAGTAAATGTATGCACCGTTTTCCCGAATTTCAACGGTTACAATCTCATCCGGGTTGTGAACATCCACCGACAAACTGGGAATATGCTCTAACAAATATCCGCCAACCTCAGCCGAGATTTCCTGCGAAACCATTGGAAAACGCTTATCCGCGCGCTTTGACTCTACTTTAAACCGTTTCCCCGTTAAATCATCTTTCGTATAATCCAATGCCGTTTTGCAAATTGTTTCAATTTGCTTTTCACATACAGCACAGGGAACGATCCAAATAATCCCGAATACCCGGGAAAGACGCCTTGTAAACTCGTCTATCTGTTCCTGCTGTTTGGGTTCTACATATACGGTAGCCTGCCGCAGGGATATTTCATATTCCAGACTTCCCAGCGCCCGTTTTATATTGTCTACCAGCATCCGTTCAAACGCACCGCGGTTTAAGCCTTTTAAAATGATTTCGCCATATTTCACCAATATTATCTGATTCAACTTTTTACCTCCTGGAATATTTTCGAAGCGTTTCTACCTCATTCTCCAGTACTTTAATCATGTACTCAATTTCCTTTTCCGAATTAAACTGACCGAAACTAAACCGAATTGCACTGTCAACTTCCTCGCGCGTCAATCCCATGGCCAATAAGGTCCGGCTCCGCTCCGGCCGGTTCGAGGAACAGGCCGATCCGGTTGAAACATAAATGCCGTGGGCCTCCAAAGCGTGAAGCAGCACTTCCGCACGCAGTCCCAAAAAAGATACGTTCAAAATATGCGGGGCGGCTCCATTGCGCGGCGTATTGATCCGCACATTCGGTATTCTTTCTTCCATCAGCCCAAGAGCTTTTCTCATCAGTCCAGTGACCCCGCTCGTGTTCCGCTGCTGTGTCATCTGCGCAGCCAGAGCAAAACCTGCTATATCATAGACGCTGTGCGTTCCGGAACGCAGTCCGCTTTCCTGACCGCCCCCCCAAACGACGGGGTCAGCTTTTACCCGATCGCGCACATAAAGTGCTCCGATTCCCTTCGGGCCATGTATCTTATGGGCGCTGACCGACAATAAGTCTACTCCCCAGCGATCTATTTCCATTGGTACTTTGGTATATCCCTGGACATGATCCACATGCAAAACCGCATCGGGACAGATCCGTTTCATGATGGTTTTGAGCTCGGAAACCGGCTGAACGGCTCCCGTCTCATTGTTCACGCTCATCACGCTGACCAATCCTGTCTCCGGCGTTAAGCTATTTTCAAATTCCTCCAAATCCAGCACTCCATTGGAACTGACGCCAACAAAACAAACCTCTACTCCCTCCTGCTGCAAAAGGCGGCACGGTTCATAGACGGCTGCATGTTCAATTTTTGACGTGACAACGCGTCTGCACTTTTTCCGGTTGGCATGAACATAGCCCAAAATGGCAATATTATCAGACTCTGTTCCTCCGGAGGTAAAATATATGTCCTTTGCAGGAACTCCCAAACTTTTTGCTATGGTATTGCGGGATGTGCGGACCCATTTCTCCGCTTTCATTCCAAACGAATGGAGCGAAGACGGATTGGCGTAACATTCCCGCATCAACTGCAAAACCCTGTCGCCTACCTCATCGTAAGGTTTTGTCGTTGCCGCATTGTCAAAATAAATTTCTTCCATTGCTTCACCCTCTCGCTGTTCTGTATTATTTTACACTATCTATCACAAAAACACAAACCTTTTCTCGTATTTTCAGAATGATTTCCGTTTTTTTAAGGATTTTTTGTTATCTTTCTTTCCAAACAAAGAAAAATTGTTAGCACTCTATCGTGTTGAGTGCTAATATTTACAATTTATTCATATTATGTTGTAGAATCGTTCACATTTGCTGTTTATAATAAAAGCTGTAAAAAAGATCAGGGTTAAGGAAATAACCCGAAAGGATCTGTTTACTAATTCAAATTTAGATAGATAGCTGAAAGAAAGAGAGGTAGTTATTATGTATGAGATGACCCCATTTGAAAGAAGAAACAGAAGCTTTGCAAAATATTTAGACCAATTAGAGCGGAACTTTTTCGGAGACAGCAGCCGTGCTTTGGCCGATATCAAAACAGATATTATCGATAAAGGCGATCATTATCTAATGCAGGCTGAATTGGCAGGTTTTAACAAAGAAGATATCCATATTGACATCGATGATGACCGGCTGACAATCAGCGCAGAGCACAACGAAGAAAAAGAAGACAAAAATGATAACTACGTCCGCAAAGAACGCAGTTATGGCTCTTATGCAAGAAGCTTTGATATTTCCGGCATCCGGGCAGAGGACATTAAGGCATCCTACCAAAACGGCGTTTTGGAACTGAAGCTTCCGAAAAAAGAAGCGACAAAAATGGAAACCAGGAAAGTAGAAATTGAATAATTTGTCTCATCTCTGTCTGTGCTGAACACGGCGGGTACGGCAGAGAGCTGTATAAGCGGCCGTTTCAGATAGAGAAAAGAAAAATAAATTCGAAAAAGAGGGACTGAGAAATTCAGTCCCTCTTTTTCATTTACGAATAAAAAGGATCCCGGATTTTCACCTATCCTACATTTATTTTTCTTTGACAGATACAGAAAGGCCGGATTTGCGCTGTATCATTTCAATTAACTCGATTGCTGTCTTCGACAAATACTTATCTTTGTGATATACAATGTGATTTTGATTCATCAAATTCATTTCCTTTATCCGTACGCCGATTACCTTTCCGCTGTTTAATTCCGCTTTAACCAGTTCTGTAGGCATAACACTGACTCCCAAGTTATGCGCAACTGCCTGAATGAGGGCCTCAGAATTAACGCTTTCCCATATCGGATCAACAACAATATTGTGAAGCAGCAGCGCGCTGTCAAACGAACTGCGAATTGAACTTCCCTTTTCGCGAAGCAGAAATTTTTCGTGCACAAGCTCTTCCAAAGAAATTTCTTTTCGCCCGGCCCAAGCATGGTTGGGGGAGCAGATCAGAATCATTTCATAAGAGGAAAAAACAATTTTTTTATACTGACTTCCAGCCACGACTCCTTCTATGAATGCCAAATCAATTTCATTGTTCCGCAGTTTTCTTTCCGTATGTTCTGCACTGTCGATTTCAACCTTTACAATGGATAGATCATGCTTCTTTTGAAACTCTTGCATTAACTTTGGAAGCCATACATTGGCAATGGTGATGGTAGAACCGATCCGAAGAGGCGTCCGCGCTGAAATTTCTTCCGATCGGGCCGCTAAATCGTCATACAATTCTAAAATTCGGGTAACTTTTTCCAAAAAAACTTCTCCCGCCTGCGTCAAATAAATCTTTCTCGACAGCCGGTCAAACAATCGATAGCCTATTTCCTCTTCCAGACTTCCAATTACATGGGAAACGGCAGGCTGCGTCATGAAAAGTATGTTCGCGGCCTTTGTAAAGCTAAGTGTTTCACATACTGCTTTAAACACCCGCAGCTGTCTGAGGTTCATCCCCTTTCCTCTCTTTCATTACTAAAAAGTTATCTTAATAATAAAATAATATCATTTTACTAATCTGTTGTCAAATGATATAGTAAAATGCGGATAGGGGTGAACAATTTTGAAGAAAAATAGTATAAAACTTTACTTGTGGTTATTTGGAATCAACTTTTTTATCAGTGCTTTTACTTTTGGCGGCGGCTATGTCGTAATATCCATGATCCGCAAGTACTATGTCCAAAAGAAAAAACTTTTTACGGAAGAGGAATTGCTTGATATGGCGGCCATTGCTCAATCTTCTCCGGGGGCAATCGCAGTCAACATGTCTTCCATTGCGGGGTTTCGGCTTGCCGGACTCCGCGGAGCGATTGTGAGCCTGCTGGGGTCGGTGGCCCCTCCTTTCTTAATATTAGCAGTAATTTCTACCTGCTATGCTGCCTTCCGGGATAACGCATATGTTTCTGCCGTTTTGAAAGGAATGGAAGCCGGCGTTGCTGCTCTGATCGTCGACGTCATTGTTGACATGTGCAAATCAGTGTGGAAACAGAAAAGTTGGTTTTACACGCTTTTAATCCCGCTGGCGTTTGTCGCCAATTTTGTATTCGGCGTCAACGTGATGATTGTTATCTTAGGCAGTGCGGCGCTTTGCTTGCTTTGGGGATGGATGGAATCAAGGAGGAATTCAAAATGTGGAGTCAAATAGGGTCTTTACTAATCAGCTTTTTTCAAATCGGCCTATTCAGCATTGGCGGCGGATACGCTACCATTCCCCTGATCCAGGAACAGGTAGTCGACCTGCATCATTGGCTTAATTTTCAAGAATTTACAGATATCATTACAATATCACAGATGACGCCGGGACCAATTGCAGTCAATACTTCTACTTTTGTGGGACTTCGGATTGCAGGCTTTCCCGGCGCGGCAGTCTCAACATTTGGATGCGTGATCTCCGGCTTTTGTATTTCCCTCCTCCTCTTTTGTTTCTTTCAGAAGTTTAAAAAATCAGACCGCATTTCCGATGTCTTAAAGGGCCTGCGTTCTACCTCGATTGGCCTAATCATTTCCGCCGCCGTTACGATCCTGATAATCGCCTTCTGCGGCGTATCTGATCCCAAACTGATCCAAAGTTTTCAGTGGATTGCCGCCGTCATCTTTCTCGGCGCATTCTTTCTTCTTCGTAAATTTAAGCTGAATCCTATTTTAGTAATGGTTCTGTGCGGCATCGTTGGGGTGATTGTCTATTGATCCTTTTTACTGGTAAAAGGAGATCACCTTCCACACTTACCCCTATCGTTCGTCAAATGGATTCGAATTATATCCAATCAAAGAAATAAATCGTTTTACATAATCAAAGAATATATCCACTATTCGCTGGCTTGATATTAAAGTATACAGATTGATTCATTTTCTCTTTATAGCCAAACAGCCGCTGCAGAAAATGCAGCGGCTGTTTTATTTTTCCTTACAGATTTTGTGCGTCTTGCCGAAGGGCGTCCGCCTTATCGGTTTTCTCCCAGGAGAATTCCACATCATCACGCCCAAAGTGTCCATACGCAGCGGTCTTTTTATAGATCGGCGCCCGAAGCCCCAAGGTTTTAATAATGGCATCCGGCCTGAGATCAAAATGTTTGCGTACGAGCTTTAAAAGTCTATCCTCTGAAATCGTTCCCGTTCCAAACGTATCAACCCTCACGGAAACAGGCGAGGCAACCCCAATCGCATAACCGATCTGGACTTCACACTTTTTGGCCAATCCGGCGGCTACAATGTTTTTCGCCACATAGCGGGCTGCATACGCGGCGCTGCGGTCTACCTTTGTCGGATCTTTGCCGGAAAAGGCGCCGCCGCCATGACGGGAGTATCCCCCATAAGTATCGACAATAATCTTTCTGCCCGTATGTCCAGAATCTCCCTGCGGCCCACCTACAACAAAACGGCCGGTAGGATTGATATAGTATTTTGTATTTTCGTCCATGAGTTTGGCCGGCATAACGGGACGGATGACCTGCTCGATGATATCTTTGCGCAACTGGGCAAGATCAACGGCTTCGTCATGCTGGGAAGAAATGACGACACACTCGCATCGAACCGGCTTATCATTTTCATCGTATTCAATGGTGACCTGCGATTTCCCATCCGGACGCAAATAAGGCAGCAAACCGCTTTTTCTAACGTCAGTCAGACGCTTTGCCAATTTATGCGCCAAATAAATAGGAAGAGGCATAAGCGTAGGGGTTTCGTCACAGGCAAACCCGAACATCATTCCCTGGTCCCCGGCTCCGGTGGAAAAATCATCTTCCGCATTTCCCTCTTTTGCCTCCAAAGAATGATCTACCCCCAGTGCAATATCCGGCGACTGTTCATCAATTGCACTAATGACAGCACATGTGTTGCAGTCAAAACCAAAATTAACCCCATTGTATCCAATTTCATCCACAGTGGAACGGACAATCTTGGGAATATCCACATAGCATTTGGTTGTAATTTCTCCGACCACTAAGACCATACCAGTAGTAGCTGTTACCTCACATGCCACTCTGGCTTCCGGATCCTTGCTGTAGATATCATCCAAAATGGCATCGGAAATCATATCGCACATTTTATCCGGATGTCCTTCCGTGACCGATTCTGATGTAAATAATTTTTTCTCTTCCATTACCCTACTATCTCCCTTCCCTAATGTCGAACAAATTTGACCGGTAACCTTTCAAAATTGCCCTTGCTTTTTAGAAATTCGCAATATAACGCAGTGTTCTGGGTCTCCATTTAATTTGTTTTACCTTTAAATCGGTAAATGCGACCTGGCTGCAATAAGTTCCGAGTCCAATTCGGTTATTGGGAAGTGTTGCATAATCGGGATCCTTCATTTCAATGACGAGTTTTCCGTCTACACAGATGAAGCAGTGGCCCTCAATGTCTCCGGCCTGAATGTGATAGATCTGACCGGACTTCATTTCAAAAAGCGGGCTGGCTGTCATAGGATTCAAGTCCGGATAACGTTCAATCCCAACTTTGTTCTCCCACCAGCCATTCAAACCAGCAACATAACCATCTACCGCGTCATCACGTTTGTAATCCCAGCCGCTTGTCTTCCAAGAAAAGTTAAGATCATTGTTGCAGGGAGGAATTGTCTTTGCGCGAAAGTCCAGCATAATGTCTCCCGGAAACTGTGCCTTGCTATATAAAAGGCCGCCGCCGTCTTTGCGGCAAACTCCTACAAACCATCCGTCTTCCGCCCGCCAGTCTCCTCCTGATATTTCCCAATCCTCCGCAAGCGTTTTTTCATCCATAACAGGTGCATACAATGTTTCACTGCCCTGTGTGTCGATCTCTTTTCCCATGATATAAAGCATCTTTTTCTTCTCCTTTACCAGCAAAGTCCAGAGGATTTGTGAAAGCTCTATGTTACAACAGCCAACGACCGGCAAAGCATAGAAATTAACCACATTTCGATCCCTCTTTGTATAAAACAACATTATTCTATATTATTTTTACCAAAAAGTCAAAGAGATTAGTCAAAGCATTGTTGACAAATTATCCAGCAATGAGCTCTTATTTTTATATCATTTTATCTGTTTTGCTGCGAAAGAGATTTTTTTGCTGACCTTGTGATTTTACACACGCGAATCAACGTTTGACGATTGTTGTGATAAGTCCGCTCCAGTACGCATATAAATAAAACGACAGGAGGCGAATGGGATGGTAAGAGGGTACGACTTAAAGCAGCGGGAAGTAATCAACGTTTCCGACGGGAAACGTTTGGGTTTCGTTTACGATATTGAAATTGACTTTGAAAGCGGAAAAATAGAATCCCTGGTCGTTCCGGGACCAAACAAACTCAGGAATATATTCGGCAAAAACGGCGACATATCAATCCCCTGGGACAAAATCGAACGAGTCGGCGATGACATTATTTTGGTTAATTTCGATTGGAAAGAATAGCGGCAAAGCGGGAACACTGGTTTCCGCTTTGATGTTTTCCTTTATCTGCCCGCTCGAAAAACGGCTCTGAATATGTTCCATTTACCACAGGCCATCTTTTCAAAATGAACTGATTGGTTCAAACTGCCAAATCCTTCATGAACTCAAAACAAATCGCTTTTCTTCCCCCTCCTTTATTTTCTAATTTATCTCGTTTTTTGCATTTTACCACATAATTATTTCTTTTTCAACTGTTTTTGAATAAGTTGTCTAAATTGATTCAATTCATTTGAAAAATTCTTACCTGATTTCATAATATCTTAAAAATCACACATAACAAAAAACAAAATGAGAATAAAATAACTCGAATAAAAAAGATTCCGCTTGGCCTTATATGGATTGCACCAAAGTTGTCCCGTTCCATCAGAAGCTATGCTGGCAGAATTATCAATGGCCATTTTATCCGCCATTTTCCCCAAAAGATAAATCCCTGCGGTGAAAATGGCGAATACTGCTCTATTGTATTTAACGGCCGCCTCAAAAGCATTTCCTTCCTGTTTGATGAATTCTATGATTTCATAGAATTCATCAAATGCGGGCCGGCAAACCAGCCATTCGAGGTTCTAAAATGCGGGAGCCATGAAATGATGAATGGTACCACAAAAAGGAAAACTACAGAACCGATTGATTAACCAAACTGTTCTTTGCGCCCGCGGCTGTCTTTCAGCAAACGAGTCAAAAGAGGTCTGTCCTTTTTGGCAATGGCATTTCGGTATTCTGTCAAATGCAGAATCATTTCATCAATTTCCCGCAAAAGGGGTGAAGCATTTTCTAAAAATAATTCGCTCCACATTGTTTCGTTTAATTTTGCAACCCGTGTCATATCCTTGTAGCTTCCCGCACTGTATCCGTTCTGAAACTCCGCACGCGGACTTTTGATATAAGACGCCGAAACGACATGCGCCAGCTGAGACGTATAGGCAATCATTTCGTCATGATGTTCCGGTGTTGTTACAATACATTGTGAAAATCCCAGCTCATCTGCCAGCTCTGTGAGACCATTGACCGCTTCCGTATCTGCGTTGTCTCCAGGCGTAAGAATAAAGCTGGCTCCTTTGAATAAATCAGGGAGAGAAGAAGCGTACCCAGAGCACTCTCTTCCCGCCATCGGATGCGCTCCGATGTACACAAGCCCATTTTCCTTACATAGAGGAGAAATCTGATTAAAGATATAAGTTTTAACCCCGCATAAATCGACAACTAAAGTTTTTTTACTCAAATAAGGCAACGCATCCTTAAAGAATTGAATTGCACTGTCCGGATACAATGCTAAAATTAAGATATTGGTTTCCTTTAAAAGATTCCAATTTCCCTTTTGGTCAATTGCTTCATCCTGAAATGCACGGTCCAGCGTGTCTTGTGATGAATCAAAGCCGATCACTTCATGTGCGGTTTTTTGTTTGATTGCTTTCGCAAAGGAACCACCGATCAGTCCAAGACCGGCGATTGCTATTTTTTTTACCATACTGCCATACTCCTTTTTCATTTGGATTCTTACCATGCTACATCTTTTACTATAGCGAAAATACGGCATTTTGTCAAATCCCCAAAAAGATATCTTATCATTTTGCTCCGCTGTTATTGGACTATGCTGATAAAACTGAATCTGCCGGCGTAAAAGAACTGAGCTTTTCAAACGTCTGAAGTTTAAATCTTGCCTTCGGGCTTAAAAATTGGATATGATATACCAGCATTCTGTTTGTATTTTGTCCGAAACAGGAATATACTTCTACGTCCCAACTAGGACATTCGTTTTTGCGTGCATCCATCCTTTCATAGCCCTTATCGTTTTTTGCTGTGAATAAAATTCGCGCTTTGTTCACAACTAGGACGTTGACGAAAGAAAGCAATTTATGCTATAATAGCACAAATTTCAGAAGAACCACGCAAGTTCTGAAAAAGGAAGGATAACATGGGAAAACATATTTTAGCAGGTATTTTAGTCGGACTGCTTATGCTGTCGGGCTGCAGTTCGAACAGCGATAGTCCGGCAAACGCTTCTCCCTCCGCAGCAGCTGGAGAGGAATCCACGCCAAACTCTGTCTCGTCTGAACCTAGAACAGCTGATTCTGCACCGGACGGAGGAGAATTGCTGCTGCTGCCGAATCTGATTGGAAAAGAAGATGAAACAGTCACCGAGACACTCGGAGCCGGAACCGTCCGAGTTGGGACGGACGGGGAGTCTGTGGAAGCACGGGAATACAGTTTTGAGATCCTGGGCAGTACATTGGAGGTATCAGCAATCTACGAAGGGGGAGTCATTTCACATTTTGACGTTTACATTCCCGGCTTGGAGGCAGAGACCTGGGAAAATGCAATGATACAATGGTTTGGTCAGCCAGAGGAGAAAACAGAAATGGATAAGGAAAATTCCTGTGCGAAAACGGTCTTTGTACAGGATAATTCAAGGATTGTTTTAGTCGAAGCTTATGAGACTCTCTCCATTTTGGTTGAACCAGTGAGCTAATAGACACAATATCATAAAGAGAATAAAAATCTTCCTTCTCAAAGCAGAAAGAAGATTTTTTATGTTCATTTTGAATTTTAGTTGATTCATTCTTTTAATATTTGTTCTTTATGTTGAAGAAAGTGTGGTTTTCAGACTTTTCGATACCCCCTTTTAGGGGGCTGCCACAGGAAATAGGCCCTTTTATAGGGCCTGAATAAACCACGGGTTCAACGCGTGGTTTTGATTCACTGTTTATTTGAAGCTTATATAATCTCCAGCAAGCGTTTGGCATTGGAGTGGTTTGGATTGATCTGCAAAACCAAAGAAAGTTCAGCCTTTGTTTGATTCACATCCCCCAGCAGGCGGAAAGCAAGTGCCTTGTAAAAATGAATAAAATCTTTCTCCTTCATATCGTTTTGCAGCAGAAGATCCAATACATCCAGCTGCTCTCTGACATCGGCTTCATTCTTTTTCAAAAGAGAGAGGGCCATCATCGCAATCAGCGCGGCGGCCTTGTACAAAAGAAGATATCCATCGGTCGGCTCCAGCAAAAGGCCGCGCTTAATCTCCTCCAACGCATTGTAATAGTCACCGGCATTGAGCAAATCACAGCATTTTTCCCGGACGGCTGCCAAATTTCCACTTGTCAATGACCGCCATTTTACATAAGGCAGAAAAAGCTGCTGTATATTTTCGTCCAAATCCTCAATATCCTCCTGGGTTATTTCAAAGCCCGGAAGCTTGTCGGCTTCGTAAAAAATCTTTTCTTCTATGAAAGTGTCCTTCAATTTTTCTATTACTTCTTCTTCCATTGGCTCATCCGACGTAAGAAAGCAAACCATATACCAAAGCGCAAGCAGCTTTCGGTTTTTTTGTTTTTTCGCTTCTGCTGTCACTTCCAGTATCATGTGGGAATAATCGATGATTTCAGGCGGCATTGCACCAAGCCCCGTGATCTTCCCAATGGAAACCATTGTATTCCATAGGTCTGTTCCGGCATCACAGCAAAATTTCCCAAACTCAACATATTCGCCTTTGATATTCCGATAGCGTCTGCACCAATATCCGTCATCTGGATCTCCCAAAAAAGCAAAATCTTTTTTGCGCAATGCTTCCATCTCTTCGCGATTGGATTCATAAAGCGGATGTTCTTCTAATTTAAATGGAAACATATACTGATAGCGGATTAATAGCTGCGGAATCCGAAAATTGGTAAAGGAGCAGTCCCATTCTTTTTGAAACTCAAAGAGATTGTAGATTAAGTTTCGAATTTTTCGGTCAGAAAGTTCACTTTTGGCCAATGTTCGAACGGATAGTTCAACAACATCTTCAATTTCATACATCGTTATCCCTGCCTTTCCCATTTGTAAGGTTCGCTGTCATATATTGTCATTATAACGGTTTTTTGCATTTTTGTCTAGAAGGCTGTATCAGTAATTTGTGTTTGATCTTCTTCACGCCAAAGCAATACACGGTTCAGCTTAAGTTTAATTGGATAGAATCCGGCAAACGTGATTGCTTCTGCTGTAAAAAGGGAAAGCCATACTCCGCCGATATCGAAAAAGGAACTCATTAATATTAAAGCAATAAAAGTCAAGACAATTCCTCTCATAAAAGAGAGAATAATAGTATAACGCACATGTCCAATGGACTGAAAATAGTACATTAAAATTGTATTCTGTCCAGTAAAAGGAAATGAAAGAAAATATAAAATCACAGCTACAGTACCCATTTTTATCATTTCGGGATCTTGAGAGACAAATAAAGAAATAATGCCCGAAGGAAAGAGCAATATGACCGCATAAACGGCAAGAGAAAATAGCAGTGCAGTCAATGCCGCATAGCGATTGGCAGTGATCATTTTACGATATTTTTTTGCTCCATAACTTTCTCCGATAATCGGCTGAGCCGCTTGAGCCATTCCATTAAATATTCCTTTCCCTACATAACCAATGTTGGAAATAATGGAAAAAATGGCTACGGCTTTTTCCCCGCTGAGGCTGATTAAGACAATATTAAACATCAGAATTACAATTCCTGACGTAAATTCCAGCACACTGGAGCCAGCGCCGTTGCGAACGGTACGGACAAGAGAACTCCACGAAAAAAAATGAAGAACAAAGTGGACATGGTTGTATTTTTTTATAAAATGGATTAACAGCAGCAAGACCGTAACCAATGGTCCGATTGCTGTTGCCAAACCAGCTCCAAATACCCCTATATCCCAAACAATGACAAAGATAAAATCCAGCAAAACATTGGTAAGATTGCCTGCCGTACATGCCAGCATAACCAATCGGGGATTTCCGTCGCTGCGGACAATAATAGTCAGAGCAGACGACAGCATGTAAATGAATGCCGAAAGATTAATCGGCAGCAAATAGTCTTTTACACTGACCGCAATCGGATCCGTTGCTCCGAATAAAACAGCGACCTCTTCCAGAAAGGGGGTCATAAAAACCGAAAACAGAATTCCAAAGGTAACTACAGCAGCGATTGTCTGCGTAAAAATTTTATCGATTGGCTGAAAGTTTTGTTCCCCCCGTAATATGGAAATCGTTGTTGCTGCTCCAACGCCGAACAAAACACTGATAGTGGTATAAATCGTAAAAATCGGCAGTGAAACATTAAGGGCGGCAAGACCGCCGCTCCCTATTTTGATTCCAACAAAAAAGACATCCGCAAGACAATAAAAAGAATGTGCAATCATCCCAATTACTGTAGGTATAAGATAGTGGAAATATTCTTTTTTTATGTTTCGGTTCTGTGCAGAAGACCTTGCCATTTGGCCCTGAGGCATATGAAAATCTCCTTTTGGATTGATGTTGTATGACTGTTTTATACTAAGCTTATTATATCAGCTTTTTATAAAAATGCAACGATCGAAAGATAAGTGAACACATATAAACAAAACCAAAGAGAACCCGTTTGGATTCTCTTTGGTCTAAAATTCATTTTTGGGGTGGACTGGTGAGTTTGATTAAGTCTTCTTTTGAATGAATCGGAATACCGCTTTGCATGATAGTTTCTTGCAACAAAAAGGGAAGCTCTTTAAAATATTGCTGGACTTCTGGATCTAAATTCGTTAAATCAGCCATTTTATCACCTCGACGATAGTATTTACAAAAAATTTGGGAAAAACTCGCATCGGATAGAAATTAAAAATACAAAAAGGTGACAAAAGGATGCTGATGGTTTTATTATCAATACTATTTTAATAACAAAGTCTGCTTTTTATGTTTCATGATGATTGGCAAGTTTCTTTAAGTGTGCGACAACTTCACTGATATTGAGATCATCCCACTCTTTTAATAACTGATTGATTTCCTGAATTTTAGATAAAATACGATTGAGCTGCATTCTTTCCTGAGACAGTATCTCTAGTTTTCGAAATTCAATCAATTCTTTTATTGCATTTTCTATTTCAAAAAGCTGGTTTGAATTAATTTTAGAATATATTTCCATCATCAAATCAGTAGAAGAAATTATAAAATATAAATCGTCCGCATTGCAGAAAAATGCGGACGCATCGGTATAATAAGAAAGTATGGATTGAGAAAACGCTATATTTTTGTAATAGGGAGCAAAAATGCAGTTTTTTTCATAAGCAATGCTGAAACCGCTTTCCTTTTTCTCGGCATATTGAAAGTCGATGTCATCGACGAATGTTTTTTGAGCAACTTCTTTCACTAAACTCACCATCTCCTGCATGGAGATGAGAGATTTTACATTAATTTTAATTGTCTCTTCAAATAATTCAAAATATAATGTGCTTATTTGGACTTGATTTTTGATCATATGACTCGTTGATGTTCTCATCATGTAATAAATCTCCTTTTCTACTCAATTTCATTGGATTGGAGCACTCCCAAATTGTCAGGATCTTTGCAGTATTTCTTCCCCCAACAAAAGAAGACTATTAATTTACACAATTTAAAATTTCCAAAAATGTTTTCTCGTTTTTCGCAACCCATAAGCTGCCCTCCTTTATTAAGCATTTTTTAATATTTAAGGATCAACGGCATGATCAAAAAGTTTAAAGGAACAAGTTTCAATTTTCTGTTTTTGGGAGGTCAAGCTCAATTTTTAGTAATAAGACATTTAACAAATATTCTTTCAAAAGCAGTTCAAAACCATGCTGCTTTTTTAGCTTCTGTTCTTATACTATAGTATGAATTGCTACATTCAGCAAAAAATATACCTGAATTTCTGCATCAGCATCCATCCATACCATTGTATATCATTATGTCATATTTTTTGAATCAAGTCAACGTAGATAGGATGAAAATGTTATGTAAATTTTAGGTATACCATATACTTCCAAACTATTTCAAATTAAAAACAGTTATACTGATAACAGTATTTTTGATTTGTGAATCCAGTGATTTTACAGTATAATAGCAATAAGAATGATGTCCAGGAAAGAAGAATAAAATAAAAGAAAAGGAAATAAAACATGAACCGCCATGATAAAGAAGTCAAAATTACAATTCCCGGCGCAGTACAGATAATTCTAAAGCGGCTGGAGCTTGCCGGTTACGAGGCCCAAACCGTGGGAGGGTGCGTCAGGGACAGCTTGATGGGAATTTGTCCTCATGACTGGGATATTTGTACCAATGCTGAACCGGAGGCAATCTTACTTGCTCTCAAGGGGATGAATTTATATACTACCGGTATGAAGCACGGAACGATCACAGCTTTGATTCAAGGGAAATCCTATGAAATTACAACTTATCGGACAGACGGCATTTATTTGGATGGAAGGCACCCAAATCAGGTAACTTTTGTGCATTCGCTGGAAGACGACCTTGCCAGACGGGATTTTACCATCAATGCAATGGCATATCATCCGCAGCGGGGATTGACCGATTTGTTTGACGGGAAAAAAGATATAGAAAGAACCATCATTCGCTGTGTCGGAAATCCTTTTTTACGTTTTCAAGAAGATGCTCTGCGTATCATGCGGGCTTTGCGCTTTTCTGCTACACTCCATTTCTCCATTGAGTCAAAAACGGCGGAAGCAATGCATCAAAACAAGAACTTACTCAACCGCATCTCAGCAGAACGGGTGAGCGGCGAATTTCAAATTTTTCTGAGCCGATGCCAATCCGAAAATCTAATGCTGAAATTTTCGGATATTATGGAAGAGATCATTCCATGCACTGCCTCCCTATCCGAATCAGAAAAAAAGGAAATTTATTGTTTGCTTATAGGAGCCCCTTCTGATTTTACCGTTCGTCTGGCCGCTTTACTATGCCAAGTTGAGGATAAAGCTACGAATTTTGCTCAGACAGATCTTTCAAATATATGGAATCGGCTTCGTTATTCCAACGCCGTTAAACGGCAGGTAACCCTCCTGCTTCAGTACCGAAAACACTTGCCAGCCAATTTATACGAAACAAAATGTTTGCTTGGAATTTTAGGGCAAAGCGGTATGAAACAATTAATTGAGCTTTGGCGAATCTTACAGAAAAGAAGTGGTGCTGCCGGGTACGATATCCATCAGCTTCAGGCCTGGACAGAAGATATACTTTCTAAAAAGGAGTGCATCAACCTGAAAGATATGGCGGTCAATGGAGATGATTTAAAAGAGGCAGGAATGAAGGAAGGAAAAGAAATTGGAGAATGCCTTCATTTTCTTTTCGAAATGATTCTGTTAGGAAAAATTCCAAATAAAAAAAAGGAGCTGTTGAAAGCTGCCTTTTTAAGAGAGCCGAATCAAAAAAACAAGGATGAAATTTAATTTCTACTGCAAAATTTGCATAAGCGATCTTTACCGGCTTCAATGGCTTCTTGCTTTGTGCCCTCGTGAATTCCCAATGTAGCCTGCGACAGAGAAGGACAATCTTGATTGGTGTGAAATACATGTCCGGAAGTAGACCAATACACAATTTCATCCATCGCAATCGAGTCATCTGTTATACCCGAAGCTTCATTTACTTCATTTTCTGGATCAGAAGAAGCGGGGCCATCTAATTGGTCGGACGATGGAGTTCTTGTATGCACGATAACTCCCCAAATGATTGCAGAAGTGATGAGAAGAACAGCCAGTAAGGAGGCCGCAATAATTGTTTTACGGTGTGACAGAAAATAATTCGAATTGTGCCGTTTAATAAAGGGTTGGCATTGACGAAGCAATTCCGTTTCCTGTATGCTCAAATCCGATGTTTGAAGTTTTAGATTTGCAAAGAGCTGTTTGGCAAAAGAACCGTCAATTAAAGTCAGCTCTTCCAGTTTGTCAATGTCTTTGATATGGAGCTTTTTCATCAGGCAGGGTGGTGCGAGAAAATAAGCCGCAAATTCTTCCGCTTCCTGTTCCTGAATGTTTTCCACTGCGGGATCAAGGTTTTTTCCTATGATTCCTACAGAAGAGTGCTCCAGCATAATATGTCCTAATTCATGTGCCAAAACATGCAGACGATATCCACTTGATAAGGTGTCTTTATAGAATATAGCTATTGTCCCATCATCCAAAAATAATGAAAAAGCATCATGATTCAACGCATAGTCAGCTAAGCCGAACGTTTGGAAGGTCTCCTGGGCAGCTGAATATGGCTTTAAAATCCAACCATAGCGACGGACAATTTTTTTAATCCGTTCAAAATCAATTGGAAATTCCTCAATTTTCATATCGATCAGACATTGGGTTGCAATAATTTTTATATTCTTCATTCGGCTTCCCTCGATGTCATTAATGGATCATAAGTTTATTGATCCTTCATAATTTTCAGCATTGCTTTGATTTTTGTAAAATCTTTTGGAGCCAGAGTAATGGTCTCAGGCTTTGTGCCGTGAAATCCCATTAAAACGCCTCGCTGATTTTCTTTGGCAAGAGAATTTTTAAGTTTTTGAGCGGTTAATTCTTGCAAGGTCTGAGCAGGCGGGAAAGGAGCATCGGTAATCCCAAGCAAATAATCTGCCGAAACATTAAAATATTTGCATAACAGTACCATTCCTTCAAATGTCGGCTTTGTTTTGCCGCAAATCCAGTTGTCTACCATACTCTGGCTAACATTCAATTCTTTTGCCAACTGGTAGCCAGATCCCAGTTTTTTTTCACTCATTAGTTCCTTGAGTCTTTGCGCAAACATGATAAAACCTCCTTCATTTTTAGTTAAATCGAACCCATTTCACAAATTGATTAAAATATAAATAAGTTGGATATTGAATAAATTCAACTATATATTTTTGAATATATTGTAGCTTTTTTACTATAAAAAGTCAATATAGAAAATATACGGATTACGAAAATAAAGAAAGATGCCTCCGTTTTTTTAATATATTATGAAAAACAGGATCAAAATTACCAATAAAATAATTTTGTTATAAATGGCAAAATTATTTTAACCCACTTAGAATATGATTATAAATGGGATAATTCGAATTTACTAAAAAAGTTTATCCATTCTGATACAACTTATAAAATATAGATTTACAGAAATAAAGAATCATATATAAATAATGATAAAATGAAATGAAATTATAATAATTTGATTAATTAATTTTTATCAAAAAGAAATATAATCTATTTTATCAGGCAGGAAGATTCGGTATTTTATTTCGTCATATTTTTAACCCAAATTTAGTTCTTTTTTTATGAAATTCCAGCTGAAAGGCAAATCTTCAAAGATTTAAAAAATTATATCAAATCGGCTGTCAAACCGAAAAGAATTTGGGGTTAAAAAATTTGCATTTATATATTAGATTAAAAATCAGTTATTGTAAAATCTATATTAAAACAACTTCCCAATTAAACCAAAATTCAAACAAAATATACCCTTTTCTAGCACCAATCATATTCTTTCCTCATTTTCATTATCCAATGAATTTATTATTACTTTCTGTCAACTGCGGAACAATAGCGCCAAGGAAAAAGAAAATTTTTAAGCAAACAAAAATCTCCTGTAAGATCACTTACAGGAGATTGGTACACCATCAGGGACTCGAACCCTGGACACCCTGATTAAGAGTCAGGTGCTCTACCAGCTGAGCTAATGATGCACATCGGACTTTTACAATTATATAGAAAAGGCATAGGTTTGTCAAGAGTTTTTTTCAATTATTTTTTTGTTTTATCATTTTGATTTATGGGAAACAGTGTTAGGTACGGCGGCAAGAGAGAATTCCCCGCAAAATTGAAAGCAGAGAACAGACCGCTTTTCGGAAAGCGCGGTTAAGAAAGTGTAGGATTGTCAAACATATTGGACAAAGAACTCATTAGGAGAAAGCCATAGAAGAGGCCTCATGGGAAAGTTGTTAGAACGGCGGTTATGGAGAGCAAGCTGTTTTTCAAAGTCATCTAAAGAGCA
>CALYAR010000011.1 GCA_944393585.1 uncultured Clostridia bacterium | reverse complement strand
CAAGCATTGGTTTGGCCTCGCCGTCGGAAAGTTTGAGACTGATTGCCAATTATGTGCTCTCCATAGAAGAATTGAGTCAGGTAACCGAGTCCTATCTGTGCGTGATGGATGCCAATGGAGAGATTTTTCAAACTTCCTCCAATATAGAGTCTTTACCGTCGATTCCGTCCCGGATAGTCAAGCTGATCCAAATGGGCGCCGACATCAAGCGGTTTGATGATTTTGGGGGCTATTTTACAAGCCCTGTTCTGGTCATCGGCCGTCCCATCCGTGTCAATAATCAGGTAATCGGCGGTGTTTTGATTTGCATGCCCACTCCCATGCTCAACCAGGCAAAGTATGAAATTACATTTCTATTTCTGATCTCTGCCATTATTACTGGGATAGTTGCATTCTTTATTGCGTTTTTAGCAGCGCAAAAGATCACATCGCCATTAAAGCAAATGAATAAAGTGACCAAACTGATTGCAAACGGTGACTTCTCTCATACTTTGAAGGTAGAAACCAACGACGAAATCGGAGAGCTGGCCATGAGCCTCAATTCCATGGCACAGTCCCTGCAAAAGCTGGAGGAGACGCGTTCGAGCTTCATCTCTAACGTTTCCCATGAGCTGCGCACGCCGATGACCACCATTTCCGGCTTCATTGAAGGGATTTTGGACGGAACCATTCCAAAGGAAAATCAGGAAAAATACCTTCAAATTGTGTTATCGGAGACAAAGCGGCTCTCAAAATTAGTTTCCGATATGCTGGCGGTTTCCAAAATGAATTCTCAAACCGAACCGCTGCCTATGCTGCCGTTTGATATCAACGAGGTCATCCGTTTGACGGTCATTCGATTTGAGCAGGTCATTGAAGAAAAAAATCTGGAAATTGCCGCTATTTTTGAAGAAGACAGCTGTCTTGTTTTAGGCGATAAGGACTCGATCTGCCGCGTCATTACCAATCTGCTCGACAATGCGGTGAAATTTTCCGATCCCGGCCGAAAAGTCGTATTTGAAGTAAAAAGCGACTCCAGCATAAAAAACAAGGTGGACATTTCCGTCTATAACGAAGGTTTGGGCATCGATAAAGACGAAGCAGACAATATCTGGGAACGGTTTTATAAGACGGACAAATCCCGCAGCAGAGATAAAAAGGGTGTTGGTCTCGGCTTGTATATCGTAAAAAACATTATTGTTGCACACAATGAAAAAATCGATGTAGAAAGCGGTGTGGTCGAAGGAGAAAAAGAAAAATACGTAAAATTCACCTTTACCATGACCCGTGCAACCAAGGTTTAACATTGAGGGAAAGAAAGAACAAAATCTTTTTCGGACAAAGTTCTGAGTCTTTGTATCGGAAAAGATTTTGTTTTCTTTTTCTGTCAAAGTTCTGTTACATGATACAAATTGAAAAAGGGTATAATTAATTTACATGGGGTTCATATTTCTGTAAAATATTCAGGGTATGATTGTTCCATAAACGAAACAAAGTATTCTATCTCTTTGAAAAAGATTGGAATACTGCACATAGAAGGTTTCTATATTTTAATGAGGTGATATCAAATGAATAATTATGTCTGGTATCCGGATGATTATCAAAAAAACACCCGTCAGGACGAAGAGCCGAAAAGCCTGATGATTCCTCAGCCGAAGAAAACCCGGTTTTATAAGAAAAACTGGTTTGCGTGCATTGTATCTTCACTCCTGACCGCTGCACTGTGTTTGGGTGGATTTTCCCTCGTAGTATATCAAACTGATTGGCTCGATCCATCTTCTCCATCCACTGCACAGGGAAGTCAGACTCCGGAAGATATAACCAGCGGAGTGGATCAAAGCCAGCTCTTTTTCCAGCAGATCGCCGACCGGGCTGACCGGCAGGAATTAAGCGGAAATGCTATTTACGAAAAAGTCCATGTTTCGATCGTCGGAATTGAGACGAAGGGACAGGCAAATTCCTTCCTCAATCAAACTGTAGCGCTGGGTTCCGGAAGCGGAATCATCATTTCCAGCGATGGATACATTGTAACAAACAACCATGTAATTGACAACGCAACCGAAGTAACCGTTACCTTAAGCGACGGCACAGAATACGAAGCAAAACTTGTTGCAACTGACTCAGAAACCGATATTGCTGTAATTAAAATCGAAGCAACCGGCCTGCCGGAAGCAACTTTGGGCGATTCGGATGCAGTTTTAGTCGGTGACCGCGCTTTTGCGCTTGGTAATCCCCTTGGTTTGGATTTGTCCAGCTCCTTTACGGGCGGGTACATCAGCGGAGTCAACCGCAAGCTTGATATTGAGGGAGAAGACAGCAACTTCATTCAAACCGACGCGGCCATCAATCCCGGAAATTCGGGCGGCGCTTTGGTCAACGCCTACGGCGAAGTAATTGGAATTAATACAGTGAAGTATTCGGGAGAATCCGTCGAAGGGATTGGTTTTGCCATTCCGATCAATGAAGCAAAAGAAATCACCGATCAGCTTTTGAACCAGGGCTATGTTTCCCGGCCTTCGATCGGCATCACGATTTCGACCGTTACTGATGCAATTAAGGAATATTACGGGTTTGCCGACACAGGCGTGTACATTGCCAGCGTGGAAACTTTCTCCGGCGCACAGCGCGCAGGACTCCAGCCTGGAGATATTATTACACATGTAAACGGCACCCGCGTTAATACAATAGAAGAATTGGAAGAAATCAAAGATCAGTACAGTGTAGGCGACGCTTTAACATTAACCGTCAACCGGGATGGAGAAGTATTTGACGCTGAAGTAACCCTCACGGACAGCCAGGCCGCCGCTAATTCAGGCTCCGGCACGAAAGGCACAGAGCTTCCAAAAGCAGACCGATAATCAATAAAAATATAACTTTTTGCCCTCACTTAATTGAATTACTATATAGACTCCCTTGGTTTGGGAAGTTGGGGCATTTGCCCCATAAAAAGGAACCGTACCATCTCTGGTACGGTTCCTTTTTTAGATCATATCAATCCGCATACAAAAACACAAAAAATGTGCTCTCAAACCTATGCAAAATAATCGATTTGCATGGCATGTTTGACCCGCTCAAGCGTCTGCGCTGCCGTTTTGCGTGCAGCAATGCTTCCCTTTCTCAAGATATCCATGACAGAAGGGATATCGTCTGCAAATTCTTTCCTTCTTGCCCGAATCGGATCTAAAACTTCCTTTAGAATCTCATAAAGAAATTTTTTAACTTTGACATCTCCCAGTCCGCCCCGCTCGTAATGTTCCTTTAATTCCTGCAATGTTTGATACTCCGGCAGATAGCGGGAAAAATGTTCCTCCCTGCAAAACGCATCCAGATAAAGAAAGACCGGATTATCTTTGGTGTGTCCGGGATCGGAAACCCGAAGATGTTTGGGATCGGTATACATTCCCATCACTTTTCGGTAAACCTCATCCGCTGAGTCGGCAAGATAAATACAATTACCGATCGATTTACTCATTTTTGCCATTCCGTCTGTACCGGGCAGACGCATACAGGCGGCGTTATCCGGAAGGACAGCCTGTGGCTCCACCAGGGTTTCTCCATATAACTGATTAAAACTGCGGACGATTTCCCTGGTCTGTTCCAGCATAGGCAGCTGATCGTCTCCAACGGGAACGGTATCAGCCAAAAAAGCCGTGATATCCGCCGCCTGGCTGACCGGATAAGCAAGAAATCCAACCGGTATACTCTTTTCAAAGTTTTTCTGCTTAATTTCCGCTTTTACCGTTGGATTGCGCTGAAGTCTCGCGAGCGTGACAAGATTCATGTAATAAAACGTTAATTCTGCCAGCTCCGGCACCTGCGACTGGATGAATAGCGTCGATTTTGCCGGATCAATGCCGCAGGCAAGATAATCGAGTGCAACTTCCGTGATGTTGGACCGTACTTTGGCCGGACAATCGAAATGGTCCGTCAATGCCTGGGCGTCTGCAATCATAATATATATCTTTTCAAAACTGCCGCTATTCTGCAGTTCAACTCTTTGCTTTAGCGAGCCTGCGTAATGCCCTAAATGCAGCCGGCCTGTCGGCCGGTCCCCGGTCAAAATCACTTTGCCCATCTTATCACCCTATCTCACTTTCATGGACGGCCCCAACATCGGAAACTGCCCCTTTCATCTCTTTTACATACTCATATAACGGCTTGTGTGCCTGCTGTCCATATTCCTGTATAATCGACACGATCCTGCTTCCCACAATGGCTCCGTCTGCAAATGCAGCGATCGCTTTTGCCTGCTCCGGCCGCGCAATCCCAAAGCCGACTGCAACCGGTACCTCCGTCACTTCCCGGATTTTGGAAACTATTTTCGGCAAATCCGTGACAATTTCACTGCGCACTCCGGTCACACCCATGGAGGACACGAGATAAATAAAGCCTTCCGCCGCCTGGGCGAGCTTTGAAATCCGCTCTTCTGATGTCGGGGCAATCATAGTGATGGGGATCACGCCGTGTTTCTTTGCAATACCGGCAATTTCATCCCGTTCCTCAAAGGGCAGGTCCGGAATAATAATCCCGTCGATCCCGCTCTCCTCGCACCTTTGGAAAAACCGCTCATATCCATAGGTAAACACCGGATTGATATAAGTTAAAAAGACCAGCGGGATGGAAAGCTTTTTTCGAACCCGTGCGGCGAGTTCCAGCACGCCGTCCGTTGTTGTACCGGCCGCCAGCGCGCGCTGATCCGCCTTTTCAATGACTTCGCCTTCCGCAACCGGATCGGAAAACGGAATCCCGATCTCAATTAAGTCTGCGCCGGCGCGCGCCATTTCCAAAATGTATTCCTCGCTTTTCTCCAGCGTGGGATCTCCCGCCGTTAAAAACCCAATAAACGCCTTTTTCCCGCAGAAAGCCTGTGCGATCCTATTCATAAATCTCTACCCCCCGATAACGTGCGATTGCCGCCACATCCTTATCCCCGCGGCCTGAAATGCAGATGATAATATTATCTTCCTTTGAAAACTGCTTTGCTGCCTGTTTGGCATACGCTACTGCATGCGCCGACTCGATCGCTGGAATGATTCCCTCTGTTTTAGAAAGGTATTCAAATGCCTCAACGGCTTCCTCATCGGTAACGGGCACATACTCCGCACGGCCCACATCGCGCAGATAAGCGTGTTCCGGCCCAATGCCAGGGTAGTCCAGTCCTGCTGAAATGGAGTATACCGGCGCAATCTGTCCATATTGATCCTGGCAGAAATAGGACTTCATCCCATGAAAAATCCCCACTTTTCCATTCGCCATAGTCGCCGCATTTTCCGGCGTATCCACGCCGTGTCCGGCGGCTTCGCACCCGATTAAACGCACATCCTTGTCCGGGATAAAGTGATAAAACGCGCCCATCGCATTGCTTCCGCCGCCCACACAGGCAATGACCGCTTTCGGCAGTTTTCCTTCCTTTTTCAAAATCTGCTCGCGTGCTTCCCGGCTGATGACCGACTGAAAATCCCTGACGATCGTAGGAAATGGATGCGGCCCCATAACCGAGCCCAGGCAGTAATGGGTGTCGCTTACGCGGCGGGTCCATTCACGCAGGGTCTCATTGACGGCATCCTTGAGCGTCCGCGTTCCGCTCTTAACCGGATGTACCTTTGCTCCCAGGAGTTCCATCCGGTAAACATTGAGTGCCTGCCGCTTAGTGTCCTCTTCCCCCATGTATACCTCGCATTCCATGCCCAAAAGCGCCGCCGCTGTCGCCGTCGCCACCCCATGCTGTCCTGCTCCTGTCTCGGCAATCAAACGGGTTTTGCCCATCCTTTGGGCCAGCAGCGCCTGTCCGAGTACATTGTTAATCTTGTGCGAGCCTGTGTGGTTAAGGTCTTCCCGTTTTAAATATATCTTTGCTCCGCCCAGGTCTTCCGTCATTTTCCGAGCAAAATACAGCCTGGACGGACGCCCTGCATATTCTTCCATCAGCTCTGCGAGCTCTTCGTTAAAATCCTTATCTTTTTTATAAAATTCATAGGCTTCTTCCAGTTCTATGACTGCGTTCATCAGCGTTTCCGGAATGTACTGACCCCCGAATT
>CALYAR010000010.1 GCA_944393585.1 uncultured Clostridia bacterium | reverse complement strand
TCGTTTCCATCAGGCCTGCATTTTCAAATGCTTCGATCATTTCACCGATTTTTTCATCCAGTTTCTGCAGCCTGCGCAGCACCAGATCCATCCGCTCTTCTTCGGTGTAAACGCGCGGCGTACCATAAGTATGTGCGTTATGGTTGTGCCCCAGCCCGTCAAGGTCGTCTGCATAGAGCATGATAAACTGCGGAAACTCTTCAAAGGTCAGTTTACCCGCTTTTCCTTCTTCCACCAGTTTAATCAATTCATCAAAGCGGGCTGCTCCATCGGAATATCCGCTTGCGCCGTAGGAACTCGTTACATAAGCGCTGTAGGGTTCATTTGCCGCCGTTCCGCGCTCTTCGGTAATAAACTGGTTAATGGAAATGACGCTCAGGCCCTGGCGGACAGCCGCTTCGGCCAGGTTTTCTGCCCGTGTGCCGTCCTCCTGTGTGAGTACAACATTCTGTTCCTTGTTAAAGTATTTTCGGTAATTATCGGTAATAATCGGCGGCGCGCCAGCGATAATTGCATTTTGCATTGGATTGGTAATACTTGGAATGTTGGTGTAGGCATTATCAAAATAAATACCATCCTCATTTTTAATCTTGCTCAAAACCGGAACCAATCCCTGTTTTTCCGCCTCGTCAAAATAATAGTCGGCAAAACCGTCAAAATTGATATATACAACGCGGTTGAGCGCTTCTTTTTCCGGCAGCGGACGGTAATCAACCGTCAAGTATTTATGCGTCTGATTCCCTGCGGCGTTCGCGGCCGCCAGATCAATTATATTAATTCCTTCCTGAAGGGAAATACTGTGTTCAAAAGCAGAATCATTTAATTCAACCGTTTCACCGTTCACCGTTAAGGTTTCCGTTCCCTGAGAGACACTGCCCTGTAAACGGAGCAATGACTCGTACGTCAGCTGATAATGGCTGTCCGGCTGATCCAGCGCGATGACGGGAGCCGAAGCCGCATCTGTGGAAAACTCCCATGCGCTTCCTTCCGCCTGTTCCGGCGCCGCTACTCCAAGCCAGGAGCAGATCGTCGGGGCAAAATCCATAATACTGTGTTCCTGCTCTGTATCAACAACGGTTGATCCCTGCGGCACCTCTGCGCCGGACGCTACGCAGAACACGGTTTGTTCCAGCTGGTTGCCCGGCATCATTAGATTCGCGGCGCTGCTGGAAAAGGACATTCCGTTTTCCGGAATAATGATGTAATCTCCGAACTTATATCCGTCATCCGTCCACCCATATTCTTCCGTTGATACCACAGAATGTATTTTGCTTCCCCATGCGTTGTCTTTATCCTGTAAATACTCTAAAACCAGTTCTTTTTCTTCTTCAGTTATGTTATCCTCCGGCCGTTCATTGTCTGTAATAAAATACATCTGAACAAAGGGCTGAATCGTGCCTACCAGGACAATTTTGGTATTCGGGTCAATAATCAGATTGGATACAGCGACCTGTGTTTTCAAATTCAGATCGTAAGTAAGCGAGGTAGCAAGATCAGCAACAGGAAGTTTTTTCTCGCTCGCCGAAAGGGTCAGAAGCGAGCTTACCAGAAAGGTTGTATTGTCCAAAATTCCTTTTTCTTCCGCCGCTTTTATAATTTCTCCGATTTTGACGTCAATTGCGTTTAAGGTCTCGACTGCCGTTTCCCGTTTTGCCTCTGTAAATTCCGACTTCCAAAGTGAAATTTTCAGATCATTGGAATAACCAGTCATATATCTCGGGGTTGTCTCCTTCTGGATCGCCTCGATGATATCGTCGGCAATATCCGTAAAGGGAATCAATTTGTCATTCTTTTCATACTCAATCAGCTTGTGCTCTTCATCTGTAGGATTCACACCGTCGTTGCTCTTAATGCTCTGTGTCTGACGGTTCCATCCCGCGGCAAGCATATGAATGTTTTCATCTTCTTTCCGAATCTTTTTAAAGATGGTCTGTGCATTCATAAAGTACATTCCAGTTGCAGTTTCCAGTTTTCCTTTATCCCGGTGATAATAGCTGAATGGAAAGCTGTTTGCACCGGAGCTGGCCCCTGTCATGGCCGCCGCCAGAGAAGCGCCCTGAGCCGGCGTTACGGTATTGACATCCGTCACACGGGTCCCCTGTTCCATCAGCCAGTCAATATTAGGGGTCTGCGCTCCGCCGGCCTTAAGTTCGTCAAACAATTCATTGGATAAACCGTCAATGACGAGCTGAATCACATAATTGCCCGGGGTCTGTTCTGCCGCCTGCGTACCAGTTTGCGGAAGCACACCAATCGAAAGAATCCCCACAAGGATTATTGAAATAATGCGTTTTAAGTTTCTTTTCATAGCTTTCTCCTTATTCTACCGTTTTCGCCCGAAACGTCTCCATGATAACCGCTACCTCTGCACGGGTTGCTTCCCGAAGCGGGGCAAAGCTGGAATCGCCGTTGCCATGCAGAATTCCGGCTTGCTGCAGTTCGGACACAGCTTCCGCTGCAAACGCGCTGATCCTGTCTTCATCTGTAAAATGAACCGGATCGTTCTCTTTTGCCAGTTCAATTCCCATTTTATCCGCATACCGAACCAGCATAGCTGCAATTTGTTCCCGCGTAATCGGCAGATCAGGAGCGAACTCTTCTTCGGATATGCCGTATACGATTCCATTCTGAGCCGCCCACGTTACATAGGGAGCATAATATGCCGATTCATCGACATCCGAAAATGTGTTTTGAGCGGTAATTTCGTCTGCCTGTACGCCTGCCAGCCGTCCCAAAACTGCAACAAACATGCTGCGTGTCATTGGAAGGTCGGGGCCAAATGTGGTTTCGCTCGTGCCGGCAAACAGTCCGTTTTCTACTGCGGCGCAGATGCTGTCTTTCGCCCAGTGGCCGTCAATATCAGTGAATTTTTCCCATTCCGGATCTGGATCCGGGATAATTTCACCGCCGCTGTTGGTTTTTTCAAATACAGCCTGAATTCGATGGTTTGCTCTGATATTTTCAAAAATATACTCGCTTACTGCGCCCACAGATTCTCCATCTACCAGTACATCAGCAATTTGGTACCCTTCCGCTGGCGTAATGGTAAATCTCTTAGAGGTATATTCCATAACTGTACTGGTCCCGGGCGAAATTTTCCCGCTTTCTGACTGTTCTACCGTAATGGTGTATTCCGTTTCGGAAGACGTACCGCCTTTTGTAACAGTAAATTCATCGATCGGTTCTGCACTGTCGGAAGAATAGGTCTCAAATGTTACCCGATCGCCGGAAACCTTCACAATCGTGTAGCCCGGTTTTTTATCCTGAACTGCAACGTTGGTGGACAGAGGATATACGCCTTTGAGATATTCTTCACTGCCGGTTAAGCCGTTTGCAAGATAAGGATACTCGGTATTGTCTTTTACATACAGGTTTTCCGCGTCAAAAATATTGTAGTATTTCAGCCCGGAAGCGGTATTGGCGGTAAAATAAACCGTTCCCTCCGGATTGGACAATGAGGACGAATCACTGCTGACACGCTCTCCGTTTTTCATGGCATAGCTGCGGACATAAACGTGGTCATGACCCGCCATGACAAAATCGACCTCATGCTTGTCCATCAATGCTTCAAAACCTGCTTCGACATAGTATTGGATATCCCGGTCTGCCACATGTTGCGCCACGCTTGCAGTCGATTTATGGTGCTGTACGAACAGCCATTGATAATCCGGATAAGCCTGTTTTGCCGCGGCAATGGTCTTGTCAAAAGCGTCGATAAAAGCCTTAGCCTGCTCAGTGTCCTGCGGATAGGCTGAATCGTTTAAAACAACAAACAAAGCGTTGTTATAGGAGTAATAATAATTTCCAGCTGTTTCCGCGGCCGCCGTTTCTGCATCACTTCCGGTTGCCAGTGCAATCGCATCGTCTACTTCCTGCTCATTGGGGACATTGAAGTGGTACGAAAAAAGGCTGCTGCGGTCGTGATTTCCCACTACAGGGGCAAAGGGAAGATTCCTCAGCGAAGCGGGAGCAAAGAAGTCCGTATATTGGGTTTCGCTGTCGGCTGTATTGACCTGGTCGCCTGCCGAGGCAACAAAATCGACATCAGCCTCCTGAATCTGCTTCATGGTATCCTGCCAGCCCTGGGCCGTTGATTGATTGGAACTGAAATGTTCACTGTCATTATCCTGCTTTCCGTGGTTTAACTGCGGGTCTCCCACAAAAGCAAAGGAAAAGGAAGAGGAGGACGGCGTCTCATAGCGATAATCTGCACTCCATTTCTCTCCGTCGTTTGATACGCGGTAGGTATATGCCGTATCGGGTTTGAGACCGGTTACTGTCACTTTATGCGCCAGTTTCCCTTCTGTGGCCTCTTCCACTGTCCCTTCGGCCGTGATTACCTCTCCCGATTCGCTTGTAAATTGTACCATTGCAGCCTGATTCGAGCCGCTGCCGCTGTACCAGTTGAGGTTCAATTCTGTGGTATCCGTACCCGGAGCCAGGGTAAGGGTTTCGGGGATGAAACCTGTTTTTATGATTTCGACCGTATCATAGGGTTCTTCCGGATCGTCTACATTATATGTCCGAATTTCAATGCTTTCGTCTGTTACTTCAACAATGGTATAACCGGGTTTTCGGAACTGTTCGGCAACATCGGTGGAAAGCGGGTATTTATTTTTCATATATTCCACACTGCCCACTGTTCCGTCTTCGAGAATGGGGTACTCGGTATTGTCTTTTACTAAAAGCTTGTTCCCGTCGAAAATATTATAATACTTTAGACCCGAGGAAGTATTGCATGTCAAATACATGGTTCCATTGGGGTTGGTATAGCTGTCTTCCGAACTGCTCATGCGCTGTCCGTTGCGCATGATATGGCTGCGCGCATACACATGATCGTGTCCGGCGAGCACCAGATCAACCTGATACTCATCCATCAGTCTTTCAAACCCTGCTTCAACATAATATTGAATATCACGGTCAGCCACATGCTGCGCTACGCTTGCGGTCGATTTGTGATGCTGTACAATCAGCCATTGGTAATCCGGATGCGCCGCAATGGCCGCCTGGATTGTCTTTTCAAACGCTTCAATAAAAGGTTGGGCCTGTTCGGCGCTCTGCGGGTAAGCAGAACTGTTTAAAACAACAAACAGCGTATTGTTAAAGTAATAAAAATAGTTTGCCGCTGTCTCTGCCGCCGCCTGTTCCGCATCGCTCCCTGTTGCAGCCGCGAGCGAATCGTCTACTTCCTGTTCATTCGGAAGGTTGAAATGGTAGGTAAAATTGTAACTGCGGTCATGGTTTCCTACCGCAGGGGCAAACGGCAGCGACTGCATTAAGGAAGGAGAGAAAAAATCAGTGTATTCCGCTTCGCAGTTTTCGCGGTCGTCTGCACTGTAAGCAGAGTCCACCTGGTCGCCCGCAGATACAATCAAATCTACGTCTTCCGCTTCAATCCGGTTTAAAACCGTTTCCCATCCGTTCTTTGTCGTTTTGTCATCGCTGAACCAGTTGCTGGTATTATCCTGATTTCCGTGGTTCAGCTGCGGATCCCCGACAAAGGCAAATTTAAAGCTTCCTTCGTCTGCAACGCTGTAAGAATAAGTCTTAGACCAAGTTGAACCATCGCTGGAAACCTGATAGGAGTAGGTTGTTCCCGGCTCCAGCCCCTCAATGGTAACTTTATGCGCTTTTTTGCCTTCAATGGCATCTATCACTTCTCCGTCAGCTTCGAGGATCTCTCCGCTCTCCGACTCAAATTTTACTTTTGAAACATTATTTTGCTCCTCATCGCTGCTGTACCAGTTTAAATTTAATTCGCTGGTCGTATCGCCCGGAGTCAGCGATAATGTTTCTGCCTCCGCCAGCGGCTCATCTTCTGCATAAGCCGATAAGGGGAGCATGGTTAGAATCATGACAAATGTCAATAATAATGATATTGCTTTTCTTTTCATTCTTTTCCCTCTCTTATGATTTATCTTTCTGCAACAAGACAATTATAGTATTTTTTTGATTTGAATTTATAAAATGTATTTATAATATTGGTAAAGGAACAGTAAAAACTCTGTAAAGGAAAAGTAAAAAAACATATTCTGGTAGAAAATCTACGATATATTTTTTATGCGATGCGAATTTATTCTGTACATGAAGCAACAAAAAATAGACCAATATTTCCTATAGATACGCAGATCCATTCAAATGAATTTGAAAACATCAAAGCTTTTCTCTGACTAAAACTTCTTTCCTTTTCAAAAGTAAAAAGCTTAAGAGTCTTTCTTGACAGCACAGTAAACATTTAAAATAAAGTTGCTTTTTTGTAAAAAAAGATTATACTGAAAGCATGTTAAAGTAACAATAAAAGGAGAGGATCTCAATGAAAGATTATAATCCTTTTTCCGGTTCGGGAAAATGGTACAAAGGAAATCTGCACAGCCATTCCACTGTGTCGGACGGAACTTATTCACCGGAAGAGCTCAAGGAAGTTTACAAACGGCACGGCTACTCCTTTTTGGCATTGAGCGATCATCGGATCTTTTATGCTCACAAAAGTTTAAACGATTCCAGCTTCCTTATCTATCCTTCTATGGAAGGCAATATGACCGCGCCAGGGGAAATGTCCGGCTGCGGCGGTTACCGTGCGTACCATATGCAGGTGCTTTATGCTCCAAACCTGGCGGCAGATCATCCGCTCTGCGAGGGGGAACGGATAGAGGCCCCGCTTAAAACCACATGGGATCATTACTACGCTTCTGCTCAAACCTATATTGATTCCATGCGATCCCGCGGAAATCTTGTCACCATAAATCATCCCATCTGGTCTCGCTTGACTTATGCCGACCTTGCCGCATTAAACGGCTATTTTGCAATGGAGATTTACAACAGCGAGTGTGCACTCGACGGAATGGATGCTGGCGAGGGAACCGTTTTATGGGATTTGCTGCTTCGGGAGGGCAAAAAAATTTGGGGAATCGCAACCGATGACTGTCACAATCGGGATAAGCCGGACGGAAAAGCGTTGGAAGGCAGCCCTCGGTTTTCATCCTGCCGAGGATGGGTTCAGGTCTATGCAACGGAGCTTTCGGTTTCTGCAATCGGTCAGGCATTATCCGAAGGACGGTTTTATTCCTCAACCGGCCCCGAAATCAGCCGCTTTGAAGTGAAAGACGGTACCGTATTTCTATCGTGTTCCCCAGTCCAGAAAATTGAACTGATTGCTGAACCATGCCGCGCACTTGGCTATTCGGATTTGGCAGCGCAGCTGACAGAAGCAGTTTGGAAATTAGATGGGCGAGAGCGCTATATCCGGGCACAGGTGACTGATGCGTCTGGACGAAAAGCCTGGACAAATCCTATTTTCTTTGTATAGGTCCTAAAATCGAAATCAACTGGATTTAATATAAAAATAGCTCGCTGTTTTCTTATATTTTCCATTGAAAATTCGGTTAAAATGCCATAAACAGCTGAGAATTTGTATCTAACTATGATAAATATGACATTTGTTATATTAAGGATATTTTTAACACAATTAGGCAAAATGCGAACCTTGTTTATGAGGCTACAATACGATATAATCGTAAATAAGTTGACGGCCGTTTTATCCGGCCAGTTCAACGTTCTCGTGGGTTTGTTCCTTACGGTTGGTTGAGGGAAAGAGTAGAAGACCACGGGAGGATGACGGCATACAATATTGTATGCCGTTATTTAGTTTAATGCAAAGTCCATGCTTGCTATTTGCTCTGATTTCGTGTAAAATAATATTGCTTTTTGCATACTATAATAATTTTGCTTTCGGCAGAAAGGATTGAATAAAAAATGAAGAAGGATCTGCAAGAAATTCAATCTCTGTTGGAAACACACATCCAATCCGAAACACAAAAAGTTGTCCTGAGCAATCCAAATTGTTCCGGCGCACTTTATCGAAAGCTAGTTTATACCAAAAAAAAGATAAAAGGCAAGTTCTGTTTTCAGCTGGAAAAATTTACACAAAAACAAGTATTTCATGATACGGTTCCGCTGGAGATGCTGGCCTCTGACATCGTATCCTGGATGGAAGCATATCGCCAGGCCGATCTGTTTTCTTCAACAGAAACCATTTGTATCAAACGTTCCAAAAAGGGGAAATTTTTTGTCGGCAAAGCGCATATTGAAAATGCGTCTGCCTCTCCTTCTTCATCCAATTCGATTGCTCCTTCACTGGAACACAACCGGCAAAAGCAGTATTTGATTCCCGAAGGGGAACCAATCGCGCCCTTGTACGATTTAGGCGTCTTCACGCAAGACGGTCATGTTGCTGCCGGAAAGTATGACAAATACAAGCAGATCAATCGTTTTGTAGAAATCATTGATGATGCACTGCACGGTAAACAGCTGACAGAGCTGCGTGTAATTGATTTTGGGTGCGGAAAATCTTATCTTACCTTCGTGCTCTATCACTATCTCACTCAAATCAAGCATCTCGACGTACATATGACAGGATTAGACCTGAAAGATGACGTGATCGAACACTGTCAGCAAACAGCCCGCAAATACGGTTACAACGGTCTAACCTTTGCTGTCGGGGACATTGCAAGCTATCAAATGGAAAAAACAGCTGATATGGTGGTAGCGCTTCACGCCTGTGATACGGCAACTGACGCTGCACTCTGCGGCGCTGTCCTGCGTGGAACAAGTATGATTTTTTCTGTACCATGCTGCCAGCATGAATTGAATGCTCAGATCACTAGCAAAGACCTTTCTATTTTAACCCGGTACGGCATCATCAAAGAGCGGACTGCCGCACTTATGACCGATGCGATACGGGCCAATCTCCTCACCGCAGCAGGATACCGGACACAGCTGTTGGAATTTGTGGATCTGGCGCATTCGCCGAAAAATATTTTAATCCGCGCAATCCGAGCAGAGATTCCGCAAAAAAACGAGAACAAGCGTACAATGAGGTACTCCGTTTGATCGAAGCATTTCAATTCGATCCCGCTCTGCTTCGGCTATTTCGGGAAAATGGGATTCTGACATAAACGCTTTTTCAGTTAAATTAAAGGTAATATGTTCCAAAATAGAGGAGAAATCTATGAAAGTTGCAGTCATTGGCTCCAGACAATTTACGAACCTTGATATTTCAAAATTTATCCCGCCGGAAACTACTCTCATAATTTCCGGCGGAGCCCGCGGGATTGATACGCTGGCAGAACGTTATGCCATAGCCCACGGAATTCCTACTCAAATCTTTCGGCCCGATTATGAGACGTTCGGCCGTTCCGCTCCTCTGGTACGAGACAGACTGATCGTAGAAGCATGCGATTGTCTTGTAGCCATCTGGGATACAAAATCGCGCGGAACAAAATATACCATCGACTATGCCCGTAAGCTCCGCAAACCGCTTCGCATATATCTGCCATATTCGCATCGATCATTCAAATGAATCGTCCCGGCTGTCTCAATATGAAATTCCGGCTGACCGAGACCATAGAAATAAGTGCCTTTCCAAGCATGAAAATTTTATCACCACACAATCGATTGCATGCCCACTACAAGAATAGTCAAAAAATTTCATCATCACCCTTGACAGTCCATTTCAAAATCAAGCGCATAAAAAAAAGGCTGTCTTAATCTTAGAGACAGCCCGCTCTTTTTCAATCAGTCCAATACTTAAGTTCCATTACTATACAATCATTTTTGGAGCAACCATCAGCTCAATATCTTCCCCAATACGAACCCCATTTTGTTCCAAATATTCAACCGTCGTACGCCGTGCAATTTCCGGTGTGTTATTCTCGCAGCTCAAATGCGCTAACGTAATTCGTTTTGTTCCAGACTCGACCAGTTCATATGCCAGACAAGCTGCACTTGCATTGGATAGATGACCGTGATCACTTAAAATCCGCTTTTTCAGCAAATAATGATACGGACCATTTTTCAGCATCTCGATGTCGTGATTCGATTCGAGAATCACTCCCTCAGAACCCTTCAAATGCCAAGCCAATGCTTCATCCATATGTCCAATGTCTGTTGCATGTGTAAACTTCGTCCCCTTTTCATCCCACAAATTGAATCCAACCGGATCCGCCGCATCATGAGGAATGGAAAACGCCGAAATTTCAATGCTCCCAATATGGAAGCTCTCTCCATTGACAAAAAAACAAGTGTGCTCTGCGGCAAGCGGTCCCAAAGAATACCCCATAGCACTCCAGGTTCGAGCATTTGCATACACCGGAACCTTAAATTTGCGCGAAAAGATTCCCACGCCTTTGATGTGGTCGGAATGCTCATGCGTCACTAAAATTGCACAAACAGAAGCAGGATCAATTCCAATGGCATCTAAACCTGCCTTTGCTGCCTTGCCGCTGATCCCGCAGTCAATCAGAATATTCGTTTTTCCATCCGATATTACAATGCAGTTTCCGCTGCTGCTGCTTGCTATCGGTATCATTTTCATGACACTATCTCCCCTGCACTCTCTACGAAACCATCTGCCGCTTAGATATCTACCCGCTTGATATCTGCGCCTAGATCGCTTAATTTACGCTCGATGAATTCATATCCGCGGTCTATATGCAAAAGATGCCCAATGGTGGTTGTCCCTTCTGCGATCAATCCGCCGATTACCATCCCAACGCCGCCACGCAAGTCGGTTGCCATAACATTTGCTCCGGAAAGTGCCCGCTTTCCGCGGATCACTGCTACATTTCCGTCTACTGTAATATCCGCCCCCAATTTGCGCAATTCATCTACATACTGAAAACGGTTGTCCCAAACGCCTTCTGTAATAACACTTGTCCCCTCGGCTACACTGAGCATTGCAACCAGCTGCGGCTGCATATCCGTCGGAAAGCCCGGATAAGGAAGCGTCTTAATATTCGCACTGCTGTGCTGCCCTTTATCATATACTCTGACGCTGTCGTCAAACTCTTCAATTCCCACACCAATTTCAATTAATTTTGCACTGATAGAATCCAAATGCTGTGGAATTACATTTTTTATCATAACGTCTCCATGCGTTGCCGCCGCTGCCGTCATCAGCGTTCCTGCTTCGATTTGATCCGGTATGACACTGTAAGTGCCGCCGACAAGCTCTTTTACACCGGTAATGCGGATCTTATCTGTTCCTGCTCCCTTGATATTAGCACCACGGGAGTTTAAAAAGTTCGCCAAATCAACAATATGAGGTTCCTTTGCCGCATTTTCAATTATTGTTGTCTCACCGGCCGAAAGTACAGAAGCCAAAATCGCATTGATTGTTGCTCCAACTGTAACTCCATCGAAATAAATGTTCCCTCCCCGCAAAGGTCCTTTGGAAACGGCATGAATCAGTCCCTTTTTTATCGTACATTCCGCGCCAAGTGCTTCAAATGCCTTCATATGCTGATCCATGGGACGAAACCCAAAATTGCACCCACCTGGAAGCGGAACGGTAGCATGCTGAAACTTGGCCAAAAGTGCTCCAATATAGTAATAAGATGCGCGGATCCGCCCGGCCAGCTCCTGCGGCGGTACTGCGCTGCAAACATCACGGGAATCAATTTCTACTGCGTCCCGGCTTAAATATGTAATGCGTGCCCCCAAAGATTTCGCGATTTCCAGCGACACGCTTACGTCCTCAATACAAGGCAGATTTTCAATCCTGCATATTCCATTGACAAGGATACAGGCGGGGATAATTGCTACAGCCGCATTTTTTGCCCCATTGACTGAAACTTCCCCCATCAGGCGTCTTCCACCTTGAATAATTAGCTTTTCCAACCATTCCACCCTCTCGGTTATTTCTGCAAAAATTGTATCATGTTTTTGTACACAATACAATACTTTTTTCCATCAGAAGCGTCAAAAAACTTGCCGGCATTATTCGCCCATTTCCGCTCTCAGGCTCTATTTCCGACTGCTTCCCACATTCTATTTTAAAATTCATTTCATCTCTATGTAAAGCACAGCTGCTTCTTTTGTGATACGGCCGCAAACGATTTGGATTAAAATGCTTTCCTCTTGATCCATTTTCACCCATATAGCTTTTGAATTTGCCGCACACTTCTAACAACTTATTATACCATGTATATTTTTGTTTTACAAGGGTTCAAACTCCTCTTTCCGCAAAAAGTGAAAGGCGGCATAAAATATTATGCCGCCTTTCACGAAATGAGTAAAATCTATGCTATCCGATTACAAAGCCGCCGTCCTGGAATATCCGATCGAGCAGGTAACGCGCCCCTCCCTGCGTGACCGGGTTTCCCTTTACGGCAGAAAATTCCACTGTTACCTTCTGCGTTCCGGGTTTAAAACTGATTTCGTCAATTTTTTTCTTTAAAATATGTAGAAAGACATCCCCTAGCTGGATAATCTCTCCTCCAACGATAACAGCCTCCGGATTCAAAATGTTAATCATGCTGTTGATTCCGCTCGCAAGCAGAGAACATATGCTTTCGATTGCAGACAGAACCTCTGCATCACCCAATTCCAATGCACAGCGCGCTTCCTCAAACGAAACATCGCCCGTCCGCCCTAAGCTGCTTGCGGCTAATTTTTCCCGAATGGCTGGAACATTAGCCAAAAGCTCCAGGCAGCCGCGGTTTCCGCATTTGCACCGCGGACCGTTCAGATCGACTGACACATGACCAAGCTCGCCGGCATTTCCAAACGCACCAGTAAAAATATGGTCATTTACCACAATGCCTGCACCGATTCCTTCGTTGATTTCGACATAAACCAGACTATGGATTTGCTTCCTCTGCACCTTCTCCATATAGGCAGAAAAACAGGATTCATTTCCCAAACGCAGCTTAATGTCAGGAAAGCGGTCGCGCAATTCATCAAAAAAGGGATTTTCCTCGTCAATGGGTAAAATCGTAGAGGAAATGACACGTCCCGTTGTTTTGTCAATTACTCCCGGCACTCCTACACTGATACCAAACAGCTTTGATTCCGGAACCCCAGCCCGGTGCAAGGCCCGCCGAATCCCCCGAATCAGGTTTTCCCCCATTCTGGAATAATCAGGCACATCCTCTTCCATTGCAACACGTCTGTTTGCCTTTAAATCAAACAATTCCAGGCAATACCCATTGCGCCGAAGCTCCACTGCGGCAACAGTCCCTCCTGCCGGATCCACCTCCAGCATGATTGGTTTTCTGCCGCTGGTAGCGGTTTCTCCCATACCGACTTCCCGTACCATACCGCCTGCTATCAGCTCATCTACCAAAGATGATACCGTCGTCGGGCTGAGCTCAGCCATCTGCGCCAGCTCAGCGCGAGAGACGCTTTCCATTTGATTGATCAAACTAAAAATCAACGTTAAGTTTGACAATTTAACCGTTTGAAGATTTGCACTCCTCCGTTCCATCCTCCGATTGCTTACCACGACTTCGACCCCTCCATCTACCTTTCTGCTCCATACTGCATAATCTGGTTTTGTTTTTTCTGTTCCGTCATCTGAACTTGGCAAAAATCATTCTGTGCATTTTTTTAAAAGCTCTATTGTTGTCTCTGCGATGCGTTCGCCGGTTCCTTCCTCCACATTTCCGCCGCTGGTCAAACGCGGTTCATATCCTCCGCGTCCATAAGCTTCTTTGGTAGGAATATAGCACTCCGCCCCACCGTTTGAAAGCTCGGCAATCAGGATGGGTTTTCCCGGATATGCCGCCCGTACCGTCTGGCCAAAGTCTACAAACACTTCACCCGGCCATGCCGCCAGGCAGCCGTCTCCCATTTGAACCAGCTTCACTTCAAACTCCGCGGCATAGAGATCCTTTTCCTGCAATTCCAGCATTTCCTTTGCAAACAGCTTTGTGGCAAACATGGAGTTGTCCGCTTCCTTTTCCATTCCCGTATCGCGGCCCTCTACCGCTGCCTTTGCCCACTCCAGCTGTTCTGCCGTCGGGCGGCGCAGATTGACCAGCAGCCGTTTCGTTGCAACGCGGATGGAAATATCTCCTTCTGTTTGAATCCCGTCTACCAGGCCGCGCACCTGAAGGAACATAGCGTCTCCAATTCGCTGATACATTTCCGGGTTGGAAAAAGTGGTCGGATCCTTATGATTGATATGGTTCGTATTCCCGCAGGGCCCAGTCAAAAACAGGCTTACAACGTGAGTTCCATAGGTCTTCTTTATATGCTCTGACAAAACGCCCGGATAATCCGCACAGATTTGAGCGCCCCCCACCGTATCCAGATGCACGCCAAAATTCGTTACCACAGCAATCAGTCTGCCTTCCGTATCTTCTACACGCACAACGGTCAGCGTGTCATCCGGAACACCTTCCTCTTTCACAACATTCGGATCTTTTGACGAAGGATTTGTCCGGACGCTTCCGTCCTTCATAAAAAACCGGCGAATAAAAGAAATCCCCGTAAGCTCGCCAATTCCAAACCCCAGTTTTGCAGGACGCATGGACTGATACGCCGAAATGCCGGCTTCAGCAGCTCCCGCAACCAGTCGGTTGATATACTCCGGTTCCCGCCTGCTTTCAAAACCGCTCCAGGACGGCCCGCCTGTATGCGTGTGCGTTGCACTGACGGTAATCACATCCGGACACAGTCCCGTTTGATCCGCAATTTTCTTGCGGATCCTAAGGACGTCCTGCCGCGTCAGATTGATTGTATCGCACACAATCACCACTGCACAGCTGCCGTCCGCTTCCATTGCCAATGCTTTTGCGTACAAATCGTCTTTGATTCCGTCCGCGCGCCGATCGTCAAAATATCCGGGGATCCCCATCCCCAGGTCAGGAGTGATCTTTACTTCGCTTGCTCCGCATTTTAACATCTTTATATCCTCCTTTGGTTTTTTTATTTCTTCTTCAGTTCTTTTAATAAAGAAAGAGTATTTTCCACAATTTGATCGCCCGTCGATTCTTCCGCATTGGCACCTTTGGTCAAACGCGGCTCATAGCCGCCCATTCCGAAGGACTCTTTGGTTGGAATGTAGCATCCAATGCTTCCATTGGTCAATTCTGCGATCATAATAACCTCGTCAGGATATGCGGCCCGTACTGCCCTTCCGAACTCTTCAAATACTTCGCCCGGCCAGGCCGCAAATATTCCCTCTCCAATTTTGAATGCTTTAATCTCCAGTTCCCGCACAAATTCCTGTTTCTGCTGGAGCAGCAGGATATGCCGCGCGAACACCTCCGGCACGAACATAGAATTGCCCTGCTCTTCTTCTAATGTGGTAGGACGTCCATCCTGCACGGCATGGGCCCATTCCAGCTGCTCTGCCGTCGGCCGGCGCAAATTGATCAAAAACCGTTTCGTCTGTATCGAAACTGGCGCCTGATCTGTCATTTTTACTGTACCCAGCAATTCGGAAACCTTTTTAAAAAGCGCATTTCCCAAACGCTGGTACATCTTAGGGCCTTCCTGGATGGGCGGCGCGTCCCGGTTAATGTGGTTGACGTTGCCGCAGGGACCGTTGAAAAACAAACTTACCACATGGTTTCCGAACGCTTTTTTCAGCTCAGCAGACAGCACACCGGGAAAGTCTGCACAAATTTTAGTTCCACCGACTGTATCCGCATGGAGGGCAAAATTTGTCACGACCGCCATCAGCGTTCCTTCCATATCTTCTACGCGGGCTATGGCCAGCGTATCGTCCGGTTCACCGGTCGGCCGAACAACATTGGGATCGCCAGGGGCCGGATTCGTCTGAATATAGCCATTTTTCATATAAAAGCGGCGCACAAATGATATGCCGTGCAGTTCTCCTTTGGCAAAACCAATTTTAGCAGGACGCATTGACTCATAAGCCTCAATTCCTGCCTGCGCCGCACGCTCAGTGTAAAAGTCCAGATATTCCGGATCCCGTTTGCTTGCGAGGCCTTCCCATGTGGGGCCTCCGGTATGCAAGTGCGTTACACTAATGGATATGGCGTCGGGATCAATTCCCGTCCGGCCTGCAATTTTGCTGCGGATGCGAAGGACATCCTGCCGCTCCATATTCAGCGCATCACAGGAAATAAAAATGACTGTTGACCCATCCGACTGAATTGCCAGTGCATGGGCATATAACTCGTCGAGTACTCCATCAGCCAGACGGACGTTAAAATATCCGGGAATTGCCATTCCGAGCTTTGGAGTGATATTTACTTCACTTACCCCACAATATAACATAAAAACCTCCAAATAGCAAAGGCGGGTTAACGCACTCCGTTTTTGACGGAAAGTGATAACAAGATTCAACTTTATCGTACCATAAAAATTGGAATTTGTAAATCCGCCCCCATATATTGTAAACATTTTCATCCATCATCTCATTGAGACGATTGAAAAACACCCCCGGCCAGTTTGGTCGGGGGCAGTATCAGCGGGCAGCCCCGCCACAGTTTCACCATCACTTTTTGTGTCTAAAAACAAGAGTTGTCCTACGCCACTGGACGCTTCAGCAAAATGACGGACATTTACAGATTTACTTCAAGTGTTTCTCAATAATCTGCTTTACACCGGCAATGCAGCGTTCAATGTGCTCTTTCTCCCAGGATGGATGCAAGAACAGGCTGACGGTCTCGTCACGCAACTTTTTCGCATGCGGGCACAATACTTTGGTATAATCCGCCGCATCCGGATCCGTATATTCTTTCGAACGGAATGGGAACTTCGCTTCTCCAAATCCATTTTGCTCTTTGTAAGCGCGCTCTTCATATGCTTCCGGCCACTGAATTCCATAGCACGGGATTCCGATGCCAATCAGCTCTTTGACAAACTGATCCGCCTTGATTCCAAGCGCGTCGGTATCGATCAGGATCGGGTACCACCAATAAGAATTTTTCCGCTCCGGCGTATTGTGCGGGAGCTTCTTGATTCCCTTCAGGCCGGTAAACGCTTTGTCATACATTGCAGCATATTCCCGACGGCGCTTTAAGTTCCAGCTGTCAAACCGCTTGAGCTCGTTTAAACCGATCATGGACTGGATTTCCGTCATACGATAGTTAAAGCCGACTCTGTTGTGCACATAAGGAAGCTTTTCTTCCATAGCCAAAAGGTTCATACGCAGACGGACATCATAGCCATGATCGCGGAAGGAACGGCACTCCCATCCCAGATCTTCATTGTTGGTTACAACCATTCCGCCTTCGCCGCCCGTGGTAAAGTGCTTGCTCTGGCAGAAGCTGAAACAGCCCACATCTCCCAGCAGGCCCGCTTTTACTCCTTTGTATTCTCCGCCGAAGCACTGCGCGCAGTCCTCAATTACCTTAAGGTTGTGTTTCCGGGCAATCTCCAGAATCGGGCCCATGTCTGCCACGCCGCCGTACAGATGAACGACAACAATACCCTTTGTGCGTTTGGTAATTAACTTTTCGATGCAGTCCGGATCAATGGTATGATCATCGGTAACATCGGCAAAGACAGGAATTGCGCCCGCCTGTACCACTGCAAACGAAGATGCGATAAAAGAGTAAGAGGGTACGATAACCTCATCTCCAGGGCCAATGCCCAGCGCTGAAATTGCGATATGAAGCGCCGCCGTACCATTTGTGCAGGAAATTGCCATCTTGGCGCCGAGCCATTTCGCCCACGCCTCTTCAAATTCCATGCCTTTGGGTCCCGTCCAATAGTTTACTTTTCCAGAACGAATAATTTCTGCCACATCGTCTGCCGTCTCCGGTGCAAACTGCGGCCACATTGGAAAGCCGGCGTCTGTGATGCCGGTACCATTCATTGCCTTATCCTCTGCCATTATTCTTTCTCCTTTCCAAGATTGTTATATTAATTAGTCCAATGGATTAACTAATGCTAGTATACCAAAACTAACGCGAATTGGCAACATTATTTTATAATTTTTTTCGATCAATCTCTAAAAAATCCAACTTCATTTTCGTGCAAAACGACGAAAAGAGCTTTTTCTATTTTTCTTTTTCCATGCTGGTTTTCGATTCGCAAGTTCTGATTTTATGTTCTTTTCCCCTAAAAAATGTACCTAGTCAAAGTTATCCTACCATAAATTCCATGTGTTTTCAAGAACATAGCTTACTGTTGTCACCCTTTTTCAGGCAAGCTGCGGCCGAAGCTGAAAACTTCTTTTGCCAAAATGTTTACTTTTCTTCCTTAGTATGTTAAAATTTTTGTTAGGCCAGCATTGATTTTGACAGTATTTTTAAAGCTAAAGTGCTTTTTGCTGTAAATTTCCCACGGCATGTGTCCGCGGGTATTATATTCCCATCCCGCCAGAGCGGCTTGGACCACGAAAGGAACGATTTTTATGACACAAGACATTTTTGCCACCCGTGTGCAGAGCTTAAAGGCCTCTGCCATTCGGGAAATATTCAAAATACTCGAAGCAAAGGACGTTATTTCTTTTGCAGCCGGTGCTCCGTCTCCGGATGTATTTCCGGGCAAAGAGCTCGCCGCTTTTGCAAACGAGCTTTTAGCAGATAACTATTCCGGCGCACTCCAATATTCCGTTACCGAAGGCTATACTCCCCTGCGCAATGCAGTCCGCGAACGGCTTTGCCGGCAGGGCAGCGTTTCCGAAAAGGACAACGTGATCATCGTAACCGGCGGACAGCAGGGCATCGACCTTGCTGCAAAAGTATTGGTAGAAGACGGCGACGGCGTTGTAGTGGAAAGCCCGAGCTTTATCGGCGGCTTAAATTCCTTCCGTTCCTACAATGCAAAATTGTTTGACGTCCGTCTCAAAGAAGACGGCATGGATTTGGAACAGCTGGAACAAATTCTCAAAAACAACAAAATCAAGCTCATCTATACGATCCCAACCTTCCAAAATCCGTCCGGCATTACAGCAAGCCTGGAAAACCGGAAAAAGCTGATTGCGCTCGCTAACCAGTATGACGTTTATATTTTGGAAGACAATCCCTATGGAGAACTCCGCTTTGCTGGCGAAAACGTGCCGACAATTAAGTCGCTCGATACGCAGGGGCGTGTCATTTACTGCGGTTCCTTCTCCAAAACCTTATCGCCGGGACTGCGTATCGGATTTGTCTCAGCACGGGAGGATATTATCGACCGGATCGTCGTTGTCAAGCAGGTTAACGACGTACATACGCCGATTCTCAATCAAATGTGTGCTTACCGGTTCATGACAGAATGCGACTATGACGCCCACATCAAAAAATGTGCAGGAATCTTCGGCCAAAAATGCGCTGTCATGATCGAAGAAATCGAACGCTGCTTCCCGAAAAGCGTAACCCATACCAATCCGCAGGGAGGCCTCTTCATTCTCTGCACCCTGCCGGAAGGCTCAGACAGCAAGGCAATCCTGCAAAAGGCCATTGCAAAAGGCGTAGCGTTTGTACCGGGCAATACCTTTTTGATTGATATGGAGAGCCCGTCCAATATTCTGCGTTTGAATTATTCCGCTTCCACGGAAGATAAAATCCGCGAAGGAATCCGCATTTTAGGCGACGTCCTTCATGAATGCCTGGATTGATAATTTGGACAAAAACGGTTTGATCGCAGGAAGATGAAACCGTTTTTGGCTATTTTTATAAAATTGCTGTTTTAGGGAAACACTTGTAGCAGAAGAACAAACTGGGTCCATCCAACCGTATCTGCTTTTTTGATCGGTATTTGACGCCAGCGTGTCAAAACCTGCTTTCGGGAAGGAATCAAGTTCATGGAAACACACTACGGATACTATCGCTGCAGGGACGCCCTTCCATTCATTCAGCAGCGGCATTCTGCACAGGAATGCGAATTACAAAACAAGGGGAATCTAAAAACATGGAAGAAAAGAAAAGAAATATTATATTCAGCGGCGCACAGCCAACCAGTGAGCTGACACTGGGCAATTATCTGGGAGCCATCAAAAACTGGGTGGCTTTGCAGGAAGAAAACGACTGTATTTTTTCTGTCGTAGACATGCACGCTCTCACAGTACGGCAGGATCCCAAAAAACTGCGCGAGCGGATTATCGAATTGCTGGCGCTTTATATGGCGTGCGGCATTGATCCAAACAAAAGCGTGCTTTTTGTCCAGTCGCACGTGAGCGCCCATGCAGAACTGGCTTGGATTTTAAACTGCTTTACCTATATGGGCGAGCTGTCACGCATGACGCAGTTTAAGGACAAGTCGCAGAAACATGCAGATAATATCAATGCGGGATTATTTACCTATCCGGTCTTAATGGCGGCAGACATCCTGCTTTATCAGGCAAATTTAATTCCGGTCGGCGTTGACCAGATGCAGCACATCGAAATCACGCGCGATATTGCGCAGCGCTTTAATGCCATTTACGGCGATGTGTTCACCATTCCGGAAGGATATCTCTCCAAAACCGGGGCAAAAATCATGAGCCTGGCAGAACCGACCAAAAAAATGAGCAAATCCGATGACAATGCCAATGCAACTATTTTCTTAACCGATGAACCGGACGCCATCGTCCGCAAGCTCAAACGAGCTGTAACCGACAGTGAAGCGCTGGTTGCCTATCGGGAAGATAAGCCGGGCGTGATGAATTTAATCAATATCCTGTCGGCGGTAACAGGCGAGGGAGTCGAGAGTATTGAAGCGCGCTTTGCCGGACGCGGCTACGGCGATTTCAAAGCCGAAGTGGCCCAGGCAGTGGTAGAGTTCCTGCGCCCGATGCAGGAAAAACGCAAGGCGCTTTTGCAAGACCGCGCATATCTTGAACAGATTTATCGGGAAGGCGCTGAAAAAGCCCGCGCACGTGCAGATCGCACGCTCAGGAAAGTATACAAAAAGGTCGGATTCGTCCTATAGGAAGGAGGAGGTGCAAATGACAAACACAATGATTCTTCGAATGGTTTTATCATTTGTGACCGCATTTGTGTTTTCTCTGGCGGCGACGCCGCTTGTTATCCGAATTGCGCCAATGATTGGAGCAATCGACGTTCCGAAGGACGATAGGCGGATGCACAAAAAACCCGTTCCGCGCAATGGCGGTATGGCAATATTCTTTGGCTGCCTGGTGAGCATACTCTGTTTTGCAAACCTGGACCGCAGGCTGATTTCCATTTTTGCCGGCGCCACCATTCTGGTTGTTGTCGGCATTATTGACGACAGCCGCGGGCTCGGATACAAAGTGAAATTTCTCATGCAGATTTTAGCTGCCGTTGTTGTCGTGGTGGGCGGCGATATAAAAATTAATATTTTTACCAATCCCAATCTGTTTAGTGACAAGGCGTTTATTACCCTCAACGACTGGGTCGCTATTCCGGTTACGGTTCTTTGGATTGTGTTAATGACCAATGCGGTCAATTTTATAGACGGGCTGGACGGGCTTGCCGTAGGGGTAAGCGCAATCGCTTCCGTTTCACTGGTATTTGTCTGTCTCCGGCTGGGAAAGCTGGACATTGCCATCATAGCCTTTGCCGTCGTGGGCGCCTGCTTCGGCTTTTTGCCCTTCAACTTTAATCCCGCCAAAATTTTTATGGGAGATACGGGATCGATGTTTTTGGGGTTCATGCTCGCCGTCCTGTCGGTTCAGGGAGCGTTTAAGAGCTATGCCGTAATTTCATTCGCCGTCCCGCTCCTGATTTTGGGACTGCCGTTGTTTGACACGGGCTTTGCCATTCTGCGCCGCTTTTTCTCCGGAAAAAACATCATGGTCGCCGACCGCGGACACATGCATCACCGGCTGATCGACTTAGGCTTAACGCAAAAACAAGTTGTATTTATTCTCTATGCCGTCAGTGCCGTACTCGGCATTACTGCGGTTACTCTGGCAGAGTCCGGCGCTCTGCGTGCCATGCTGCTGCTTTTGGGAATGCTGATCGTATTCTTTGTCGGAGGGTTCATTACCAGCAAATTCGGGAAGCGGCATGCAGCCCGGCTCCAGGAAGAGCCAAACCAGCTGGAAGAAGAGGCTGCAGAAGAAACAGACGCGCAATCTGAAATCCCGGAGGGTCCTATTGAGACGATTGAGGATGCAAAGCCGGAAGATGATTCCCAAAATATGCAGGGAGGAGAACAAAATGAAAAAAATTAAAGTGATGCCGGTATTTGGCACCCGGCCGGACGCCATAAAAATGGCCCCTCTTGTACTGGAGCTGAAAAAACGGCCGGAATTGGAAACCGTCGTTTGCGTGAGCGGCCAGCACCGGCAGATGCTTGACACCGTGCTGGATATTTTCCGGATCAAACCCGATTTTGATCTGAACGTCATGCGCGACCGGCAAACTTTGACTCAAATTACATCCAATATTTTAAATGGTATGGATGAGGTATTGGACAAGGTAAAGCCTGATCTCGTTCTCGTCCACGGAGATACCTCCACTGCCTTTACCGCTGCTTTAGCGGCATTTTACCATAAAATTAAAATCGGCCATGTCGAAGCAGGACTGCGCACCTACGACAAATATTCCCCCTTTCCGGAAGAGATGAACCGCCGTTTTGTAGGGTTTGCTGCTGATCTTCATTTTGCTCCGACGAAAGTGAATCAGGAAAACTTACTGCGGGAGTCAATCTCCCCTGATTCTATCTATATAACGGGAAACACGGAAGTCGATGCGATCTACCATTTGGTACAGAAGGATTATGTGTTTCAAACACCTGCCCTCCGCACACTTCCGTTTGACCGGGAACGCATTATTTTAATGACGGCCCACCGGCGTGAAAACCTGGGAGAGCCGCTTGAGCATATTTGCAAAGCCGCCAAACGGATCACGGAACAATTCCCGGATACGCACATTGTATATCCCGTTCACCTCAATCCGGCCGTCCGGGAGGTTGCACAGCGCGTTTTGGGCAATACGCCGCGGGTCTCCCTAATCGATCCCATCGGGGTGGACGATATGTGCAATCTGCTTGACCGTTCTGTTCTAGTTTTGACAGATTCCGGCGGGGTACAGGAGGATTCTACCGCACTGCACAAACCATGCCTGGTTCTGCGGACGGAAACGGAACGTCCGGAGGCGATCGAAACCGGCGCCACTGCCCTGGCGGGAACGGAGGAAGATGCCATTGTCTCACTTGCCGCAAAGCTTTTGACCGATGAAGCTTCCTATCAGCGTATGGCCGCAGCCCGTAATCCATATGGAGACGGCTGCGCTTCCGAGCGCATTGCCGATGCCATCCTTTATTCGTTTGGCTGCTGTGAAAACCGCCCCAATGATTTTAGTTGATTTTCGGCTGGTTTTAATTGCGGGCGCATAAGTGCGCACTAAAAAATCTGCTTTGAACTTGTCATTTGCAGGCGGCGTCCGCCCCGCGCAGCTGGCACTCCTCCCGCGGGTAACATTCCCTCCCGCAGGCGGCGCACCTCTAACAGGCGCAAATTCATTGGTAAGTTATTTTATGAAAATTGGGAAATGAAAGCGAAAGCCTTTTCTTTGAAATGAAAAATCGCAAGACAGTTCGTAAGTTCTCTGCTAGAAAAGACTTTCGCTTATTTTTTATATTGCGAAGCAAATTTTCAGAACGAAGTTAAAAAAGTATTTTGAATCCAGCACTGGCCGGCGTAATCTCGCTTATTCGTTTTTTCTCACAGCCGCACAAAGGTGTGCAAAGCGTCAAAAATACATTTTGAAATTCCTGCCGGTCGGTGCAGATTCATTGGATCATAGTTATAATATTGGGGAACCGGTATGAAATCTTTCAAAATAAGATAAACTGAAAACAAGATGAAGATACCGGCCCAGTATCCAACAACACAAAAACAGCCGGGAAAGCAGGTGATATTTAGAATGAGTACTAATATGGTTCACCAAATTCGGGAAGCAGAAGAACAGGCGGAAGAATTTCTTTCCGAAGCTCGGATTCATTCAAAAAAAATACTTTCCGATGCACAGACGCAAGCACAGCTGACAAAAGAAAAGCTGCTTGCCGAGGCAAAGGCAAACGCGCAAAAGATCGTAGATGAGGCAGCAGAGGAGGCGGCTCATGAAATAGGCAAACTCCGTGAGGAATATCTTGAGCAAGTATCCCAAATGCAAAAGAGTGCGGATCAAAATCGCCAAAAAGCCGTTAACGCTGTAATAGAAAGGATCGTGAAGGCAAATGGCAATCGTTGAAATGAGCCGGATCAGCATCGCCGTCTTAAAGAGCGACCGCAGGAAACTGATGAATCTGCTTTCAGCCCTTGGCGTTACCGATATATCCAATCTGACAAAGGAAGAAATGGAAAATCAGTTTCAGGGCCTGCTGGATAAGGCGGATTACGGCAGAGAAATTACCGATTGTGATTCCGACCTCAAAGAATTAAAGTCTGCCATTGACCTGCTGGCAAAATATGCAGGCAGGAAACACAATCTCTTTACGCTAAAAAGAGAATATGCCCGCGAAGAATATGAAAAAATATTCAAACAGCTTCCGCAAAAACGGGAATTGTTTGAATCTATCACTGCACAAAATGCGCGCCGCGCTGCGCTCAAAAACCAAAAATCATCCATTCAGGCGCAGCTCCAGTCGCTGGCAATGTGGAAAGTACTTCCATTTGAACTGGAAGCGGAAGGTACAAAAACCATGCTGTTTACCTTTGGAACACTGGATTTTCGGACTGACCTTGCACAGCTGAAGTCGCGCCTGGACGGCATTACTTCCGCCAATCTCTTTGCATCTGTCAATCAGGACGATCATTATCAATATTGCTACCTGGTATATCCCAAAGATTATGCCCGGGAATGCGATCTTTGCTTGAAGGAGGCGGGATGGAACCGCGCCGCCTTTGCAAACTTAACCGGCACTGTCCCGGAAAATATGGAAAAATACAAAAAAAAGCTGCAGGACATCGAGGAAGAACAGCAGAAAATAGAAGCATATTTCAAAGAATGCGCCAAAAATCTCGATGAATATGAATTTCTCTACGATGCCATTTTGTCCGAACGCACACTTCGGGAAGCGGATGCGCGCGCAGCTTACACCAATCGAACCGCTTTTTTGACAGGATGGACTCCCACGCAAAGCGCTCAGACCGTCAAGGCAGTCATCGAACGCAATCTGGACGCGGCAGTCGAGATTACACAGCCATCCGAAGAGGAGGAATACCCCATTTTGCTTCAAAACCCGCAGGTGGTTCAGCCATTTGAAGTGATAACCGAAATGTACAGCCTTCCCTCTGCCAGAAGCCGTTTGGATCCCAACAAGGTATTGGCGGTTTTTTACTTCATCTTATTCGGCATGATGGTGTCCGATGCGGGCTATGGCCTTCTGGTGATGCTCTTTTGCGGTTTGTTTGTATGGAAATTCAAACCGGAAGGCCAAATGGGGAAAATGATGCGTCTCATTGGTCTTGGAGGCCTTTCTACCTTTCTATGGGGCGCGCTGTTCGGAAGCTGGTTCGGCGATGTCATTCCGGTACTGTCCAATTACACCTTTGACATGCCGCGATGGTTCAGTCCCATGGAGGACCCTATGAAGCTGTTAATCGTTTCTTTTATTGTAGGAGCGCTTCATATTATGGCAGGTATGGGTATGAAAGCGTACATGCTGATCCGCTCAGGCCACGTTTGGGACGCTGTTTTCGACATCGGCTCCTGGTATCTGGTTTTTATCGGAATCGGCCTGTATGCGGCAGGCATGGCACTCGGCGGTTTGACCGGCCAAATTGGCTTATATACTGCGTTGGCAGGAGTTGTCCTTTTATTGTTCACACAGGGCCGGCACGAAAAGAATATTTTCAAAAAGGCTTTTCGCGGAATCTCCTCCCTGTACAACATCGTAAGCTATTTCAGCGATATTCTCTCTTACTCCCGTCTGCTCGCGATGGGGCTTTCCACCTCGGTAGTAGCCAGCGTCGTCAACACGCTTGGACTTTTGGGAGGACGGGGTGTCGGAGGTATGATCCTTTTTGCAGCAGTATTTCTGGTTGGGCATATTTTTAACATGTCCATCAACTTATTGGGGGCCTATGTCCATACCAGCCGGCTTCAATATGTGGAGTTCTTCGGCAAATTTTACGAAGGCGGCGGCGCCGCGTTCCGGCCTCTTAAACTCAATGGAAAATATACCAAAATCCAGGAACCGGAGATCAAATAACAGATTCCTTTCCACGTATTGATTGGATAACCCCAGCTGCGGCGAATGAATGAGAAAAAATAAAAATAAAGAAAAGACAAAATTAGGAGGCAATGAAAGATGGAATTCTTGACAAATGGCGTAATTTGGGCGGTATTGGGCGCGGCGCTGGCTGTTTTGCTGGCCGGAATCGGTTCGGCGCGCGGCGTCGGCATGGTTGGAGAAGCGGCGGCGGCTCTGGCGACAGAAGAACCGGAAAAATTCGGTAAAACAATTCTTTTGCAGGCTCTTCCGGGAACGCAGGGAATTTACGGGCTGATTGTGGCATTTATGATCCTGCTGAAGGTCGGCCTGATCGGCGGCGGTTCTCCGGATGTATCATTCGCTGACGGCATGATTCTGTTTTTCTCCGCAATGCCGATCGCTTTCGGCGGTTTCTTCTCCGCTCTTTATCAGGCACGGGTTGCAACGCGCGGAATCTCGCTCATTGCAAAGCGGCCCGAGGAATTGTCAAAAGGAATTGTATATGCTGCGATTGTGGAAACCTATGCGGTATTGTCCCTGCTGGTTTCCCTTCTGATTATCTTTGGCTTAACCATATAAGAGAGGCGGGGGATTATGAGCCTTTCAAATATTGTAGGAAAAATTCAGTCGGATGCAAGGCTGGAGGCCGAAGAGCTTCGGCTTCATGCAGAAGAGAGGGCAAAGGAAATCCTTTTGGCCGCACAGGATGAGGCGAAAGCGGAAGCATCCAAAATCCGCGAAAGAGCATTGGCAGAGCGGGACAGCCAGATCCAGCGCCTTATCGCCGCAGAAAAGACGCAAAGGAAAAAGGAGCTTTTGGAAGAAAAACAAAAACATATTACCAAAATCCTGGAAGAAGCGCTTCACTCCTTTGAAACAATGGATGACAGCGCATATGAAGCCTATATCACGGATCTGCTTCTGTCCGCTGTTACGGAAGGGAATGAAGAAATCGTCATGGAGGAAGCCTATCAAAAGAAGCTGCCGGCCGGCTATCTGATAAAAGTCGGGGCAAAGCTCGCAATGAGCGGAAAAAAGCCCCTTTTGCATTACGCTCCGGATTCTCCCCCCATCGGGCCGGGATTGATTCTGCGCCGCGGCAAAGTGAGAGAGGATTTAACCGTGCGCAGACAGCTGAAACTGCTCGAAAGCGAGCTAAGAGGGGAAATTGCGAAACTATTATTTTAAGGATGTGGCATGGTGGAAAAATACAAAAACACAGACTATATCTACGCCGTCACCCTTGTGCGCATCTGGGAAAAGAAACTGGCGGGAACCGGCGCATTCGTGCGCCTGTGTGAATCGGGGACTTTCGAAGATGTTTTAGCTCTCGCCCACGATGCGGGTTATCCCGACTGCGGTGACGACTACGAAACGATGCTCTGGAAAGAGATGGAGAACACCTATGCGCGCCTGCGTGAAATCGCGCCTGATGAGGAGCTGTTTGATCTGTTTCAGATAGAAGGAGACTATCAGAATTTGAAAGTAATTCTGCGGGAGGAGGCGCTTGGGCTTCCCCCGCAAAACGGTTTGCTCACTTCGCGCGCACGGATTGACCCGGATTTGCTCCGCCGCGCCATCGAGGAGGAGGATCTCTCCTCCCTGCCCGCCGAACTTGCGGCTGCTGTGCAAAAAGGTCAAAAAGCGCTTAACGAAGCAAAAAATCCACAGCTGGCCGATCTGGAAGCGGACCTTCTGCAAATGCGCGACGAGCTCTCCGGCGCGCTGGAGACGAAAAACGACTTTCTCATCCGCTATTTTCGGATGAAAATTGACCTATATAATCTAAAAACGCTTTTTCGTATGATAAGGATGAAAAAGGACGAGACCTTTGCACGTCTGGCACTGGCCGGGGGAGGCGCCATCGATCCGGCAGCTCTTGCGCCGCTTACGGCCTTTGAGCCGGCTTCTGCGATCGATTTCTACGGAAAAACAGACTATGCCCCCATAGCAGAAAACGCCTCTTCCCTGCGCCGGATCGAAGCGGCGTGCGAAGCATTCGAAGAAGGTTTTCTAAAAAGAAGCGGCAGCGTTAATTTTGGAATCGAACCGCTGGTTGCCTATTTGCTGAAAAAGCGGAAAGAAATCAGGCGATTTAGAATGCTGTTCGTCGGAAAGCGCAATGAAATTGAAAGCAGTGTTTTAATCGAAAGCTTAGGTGAGTTACATGTATAAAATCGCAGTCATCGGGGACAAAGACAGTATATTAGGCTTCGGCGCTTTGGGGCTGGAAACCCATTTTGCCAAAGATTCGATGGACGCTTCTCAGATTTTGAACCGGTTGGCAAAGGAAAACTACGGCGTTATTTATCTGACGGAGGAATATGCTTTGGGCGCTGAAAACGTAATAGCGCGTTATCAGGATCAAATGACTCCGGCAATCATTTTAATTCCCGGCGCGAAGGGAAGTCTTGGCATCGGAATGCGGGCTGTCAGCAAATCTGTAGAGCGCGCAGTCGGCGCAGATATTCTATTTAAGGATCAATCATGACGAATTTTATAAAGTGCAGGTGAAACAAATGGGAACAATCGTGAAAGTATCGGGGCCGCTGGTTGTGGCCGCCGGTATGCAGGATGCGAATATGTTCGACGTGGTACGCGTCGGGGAACAGCATCTGATCGGTGAAATCATAGAGATGCGCTCTGACCGCGCCTCCATCCAGGTCTACGAAGAGACCGCCGGCCTTGGCCCGGGCGCTCCGGTAGAGACAACGGGAGAGCCGCTCAGCGTAGAACTGGGGCCGGGCCTGATCGAGCAGATGTTTGACGGGATTCAGCGTCCTCTCAAACAAATGCGCGACCTTATGGGCGATAACATCCGCCGCGGCGTACAGGTATCGGCGCTCGACCGCAAAAAGAAATGGGAGTTTACCCCTTCCAAATCCGCAGGGGACTGCGTTCACTATGGGGACATTTTAGGAACGGTAGCCGAAACCGTTATCGTTACCCATAAAATTATGGCGCCGCAGGGAGCAGAAGGCACGATCAAGGAAATTTATTCCGGGGAATTTACCGTTGATGAGTGTATTTGCATTGTAACTGACTCTTCCGGGCAAGACCATCCCATCACAATGATGCAGAAATGGCCGGTCCGCCGCGGCCGTCCCTATCAAAAAAAACTGCCGCCGTCCACACCGCTTATCACGGGACAGCGGACCATTGATACGCTCTTTCCCATCGCCAAAGGTGGAATCGCGGCAATTCCGGGGCCGTTCGGAAGCGGGAAGACGGTCGTACAGCATCAGCTTGCAAAATGGGCCGACGCAGACATCGTGGTCTACATTGGCTGCGGGGAACGCGGGAATGAAATGACCGATGTTCTGATGGAATTTCCGGAACTAAAGGATCCAAAGACAGGCGAAAGTCTGATGAAACGGACCGTGCTCATTGCAAACACCTCCGATATGCCGGTTGCAGCGCGGGAAGCCAGTATTTATACCGGCATTACGATAGCCGAATACTTCCGGGATATGGGCTACAGCGTCGCCATCATGGCGGACTCAACCTCCCGCTGGGCAGAGGCGCTGCGCGAAATGTCCGGCCGTTTGGAAGAAATGCCCGGAGAAGAAGGTTATCCGGCGTATCTGTCCTCGCGGCTTGCTCAGTTCTATGAACGGGCCGGAAAGGTCATTTGTGCAGGGGAAGGCAGCCGGGAAGGCGCATTGTCGGCAATCGGGGCTGTCTCGCCGCAGGGCGGTGATCTGTCAGACCCCGTTGCTCAGGCCACCATCCGAATCGTCAAAGTGTTCTGGGGCCTGGACGCGTCGCTGGCTTATAAGCGTCACTTTCCCGCCATTAACTGGCTCAACAGCTATTCGCTCTATGACGAACGCCTCTCAGACTGGATGTCGCAGAACGTAGGGCCCCGTTTTCAGGAACTTCGCTCCAGCTTTCTGCGCATTTTGCAGGAAGAAGCAGAACTCGAGGAAATCGTGAAGCTGGTCGGCATGGATTCTCTGTCGGACGCCGACCGCCTGACACTGGAATGGGCGCGTTCGATCCGCGAGGATTATCTTTTGCAGAACGCTTTCCATGAAATCGATACGTTCACTCCGCCAGAAAAGCAGTACCAGATGATGCTGCTCATTGAAAAATTCTTCCTGGAAGCGAAGGAAACGCTTCAAAAGCATGTGCCGATGGACGATATTCTCTCCCTTCCCTGCCGCGAAAAAATTGGGCGTCTCAAGGAGCTTCCGGCAGAAGAACTTTCTGCAACCATGAAGGAAATCGAGTCTCAGATTGTCCATGAGATGGATGCACTGGCAGCAAAGGAGGATGCGTAATGGCAAAGGAATATCAAACCATTCAGGAAGTGGCCGGGCCGCTTATGCTGATCCGGGGCGTGGAGAACGTCACTTACGACGAATTGGGAGAAATCGAATTAACCAACGGCGAGACCCGCCGCTGCCGCGTCCTGGAGGTCAATGGCAGCGACGTGCTGGTACAGCTGTTTGAAAATTCCGCTGGAATCAATTTGGCGGAGAGCCGCGTCCGCTTTTTGGGCCATGGGATGGAACTCTCCGTCTCGGAAGATATTTTAGGCCGCGTATTCGACGGCATGGGCCGCCCCATTGACGGAGCCAGCGAAATCATTCCGGATCTGTCGCTGGATATTAACGGGCTGCCTATCAACCCGGTCGCGCGCAACTATCCGGATGAATTTATTGAAACCGGGGTTTCCGCGATTGACGGGCTGAACACCCTGGTCCGCGGACAGAAACTCCCCATTTTCTCCGGTTCCGGCCTGCCGCACGCCCAGCTGGCGGCTCAAATTGCGCGCCAGGCGCGTGTCCCCGGAAAAGAAAGTAATTTCGCCGTCGTATTCGCCGCAATCGGCATTACGTTTGAAGAGGCGGATTTCTTCATTTCCGACTTTGCGAAAACCGGAGCCTTAGACCGCAGTGTTGTTTTTGTCAATCTGGCCAACGACCCCGCTGTCGAGCGGATCGCGACGCCGCGGATGGCGCTCACAGCCGCAGAATATCTGGCATATGAGAAGAATATGCACGTGCTTGTCATTTTAACGGACATCACCAACTATGCAGAGGCGCTGCGCGAGGTGTCTGCGGCCAAAAAGGAGGTTCCGGGCCGCCGCGGATATCCGGGCTATCTCTATACCGACCTTGCTACCCTGTATGAGCGGGCAGGGCGCAAACGCGGCAAAGAGGGCAGTATTACGCTGATCCCCATCCTCACGATGCCGGAAGATGACAAAACCCATCCCATTCCCGACTTGACCGGCTATATCACGGAAGGGCAAATCATCTTAAGCCGTGAGCTCTACCGCAAAAATATCCTGCCGCCGATCGACGTCCTGCCCTCGCTGTCGCGTCTAAAGGACAAGGGAATCGGCAAGGGAAAAACGCGCGAGGATCATGCCGACACGATGAACCAGCTCTTTGCCGCCTATGCGCGCGGCAAGGAAGCCAAAGAGCTCATGACGGTTTTGGGCGAGGCCGCCCTTTCCAATACGGATAAGCTCTATGCGAAATTTTCCGATGCGTTCGAAAAGCAATATGTAGCGCAGGGCTATTATACCGCACGCACGATTGAAGAGACCCTTGATTTAGGCTGGAAGCTCTTATCCATCCTGCCCAAATCCGAACTCAAGCGGATCCGGGAAAGTTATCTGGAAAAATACTGGCCGGGCGAGGAGTGATAAGCATGGCTGTTATGAATGTAAATCCAACCCGTATGGAGCTAAAACGGCTGAAAAAGCGGCTGGAAACTGCCCAGCGCGGGCACAAGCTCTTAAAGGACAAACGGGATGAGCTAATGAAGCAGTTTCTGGAGATTGTAAAAGAAAACCGTATTTTAAGAACAGAGGTAGAGGAGCGGCTTTCCAGGGCGAACAAAAGCTTTCTTTTAGCCCGCGCTTCCTTGTCGGGCGAGGCGATTGAGACGGCGATCCTTTATCCCCTCCAGACGGCGGCTCTTTCGATTACGACGAAAAATATCATGAGCGTCAACGTCCCGCGTTTTTCCTACGAGCTCTCTAATTCCGATCCGTCCGCCATCTACCCTTACGGTTTTGCGGCGACATCTTCGGAGCTGGATGCGGCAATTTATCATCTTTCCGATGTATTGGAACGTATGCTGAAACTGGCCGAAAGCGAAAAGAGCGCCCAGCTCCTGGCGCAGGAAATCGAACGGACGCGCCGTCGGGTCAACGCGCTCGAATACGTCATGATTCCGGACCTGCGCGACACGATCAAGAGCATTACCATGAAACTGGAGGAAAATGAACGCGGCAACATCACGCGGCTGATGAAAGTCAAGGATATGATGGTCAAACAGCAGATTGAACAGCACCGGGCTAATGAAGAATGAGGATTATGATATGGCCATGGCATAAATTTATGCCATGGCCTTTACATTTTTGCGGAAAACCAGTACAATAAACCAAATATCATGATGAAATGAGATGAGAAAAGTTGATGAAAACAATCGGGATACTCAATGCCGGAGACAGCGAGCTTGCCCCTTTTTTAGACACTCTAAAGCCGGTTCGGACCGTCAAAAAAGCCATGCTTACCTTTTACGAATGTGAATACGAGGGAAAAAAACTGATCACGCTTTATTCCGGCGTCTGCAAAGTCAATGCTGCGATCGCCTCACAAATCTTAATCGACACATTTTCCGTTGACTGCCTGATCAGCACAGGCACCTGCGGGGGGCTGGACGAATCGATCGAAGTATTCGATACGATTGCGGCAACCGCATGTACTTATCACGATGTGGACGAATCCATCTTAATGGATTTCCATCCGTGGATAAAGACCCCCTGTTTCCCCTGCGATTCTAATCTGCTAGAACGCCTGCGTTCGCTTTCATTCTGTTATCCGCTCCGGTTTGGCCTGCTTGCAACGGGAGAATATTTTCTGGAAACAAAAGAACAAAGAGAAGAGCTTCTAAACCGGTATCCCAACGTCCTGGGAATTGATATGGAAAGCTGCGCCATTGCCCACGTCTGCTATGTCAACCAGATTCCGTTTCTGTCCATTCGAACAGTCACCGACAACGGAAAATCAAGCGGCAGCGCTGCCTTTGAAGAAAATGTTGGCCGGGCCGCCGTCATTTCCAAAGAAATCTGCCTGAAGCTCGCCGCGAGTTTGTAAAATTAATTCCCGTATTCAAGTAAAAGTAATATCAAACGAACTGATCCGAATTTTGCTGGAATTTCATGCGTCTTTTCGTAAAGTTCTGATTCTTTTGCGTATACCTATCCTGCATATACGGGTTCATCCGGGACGTTTTTCAAAAAAAGGAATACAAAATGAAATAGGAGTTTGGAAAAAAGGGGAATTCTTCTGGACAAATGAAGGAAATTGTGGTTTAATTAACAGATATAGAACAAATCAGAAAGAAGGTACAATATGGGAATTCAGAAGCTTATTCTGCCGGAGGGCTATCGAAACCCGCTGGATCTGAAACAGACAGAATTAGCAATTAAAATCGTACGGGAAATATTTGAACAGGAGCTGTCCAATCACTTGAATTTACAGAGAGTCAGCGCCCCTTTGTTCGTCGTACCGGAGTCTGGTTTGAATGATAATTTAAATGGTACGGAACGCCCTGTAAGTTTTGACGTTCCTTTTTTAAACGGCAGAATGGTTGAAATTGTCCATTCTCTGGCAAAATGGAAGCGTCTGGCTCTGGCGCGTTACGGTTTTGAGCCGGGAAGCGGGCTTTACACCGATATGAACGCAATCCGGCGCGACGAAGATGAACTGGATAATCTCCACTCCATGTATGTCGATCAATGGGATTGGGAAAAAGTAATAACAAGGCAGGAACGCAATATAGAGACGCTGAAAGCGACAGTACATGAAATATATCAGGCAGTCGTGACCACCGAAGAGGAAATTTGCAAGCGTTTTCCCTGCTTAACGCCCCAGCTTCCAAAAGAAATCCAGTTTATTACCACCCAGGAGCTGGAAGATCAATACCCCGCCCTTTCGGCAAAAGAGCGGGAAAACAAGGCGGCCAAAGCCTATGGAGCCGTATTTCTCATGCAGATCGGCGGCGCTTTAAAATCCGGGAAAAGGCACGACGGCCGCGCTCCGGATTACGATGACTGGAGCTTAAACGGCGATATTTTGGTCTATAATCCTATTTTACAGACTGCGTTCGAGCTTTCTTCGATGGGCATCCGCGTAGATGAAGAAACGCTGCTGCGCCAGCTTTCCATTGCAGGCTGTGAGGAACGCGCCTCTCTTCCCTTTCACAAGGCCCTGCTGGCGGGAGAACTGCCGCTTACCATCGGCGGCGGGATTGGGCAGTCGCGCCTTTGCATGCTGCTCTTGCAGAAGGCCCATATCGGAGAAGTCCACGTCTCTGTCTGGGACGAAGAGACCACTCGCCGGTGTGCAGAACATAACATAATTTTGCTGTAAGGCAATGATAAATATAGGAGGACAGAAAACAATGGAACAGGTAATTGTCAAACAATTGTACCGCAGCGCAGCTGATTTCGGCGGAAAAGAAATCTGTATATCCGGATGGATTCGGAACATCCGTGTTTCAAAAAATTTCGGGTTTATTGAATTAAATGACGGTACGTTCTTCAAAAATATTCAAATTGTATTGGAAGACGGCAAGCTTTCCAATTTCGCAGAAATAGCAAAATTAAACATTGGATCCGCAATTTCAGCAAAAGGGGTCCTGGAATTAACCCCAGAAGCAAAACAGCCGTTCGAATTAAAAGCGGCTGAGATTGTTGTAGAAGGGTCTTCTACCCCGGATTATCCTCTGCAGAAAAAACGGCATTCTTATGAATTTCTGCGTGAAATCGCCCATCTGCGCCCGCGTACCAACACTTTTTCGGCCGTTTTCCGTATCCGGAGCCTGGCGGCTTTTGCTCTTCACAAGTTCTTTAACGAAAGAAATTTCGTTTACGTCAACACACCGCTCATTACAGGCAGCGACTGCGAAGGCGCGGGTGAAATGTTCCGGGTCACGACGCTGGATTTAAGCAATCCGCCCAAATGCGAGGACGGCTCGGTCGACTATAAGAAGGACTTTTTCGGCCGCAGTGCAAATTTGACGGTCAGCGGGCAGCTGGAAGGGGAAACATATGCCCTGGCTTTCCGAAATATCTATACATTCGGGCCGACTTTCCGTGCGGAAAATTCCAACACCCAGCGCCACGCGGCTGAATTCTGGCAGATTGAACCGGAGATTGCCTTTGCTGATCTCAACGACGACATGGCTCTGGCGGAAGATATGATTAAATATGTTATCTCCTATTGTCTGGAAAATGCGCCGGAAGAAATGAACTTTTTCGGAACCTTTATCGACAAAGGGCTGATGGATCGTTTAAACAATCTGGTAAACAGCGAATTCGGCCACGTCACATATACCGAAGCAGTAGAGCTTTTAAAGCCACACAACGAGGAGTTCCAGTTTAAGGTGGAATGGGGCTGCGACCTGCAGACGGAGCACGAAAGGTATCTGACTGAAAAAATCTTTGGAAAGCCGGTCTTTGTGACGGATTATCCCAAAGACATCAAATCTTTCTATATGCGTCTTAATGACGATGGAAAAACCGTAGCCGCAATGGATCTGTTAGCGCCCGGCGTCGGTGAGATCATCGGGGGCAGCCAGCGTGAGGAAAGGCTCGATCTTCTGCAGAAGCGTATGGAAGAGCTTGGCTTAAAGGAAGAGGATTATTGGTGGTATCTTGACCTGCGCCGCTATGGCGGATGCAAGCACGCAGGATATGGCCTGGGCTTTGAACGCCTGATTATGTATTTGACAGGCATGAGCAACATCCGGGACGTCATCCCTTATCCGCGTACGGTTGGTAGCGCAGAATTTTAACGAAAACCGATCAAACCGGCGCGCCGTCCTTGGTGCGGCGGTTTGTTTGACAAAGCGGAACATCTTTTCGAAGAGATTTCCGAAAACAAAGAGGAGATTACAATATGAAAAAAAATGTCTGGTTGTTTTTATTGCTTTCCCTTGTTGTGACGTTTGCCGCATGGTGGTTTTTCGGTCCGCTCGGCGTTATGGCGGTCTGCTTGGCTATTTTGATTATTTTGCTTTACGTGCTTTATCCTACCTTCTGTATGGTTATGGCAACACGAAAATATGGTCAAGGCGACGAAGTAGGATGCGTTAAGTGGTTTGAACGTTCCTACAAACGGAAAAAATATCCGCCGAACGCGGCAATTACTTACGCCTATTACCTCATGCGCATGGGCAATACGCAGCGAAGCGAATATGTGTTAAATCGCTTGTTAAAAGACCGCAGCCGCCTGAAAAAACAGGAACTTATGATGACGCGGCAGAACCTCTCCCTGCTCATGTACCGGACCAAACGCTTCCAGGAAGCAAAGGAGCTCATGGAAGAGGTTTTTGAGGATTATAAGTCCACAAGTGTGTATGGAACGCTTGGCTACTACAAAATTCTCGCCGACACGCGCGAAGAGGCGCTTAATTTCTGCAAAGAAGCCTATGATTATAACTCATCGGATTATGTCATCGTAGATAATCTCATTCAGGCTTATTATAATGTGGGCAACTATAAAGCTGCCAAAGAACTTTGCGATCAGGAAATGGAAAGAAACAACAAAATGCAGGCAGAAAAATTCTATCATGCTGCTCAGGTGGAAAACAAATTGGGAAACTACGAATTGGCGCTGGAGTATCTCATGAAAGCACAGGATTGTCCCCGGCATTTTATGACCACTATCCCATTTTCTGCAATGAATGCACTGATCCGCGAAGTCTGCGTACCATTAGGAAAAAATCCGGATGACTATATCAAAGTTCCAAACCCGGAAAATGAATTTATCGTCGAAGTCACGCAAACAAATGACCGTGACTTTACCAAACGGGACCGCCTGGAAGCACCGCAGGACGCTGCGGAAAAAGAACAGGAAGAAACCCCCGCGCCGCCGCGGAAAAAGAAAGTAACAGGATATAATCCTTTGGATGAATAATAGCAGCTGGGAAGGGTATGCGGATGAAAAGCGTCCCTTCCCTGTTTTGCAGCGGAAAGACAGAATTCTCAAGATCAAAGGAGGCCCATTCATGGCTACACCGTTGGCAGACCGTCTGCGTCCGAAAGTCCTTTCCGACGTAGTGGGACAACACCATCTTTTGGATGAGGGGAAGATTCTTCGTACCATCATCGATTCCAAAAACATTCCGAATATGATTTTTTATGGCCCCAGCGGTACAGGCAAAACTACAGTCGCGGGAATTATTGCACAGGATACAGGCAAACGCCTCTACCGGCTCAATGCCACAAATGCGTCTACAGCCGATATTAAGGACATTATCAAGGAACTGGACAGCTTCATGAGCATGAACGGCGTTCTACTGTATTTGGATGAAATTCAGAACTTTAATAAAAAGCAGCAGCAATCCCTGCTGGAATTTATAGAAAACGGGAAAATTACTTTAATTGCCAGCACAACGGAAAACCCTTATTTCTATATCTACAATGCTATTTTGAGCCGCTGCACCGTGTTTGAATTCAAGTCGGTTGAACCAGCCGATGTGGAGCAGGCATTGGAACGGGCATTTCGCATTTTGGGTGAAGAAAACGGAGAAACAATAGAACTGGAAGAAGGGGTTCTCCCCCATATCGCCTCCGCATGCGGCGGCGATGTACGCAAATCCTTAAATGCAGCGGAATTGTGCTATCTGTCTGCCCGGCGGGAAAACGGCGTAGTCCGGATCACACGCGACCAGGCCGGTCAGCTCGCTCAGCGGAGTGCCATGCGCTATGACCGCGAAGGCGACGAACACTATGACATTGTATCCGCTTATCAAAAATCCATGCGCGGTTCGGATGCCAATGCGGCCCTTCATTATTTGGCCCGGCTTTTGGAAGCCGGCGACCTTCCCTCTGCCTGCCGGCGCTTGATGGTCTGCGCCTGTGAAGACGTAGGGCTGGCCTATCCCATGATTATCCCGATTGTCAAAGCGGCAGTTGACGCGGCTCTGCAAGTTGGCTTGCCGGAAGCAAGAATACCCTTGGCCGACGCCGTGGTACTGGTTGCAAACAGCCCCAAATCCAATTCAGCCTATGTCGGAATTGACCGGGCACTGGAAGATATCCGCAGCGGCAAAAGCGGCCCGATTCCGCGCACCCTGCAGAATAAGCATTTTGACGGGGAGGACAATCCCAACAAGGGCCAGTTTTATCAATACCCACATGATTTTCCCCGGCGCTGGGTAGAACAGCAGTACCTTCCCGACGCGTTAAAGGATGCGGTCTATTATGTACCGGGAGAAAATAAAATGGAACAGGCCTCGAAAGCCTATCTTGACTGGATGAAGGGAAAGGCCGGCAAAGAATCGTGATCCAATCAAAACAAGCCTCAGCAATCCAATGGTATTTTGCATCGCGATAACCAATTCGATTGCTGAGGCTTTTTTTATTAAAAGCAGGTGAACGCTCCGTCGATCACAAAATCTGCTCCCGTTGTAAAGCTGCTGGTGTCTCCGGCCAAATATACTGCAATGGACTGCAGTTCCTCCGGCCGTCCCATCCGGCCCATCGGCGCCATGGCATTCCACTGCTCAATCAGCGGCTTTAAGCTGGGCGAATTTAACGTAAGCTCTGTCCCCATATATCCCGGACTGATCGAGTTCACACGAACGCCGCGCCGGGCAAATTCAACTGCCATGGATTTAGTCAGCTGGATGACGCCGGCCTTGGACGCATTATAGGAGCACTGGGGCTGCGGCACATTGACAATGTGGCCTGACATGGAAGCCGTATTGACAATTGATCCATACCCCTGCTGAAGCATTTGCTTTGCAGCTGCCTGTGCAGTTAAGAAAACGCCGGTTAAATTGATGTCAATGACTTTCCTCCACTGCTCTAAGGTCATTTCCTCGCAGGGGATGTTCATACAGATTCCGGCATTGCAGAAGGCCGCATCCAATTTGCCAAACGTTTGCACAATCGTCTCCATCATGGAATTGACTTCCTCCGGCTTTGTTACATCCGTTTGGATCGCAATGGTTTTTACCCCCGTTTGCTCTGCAATTTCTCTGGCCGTCTTTTTTGCTTCTGCAATGTCAATATCCACCAATGCGACATCGCTTCCCGCTTCCGCCAGCGCGACGGCAATTTGTCTCCCAATCCCTCTCGCCCCGCCGGTTACAAATGATGCCTTTCCGTCCAGTCTCATTTTTTCCATAATTCCCATTTTGTGTCCGCTCCCTTTCTTTTTAAATGGAATTCCCATATTAGTATCTTATCCCGCATTTGATCCTTCGTCAAGCCAAACTTGCTTCCCAATATTTCTTGTGGAACTTACCTTAATTTTTTTCAGGAGTTATTGACAGTCTAAATCTTCAATGCTATACTCAAATATGTAAACGATTACAGAATATCTTATGAGGTGATTGGAATAGCCACCATTAAAGAAATAGCCAAGCTCGCAGGTGTGTCCATTGCGACAGTTTCCAGAACGTTAAATAACAGTCCCGCGGTCAGCGAAAAAACGAAACAAAAGGTTCGGAAGGTAATTGCGCAAACCGATTATTCCCCCAATGTGCTGGGACGAAATCTGCGGCTCAATCAGACGCGGACCGTGTTGGTTATACTGCAAACGCTTGCCAATGCTTTTTTTTCCAAGGTTATCCGCGGCATGGAACGAATTGCAAATGAGCGGGGCTATAAATTATTGATCTGCATGACCAATGCCAAAGAGGAATCGGAGCGAAATTATCTGGATATGCTGTTAAACCGTCAAGTAGACGGAATCATTTTTGCCGGCAGTTTTATTAATGAAACAAATATATTGGATTTGGAAAAACGGTTTCCTATGGTAACCTGTACCGGTTATCTTCAGCACCAAACGATGCCTTACGTCTCCATTGATGATTATCAAGCTGCCTATGACGCAATCTGTGTCCTGTTGGGAAAGGGGTACCGAAACATCGCAATGCTCAGCGTTGCCAATGGCTTTCTTAGCACTGCGCTTCGGGAAAAGGGGTATTTAGACGCTTTGAAGGATTATGGAATTTCCATTGATCCCTCGATGATGATCTACGGCGACTATGGTTTTACCTCCGGTGCGGCAGCAATTTCAGCCTTGTTGGATCAAGGAAAATTGCCTGATGCCGTTTTTGCTATTTCCGATAATATGGCCGCCGGGGTATTGCAGACTTGCCTTGACCGCGGCATTCAGATTCCGCAGGAGCTTGGAATTATTGGATTTGACAATAACAACATCTCCCGCTACATGCGGCCGCAGCTCTCTACCGTTGGCCAGCCGAGGGCTGAACTGGGAGAAGTGGCAATGAACTTATTGATTGATCAAATTGAAGGAAAGGATATCCCGCAAAGAAAAGTCATTTTGCCCCACGAGATTATCCTGCGGGACTCCACTCGTTAAAATAAGCTGAAAATTGCAGTGCTAATCCCCTTTTGAAAATCAGCTCTGCAATTCAAATATTAAAATATGAAAAGGAGATTTTAGTATGGCGAAACAGATGCACAAAATTGGTATCATTGGCTGCGGCGGCATCGCCAACGGCAAACACATGCCTTCCTTAAAACAAATCGACAATGTAGAAATGGTGGCATTCTGCGATATCGTTCGCGAAAAAGCTGAAAAAGCGGCAAAAGAGTACGGTACTCCGGACGCTAAGGTCTATACCGATTACAAAGAGCTTTTAGCCGATAAAGACATTGACATCGTTCACGTTCTCACCCCGAACCGGGAGCACTCCTTCATTACAGTTGACGCGTTGGAAGCCGGCAAACATGTTATGTGTGAAAAGCCGATGGCAAAAACGCCGGAAGACGCAAAAAAAATGCTCGACGCTGCAAAACGCACCGGAAAGAAACTCACCATCGGCTACCAGAGCCGCCAGAGAATCAACTCCCAGATTTTGAAGCGTGCAATTGATGACGGTGAGCTTGGCGAAATCTACTTTGCACGCGCTAACGCGCTCCGCAGAAGAGCCGTGCCAACCTGGGGCGTATTTTTAAATGAAGAAGAACAGGGCGGCGGTCCTTTGATCGATATTGGTACCCATGCGCTGGATTTAACGCTCTGGATGATGAATAACTACGAACCGGCTATGGTAGTAGGAAGCGTATTCAAAAAGCTGGGAGACCAAAGAGAAACCGGAAACCTATGGGGCGACTGGGATCCGGAAAAATACACCGTAGAAGACTCCGCGTTTGGTTTCATAAAAATGAAGAACGGCGCGACCATTGAGCTGGAATCCAGCTGGGCGTTGAATATTTTGGACTTTCAGGAGGCCTCCACAACGCTTTGCGGCACAAAAGCAGGCGCCGACATGAAAAATGAAGGACTGCGCTTTAATGGAGTCAAATACGGCCGCCAATATGTCAATGAAGTCAGCATGGCAACTGGAAGCGTCGCTTATTTTTCCGGCAAGGCAAGTGCTGATCCGGCTTTAGTGGAAGCGGTTCAGTGGATCGAAGCCATTGACAATGACACCGATCCCTGCGTGCTTCCGGAACAGGCCTATGTCGTCACTCAAATACTGGATGCGATTTATCAGTCCGCAAAGACAGGCAAACCGGTATACTTTGACTAAAATAAATAATACATGAAATAAAAAGGAGGCAGAAGGATGAAACTAAGTGTCTTAACAGTTGTTTTATACCACAAAACACTGGAGGAAAGCCTTCAATACTTAAACAATCTCGGAGTACACAGCATTGAGCTTCCTACCGGCGGAAATCCGGGGAAGACTCACTGCGACCCGAAGGATTATCTGGGAAAGCCGGAAAAAATCCAAGAATTAAAATCCCTTTTTCAAAAATATGATATGTCTATCTGCGCCCTCAGTACGCATGGGAATGGGATTCATCCCAATCCGCAAATCGCCAGAGAAGCCAAAGAGGATTTGGAAAATTCCATCCTTCTGGCAGAACAGCTGGGCGTAGACACAGTTATTACCTTTTCCGGCTGTGCCGGCGACAGCGATACGGCTACCCACTCTAACTGGGTCACCTGCGCCTGGCCGACTGAGTATGCTGAACTTCTGAAATGGCAGTGGGAAGAAAAGCTCATTCCCTTCTGGAAAGAGGAAGCAGCCTTTGCGCAAAAACATGGAGTGCGCAAAATTGCCTTAGAGCTCCATCCCGGCTTTATGGTCTACAATACTGAGACCCTGCTGCGCCTGCGCGCAGCCGTCGGCGACACGATCGGAGCGAATTTTGACCCCAGCCATTTATACTGGCAGGGTATGGATCCCATTGCAGCGGCGCGCGCACTGCGCGGAGCCATTTACCACGTCCATGCAAAGGATACTAAAATTGACGAGCAGAATACCAAGGTCAATGGGGTTCTTGATACAAAGAGCCTGGCTGACATTCAAAACCGTTCGTGGATTTTCCGCACGGTTGGTTACGGCCATTCGGAAGGCTGGTGGCGCGATTTCATCAGCGAACTCAAGATCGGCGGCTATGACGGCGCTGTCAGTATCGAGCACGAAGATGCGCTCATGAGTCCTGAGGAAGGATTGGAAAAAGCCATCCGTTTTTTTTTTGTCTTTCTGATCTGTGACAGCGCAGAAGAGCTTTGGTGGGTATAAATATTTATAAAAGCCGCAAACGCTTGTTTGCGGCTTTTTTCTGCTAAAATATCCCCCGCCCGCTGGGCAGGGGATATTTTTTTCATTGGTTAACCGCCTGGGAAACCGTATCAATCAGGCGCTCCAGTTTCTCCTGGGCAAGATTTTGCTCCGGATCCATTGTTCCAAAATAGAGTTTTATCTTCGGTTCTGTTCCCGACGGACGCGCTACAAACCATGATACGCCGTCTGAGAGTTCATATTTGAGAACATTGGATTTGTCGTATTGAGCAAACGGCTCTGTTTTGCCTCCTGAAGTGATGGTCTGGTTCCAATAATCCGTTACCTGCTTCACTTCCAAACCGGGAACGCCATTGGTACGCAAATTCTCCATAGTCGATAAAATTTTCTCCATTCCATCGATTCCCGGCATGGTGAGAGAAATGGTTTTTTCCAAATAGTATCCATAACGCTGGAACAGTT
>CALYAR010000009.1 GCA_944393585.1 uncultured Clostridia bacterium | reverse complement strand
CGGAAGTTGCCTATGGAACTTCAAATAATGGTGTAGCAGCACAGCATGGCATGTACATCTCTTCCAAGTGCGCAAATCCTGACCGGGCTTTTGATGTCTTAGAGGTCATGGCTTCCGAAGAATTCCGCGATCTGTGCGTATGGGGAAAAGAAGGATATTCTTATGAAGTAGTAGACGGGGAGAAAGTTCCGATCGAAGAAGTTTATAACCTGGATAAAAATGATCCCAATGTATTTTCTTGGCAGAGACAGTTCTTAATAATCTGGGGCTATTCCGCTACCAAGCCATACGAAATTGCTTATGCTGAAATGACAGACAAAGAATATGCCGAAGAACAGGTAGCATCTTATACCGCAATTGACGATATTGCCAGAGAGGTTCCCATGAGTCCGAAGGATATTCCGGGATTTGTCGCTTCCGACACCGCCAGCAGACAGAGTGCTACCAGCCAGACAGAAATGTCTACCATCACCTGCAACTACATTATGGGCCGTATGAGCGAGGCTGACTTTGATCAGGCCGTTGCTGATTGGCAGGATAAATATGGTTATATGGCGGATGAAATGACAGAGTATGTGCTGGCGTATGACAGAGAACAGGCTGCCGCTATGGGAATCAGTTATACCCTGAACTAACTAGGCAATTACTGATTTCACAATCTTATGCCTATTAATACTTAGCTATAAAAGATACTGGAAACATTGCTATTCCTATTTTTACAAAATAGGTCAATAAAATAATAGAAAATAGTTGATTTTTTTTCCCCTGAAAGCTATGATGATTACAGAACAACACTGTTCCTCTCTCGAGGAGAATGAATGAAGGAGGCTTTTAAATGTCAACAATCTCCGAGAAAATGAAATTGTTCCAAAACAATTCCGTAATCAACTGGCATGAGCATGTATGGATGACAAAGGACGAAAACGGCAACGATGTTCTCAATATGGATGAGCTGCACGGCCTGATCCAGGGTGCGGATGACAACTATATGGATATCCTGCTCTGCTCTCTTCCGATTACACGCGGGACTGCAACGCCGGAAATGTGCCGCAAGGCAAATGATTTAGTCTATGAAGCAATGCAGTTATACCCCGGCCGTATCCAGGGTATGTGCTATGTCGATCCCGGCTTCGGTCAAGAGGCATTGGATGAAATCGACCGCTGCATCAATGAGCTGGGCATGACCGGTTTAAAGCTCTACAACCAGTATACACTTGACGATCCGGTTCAGCGCCCCATTCTGGCTAAATGCTCTGAACTTAACATTCCAATCTTGATCCATGCCGGCTATTCGCTGCAGTGCTTCCCAGAACAGCCGAATATGTCGCACAGTGAGCAAATCGCGCGGGCGGCAAAAGCTTTTCCGGACTGCACCATTCTCATGGCACATGTGACCGGCGGCGGAGACTGGCTCTGGCAGCTGCGCGGAATTGCAGATTGCCCGAACGTTTTAACTGACATCAGCGGCAGTGTAGTAGATTTGGGAGCCGTAGAAGAAGCAGTTCGCTATTTAGGGGCAGACCGCGTTGTCTTTGGTACGGACGGTTCCATCAATGCCGGCGTCGCAAAGACCCTGGGCGCACGCATCAGTGAACAGGATAAGAAAAAAATACTGGCGGGCGTAGGACTGCGCCGCTTCTTAAAGGAGGCCAAATAAGATGATTAACAACTCTATTGTAATCGATACAGACAATTACTTAGGTTCTTTTCCTTTCCGGAAGTTGTTTTGCAATACACCGGCAGAATTGGCAAAAATAGCAGAGGAAAATAATGTCGATGTTCTCTGCGCGGCCTCAATTAATGCAATTTTTTACCGCAATTCCATGGACGGAAACATGGAATTGTATGAATCGGTGAAAACCTTTGAAGAAAGCAAGCAAAGCCCAGTAAAATACGCTCTGTTTGCCGTCATCAATCCCACTTATACCGGATTTGAAAAGGATATTGAAAAAGCGCATGAGCTGGGTTTTTCCGGCATTGAACTGCTTCCGCTCTATCATCGTTATACTCTCGGGGACGCAAAGAGCACTCAAGCGGCAAAATTAGCTGCATCTTATCACATGCCGATCCGAATCCGCGATGGCTTTGAAGATTTCCGCCAGCGCCATCAGATGGATGTTCAGAATAATCTTACCCCTGCAGCAGCGGCTGCAATGGTCAAGGCTGTACCGGAAGCGTCCTATATTTTCACCGGGTTTTGGCCGGAACAGTTTTTATCAACAGACCCGAAAGATATGATTCCAAACAAAAAGGATCTGTTCTTCTCTACGTTTAAGCTGGATCTCTACCATATTAACAACAACTTTGATACGTTTTTGGAGAAGGTTGGGGCAGATCATATTGTAATTGGATCAAACGCTCCTTTTGCCTATATGGAACCGCAGTTCCTGCGGCTTGAAAATTCGAAAAAGGCAACGCAGGAAGATTTGGTGAAGATTTACGGGGCAAATATCAAGCCCTATCTGAATCTGTAATTCAGTTCAAAATAAACTGTCTGCCGCATTTGAACGGATCCTATATTGTGCAGACAGACCATGCTGCCCTCTATTGCAGTTATTTTCCTGCAATAGAGGGTTTCATTTATGCCAAAATAGGGACCTGTCGGCGGCAGCGTAGTTTTATATCTGTGATGACTGACGCCTTCAGACAATAACCGTAATTTTTCACCGAAATGAAGTAAAGCAGAGAATTATATTATTCTTTGATTTTAAATACAGATTGCATTGTTCCATTTCTTGTTAGCTCTTCCTTTATCCATTTTTTACAATGGATTTAAAAATTAGATGGATTATTTCTTTATATTCCATTCACATTTCCCTTGCGAAAAAAATTTTTTTATATTACTATATTGTTGTACTTCTTTTCCATTATTCTAACAAATGCGGAAAAGGAAAATCGCAGGGGGAAACTTAAAATGAAAGAAATGACAAACGCCTACAGCGGTTTTGCAGGTGTTTACGATGAATTGATAAAGGCGGATATTAACTATGACGGCTTGTGCGATATGATTGAACAGCTTTTTCACAAAAGCGGCCGTAAAATAAATTTAGTTGCAGATTTGGCTTGCGGAACAGGCCTGGTTACATCCAGGCTGGCAAAACGCGGCTATGATATGATCGGAATAGATTGTTCGGTCGAAATGCTGGATCTGGCGCGAAAAAAAGATGAACAATCCCTTTATTTGAATCAGGATATTACTGGATTCGAATTATATGGCACCGTAGATGCTGTTTTATGTATGACAGATGGCTATAATTATATCACGGAAACTGATAGCCTTCTGAAAAGCCTGCGCCTGGTGCGCCAATACCTCAATCCCGGCGGAGTGTTTATCTTTGATATCAGCAGCCGTTTCAAGCTCTGTGAACTTTTGGGAAACAATACCTTTGTCTACGACGATGAGAGCGTTTATTATACCTGGGAAAATACTTATGAGGAGGAAGAAGAACTCAGCATATCCGAGATCACATTTTTTCTGCGCGAAGGTTCTCTCTACCGAAGGATAGACGAAGAACATATTCAGCGGGCATGGGATCAAGCGTTTCTGCAATCCATGTTAGAAAAATGCGGATTTTGCAAGATCAAGATATTCTCAGATTTTGGTTTTTCTCCCGTCCGATTTGATTCGGAACGAATCTATTTTTATTGTGAAAAGGAATGATAAAATGAGCGAATTCAAAAATTATATGCCGGATCAAATGATTCGAATCAATACGAAGGAGGGGGTACGAATTTTTACTTGCCGTTCTACCAAACTAGCGCAGACGGCACATCAATATCACCAAACCTCTCCGATTGTAACTGCGGCTCTGGGCCGTGCGCTTACTGCTGCGGCCATGATGGGCATTATGCAGAAAGGGGAACGCGACACTATTTCTCTCCAATTCCGGGGTGACGGCCCTATGGGACTCCTTTGCGCCGTTTCAGACAGCAAGGGAAGAGTACGCGGCAGTGTAGCGAATCCCAGCGTATATTTACCGCCGAATAAAACGGGAAAGCTTGATGTCGGAGGGGCCGTGGGCAAAGGAACACTTTATGTGGTCCGTGATCTGGGACTAAGGGAACCCTATATTGGCCAAACTCCTCTGGTAAATGGTGAAATTGCGGAGGACTTAACCTATTATTATGCAGCGAGTGAGCAGACGCCGACGGCCGTTGGCCTGGGTGTGCTCGTCGGAACCGATGGATCTGTGTTGTGTTCCGGCGGCTTTCTGGCACAGCTGATGCCTGGAACTTCTGAAGAAGCAACGTCTCTGTTAGAGCAGAATATTGCTAAAATTACGTCCGTCACACAATTATTAGAGGAGGGAATCACTCCGCTGGAATTGGCTAGACTTCTGGGAGACGGTTTGAAAGAGGCGGCAGATCCGGAAGAAATTCAGCCGGAATATTATTGCGGCTGCAGCCGGGAGCGTGCAGAAAAAGCTTTGATCAGTGTTGGCACGGAAGAATTGCAGTCGATCTTGGACGAAGATCACAAAGCAGAGCTTTCCTGTCCTTACTGCGATCAAAAGTATCAATTTAATGAAGAGGAGTTAAATCGATTGCTCCAAATCGCAAAAAAGGAGAGCTGAATATGATCGATTGCACCGCCATAATTGTTGCCGGGGGAGAGGGGAAACGGATGGGAGGCACCAAAAACAAAATATTTTTGGATCTCAATGGCATACCGGTTTTGGCCCATACGCTTCTTGCTTTTGAAAATTGCCCCTTAATAAAGGAAATTGTTTTGGTGAGCCGAAAAGAAGAACGGGCACAGTGTGCAGATATCACAAGGTTTTATGGGATTTCCAAAATCTCTTCGATTGTTCCGGGAGGAGATCAACGCCAGCGTTCTGTATACAACGGGCTGAAGGCGGCGGGCTCTCATACCAAACTGGCTGCAATTCACGATGCAGCGCGTCCCTTTGTATCCCAGGAAGATTTGTCGGCCGTCATCCGAAAAGCAAACCAAACAAAGGCTGCAACTTTGGGAGTGCGAACGAAAGATACGATAAAGATATGCAGCCGCGATCAAGTTGTAATGTCGACTCCCGTGCGGGATCAATTGTGGGTCATTCAGACCCCTCAGGTCTTTGAGTATCCTTTAATTATGCGGGCACATGAGACTGTCACGGCTCCGGTGACAGACGATTGTTCTTTAGTAGAGGCAATGGGGGTGCCGATCACAGTTGTTGAGGGCAGCTATTCGAATCTCAAGCTGACAACGCCGGAAGATGTCATTTTTGCTTCAGCACTTGTAAAGTCAGGTCTCTTTGGGAGTGTTTCACGTGAAACATTATAAAACATAAACTGGAGACAAAATTAATTATTATAGAAGTGTTTCACGTGAAACACTTCTTTTTTTTGAAAATATATGCTATAATAAAAAGTGTTTTGAAGATTGACTGATATTTGTGATAGGAAGTGAGTTTTTTGGGGAAAATAGTAGCAGTTGCCAACCAAAAAGGGGGCGTAGGAAAAACTACTACATCGGTAAATCTGGCCGCCTGCCTGGCCCGCCGAAACAAGAAAACACTGCTTCTTGACATGGATCCGCAGGGAAATGCGACAAGCGGAATCGGAATTCAAAAAAATGCAATTGAGCACACCATTTATGATGTACTTGTTGATTCTGTCCCTATTTCGGATGCCGTGCTGCCGGCCCGAAACCAGAATCTATGGGTGGTCCCGTCCAACATTGATCTTGCCGGGGCGGAAATTGAATTGGTCGATAAGGCCAAGCGGGAATTCCAGCTCCGTCGGTCCCTGGTTCCCATCATTGACGACTACGACTTCATCCTGTTGGATTGCCCTCCTTCTTTTGGTTTATTGGCCCTGAATGCGTTTACTGCCTGTAACAGTGTCTTGATTCCCATTCAATGTGAATACTACGCTTTGGAAGGTCTCAGCCAACTGACAGCTACCATCCGAATGGTAAAAAAATCGCTGAATCCGCGCATTGAGATCGAAGGGGTTCTGCCCACTATGTACGATGGGCGGACCAATTTGTCCATTCAGGTGATTGAAGAGGTAAAAAAATTTTTCAAAGATAAGGTGTATCAGACTGCAATTCCAAGAAATGTCCGTCTTTCAGAAGCTCCCAGTTTTGGACAATCGATTATTGATTATGACATCACCTCACGAGGGGCAGAAAGCTATTTGGCATTGTGCGATGAATTTTTAAAAATGAATGGAGAAGCTGAAAAAAAGACAAAAAGGATAAAATAAAGGCAAGGAGAGAAGAATAAAATGCCAAAAAAGGGACTGGGGCGCGGATTGGGCGCATTAATCAGTGAATTGGAACAGCCGCAGACAGCTTCTGCCGATGCGGACAAGCTGGTGACTGAGCTGAATATCAATGAAGTAGAACCAAATTCCAAACAGCCCAGAAAAGATTTTGACGAAGAAAAACTAAAAGCGCTGGCCGATTCGATTTCAAAATATGGCGTCATCCAGCCGATTCTTGTCAAACAAGAGAAAAATGGCTTTTACCAGATCATAGCCGGCGAGCGCCGGTGGCGTGCCTCCAAGCTGGCAGGCTTGAAAACGATTCCGGCCATTATCAAAGAATATGAAGAACTCAAAAGCATAGAGATTGCATTGATTGAAAATCTGCAGCGGGAGGATTTAAATCCCATTGAAGAAGCTTTGGGTTACCGCAATCTGATGGTTCAATTTTCTATGACGCAGGAACAAATCAGTGAAAGTGTGGGAAAAAGCCGTTCGGCGGTTGCAAATTCACTTCGTCTTCTATCTTTGGACGAAGAGCTTCTCGCTTTAGTTCGCGAAAAAGAATTAAGCGAAGGACATGCGCGGGCACTTTTGGGTATCTCTGACCGAGAAACCCGTCTGTTTCTGGCTACGAAAATTGTAGACGAAGGCCTCAGCGTTCGCCAGACAGAGGCTCTTGTAAAAAAATATAACGCTTCCAAAGAAGAAAAACAACAAGATACAAAAATCATACCGTCGCAAACTGAACTCGCCATTGAAGACATCTGCGGGCGGCTGCAAACTTCTTTGGCAACGAAAGTGAAGATTACAAGCGGAAAGAAAAAAGGAAAAATTGAAATTGAGTATTATGGAAACGACGATTTGGAACGGATTGTTTCTTTAATCAGTCATAAATCAGATATCATGTAAAAAGGGGATGTATTCATGCTGCCAAGCTTTATCACATTGGATGTATTAGCCATTGTCTGCGGTGTTTTGGCCATCATGGTTTTGATCTTGTTCGTTTTGGTGGTCCGAAATACCAGCAGGTTAAATAAAATCAATAAAAATGCAGCAAATGGAAATCTTGCCGAGACTATAGGGACCTACTATCAAAAGATTGAAGAAATGCAGTATATATTCGAACAAAAATTCGAACATATAGAACAAATCGAGCGCCACTTTAAAAGTTCCATTCAAAAAGTCGGATGCGTGCGTTACTGCGCTCTCGACGCAGGAAGCGATCAAAGCTATAGTCTCGCTCTGCTCGATGAATATGACTGCGGCGTTGTTCTGACCGGAATCTATTCCCGTGATTACTGCGTTACCTATCTAAAGCCCATTGAGCAGCTCAAATCCAGCTATGTTCTCTCAGAAGAGGAGAAAAAAGCATTGAGTCTTGCCCAGGAAAATTACATGAAAAACATTTCAGGAGTGAAATAATATGATGGATAAACAGCATAAAAAGGTTATCGTGTATGCTTTAGCCTTATTTTTGGCCGCTGCTTTGCTCATTGCACTGTCAGCTATTACGCAAAGCCGCGTTACCCAGGAACGGGAAGAAGAATTGAGAACTAATCTCACAACCGATATCACCGAGCGTCTGCAGCAGACAATGCAGCAGAACATTGATCAAATTAACGAGGAAAACATCAAATTAAAGGGTGATCTGGAAGCAAAGGAAGCTGAAATGCAGAAGCTGCAGCAGGACATTGAAAATCTTCGCTCGGAGATCAGCACACTCAATGCCATGAACCAGCAAAACGAAACAAAGCTAGCCGATTTTGAAGTAACCGAATCCCGGTTAACTGAAATGGAAGAGGACATTGCCCTGGCAATGGACTATTATGAGGATCAAAAAGATTCACAGGCTGAAACCGTTATACGGGCACTGGCTGACAAACTAGAGACCTGGGCAGAAGAAGATGCTGCAAAGACAGCAAATGGATAACCTTTCAGAGAGGAAACATCAGTGGAACGAATTGACGATTTACAAATCAGCGGCTACCGCATCATTCAGGATACGGATCAGTTTTGCTTTGGAACAGATGCTGTCCTGCTGGCCGATTTTGCAAGAAAAACCCGTTCGAAGCGTACGCTGGATCTTTGTGCGGGAAATGGAATCATTGCCTTGCTTTTAGCTGCCAAAACAGATACGCCGCATTTTACCCTGGTAGAAATTCAGCCGGGCGCGGCGGATTTGGCACGACGGAATGCAGCTCTCAATGGGTTAGAAGAACGATTTGATGTTTTGAATATGGATCTGAACGATGCGCCGTCCGTGCTGGAACCCGGCTCGTTTGACGTCATCGTCTGCAATCCGCCGTATATGGAAGGCGGCCGGGGATTATTAAATCCCTTGGACGCCAAAGCAGCTGCCCGTCATGAAATCAGCTGCAATTTGGCCGGGATTGTATCGGTCTGCGGAAAGCTTCTGCGGTATGGAGGCCATTTATTTCTGATCCATAAGACCTCACGCATGGCGGATATCCTGATAGAGTTCCGCCAAAACAAGATCGAGCCCAAAACGCTGCGTTTCCTGCACCGAACCAGACAAACAGCCGCCGATCTTTTTTTGATAGAAGGCACGCTGGGAGGCGGAAAGGAAGTTCGTGTTCTGCCCCCGCTCATCTTGTATGACGAAAATGGAACGCTCTCGCCGGAGGTTAAGCAGATTTATCGGTCATAGTTACTTTTCGACCAGAGAATTAAGGTAGTGGGAATATTCCTGTTTCGTAATCGGATGAATAAACGGATATTCTTCGGACAGCCGCTGCAAAATCTCATAAGTTCCGTCTGTGGAATCTAAATCAATCACTATGATTTCGGGCAGTATACAGCCGTTTTTCTGGTTTAAATACGACCAGACGACACTGCGGAGCATTCCTTCAATTTCCTTTTCCTCATTTTGGACGGTCATAAGGACACAGAACCGCTTTTTCTTTTCCAATTTGCCAAAAATGGCCTGGATGATCCGGTGCATCAGCCCAGCAAAGCCTAAGATGGCAAAAAACCAGAAAAAAGTGGTCTCTAAAATATACAGCATACGAATCACCTCTGGTTCAGTATACGCATACAATGAAGCAAGTGTGACAAATAGGCTAAGCGGCCGTTTCGCACATTTTGTTTTTCCATCCATAATCAGCAGGTGATAAAATATATTCTCCAGCCGGCAGATTACCAGGAGATTTGGTATAAAAATACATACATTTGTGCAATAACTGTAATAGATTCGATTTTTAATCAGGAGGATAAAGAACCGATGGAATCATTTCAATTATCTGCGCTGCCTCCGCATGCAGCGATTTATTTTATTGGAATTGGCGGAATCAGCATGAATGGGCTTGCCGAAATGCTGCTGCGCCGCGGTTTCTCAATCAGCGGCTCAGATCGGGAGGACAGCTCAATTACACAGCATTTGCGGGAACTTGGCGCCGTTGTTCACATCGGGCATGAGTATGAAAATATTTCGCCATCTCTCTCACTTGTGGTATATACGGGAGCAATTCATGACGACAATCCTGAACTCACCCATGCCAGAGAGCTGGGCATTCCCTGCATCGAACGGCCTGTCCTATTGGGAATGCTCATGCAGGAATACGCCAGCAGCATTGCTGTATCCGGAACGCACGGCAAGACTACGGTAACCGGAATGATCAGCACCATCTTTTTAAACGCAGGCCTGGATCCAACCATCAATATTGGCGGGTATCTGCCCTCCATTGACGGAACTTCTCATATTGGAAGCCATGACTGCTTTATTTTGGAAGCTTGTGAATACCGAAAGAGCTTTTTGAATTTCAAGCCTTCCATTGCGGTTATTACAAACATTGAAGCCGATCATATGGATTTTTACCGGGACCTCGACGATATCATCGGAGCATTTCATGAATTTGCAGAGGGAACACGGCCCGACGGCGTTATTGTCGCCCATTATGGAGACGAAAGCGTGAAAAAGGCAACTTGCGGCTTAAAGCAGCGTATTGTAACCTTCGGTCTCAGCAAAGAAGCGGATTATTATGCAGACAATATAACCTACGATGAATCCGCCTGCGCAAAATTCACTGTCTTTCGCAGGGGGAAAAAGCTATTTGAAACATCGCTCCAGGTTCCGGGGGAATATAACATCCAAAATGCTCTGGCCGCCACTGCCGCATGCGACTGCGACGGAATCTCCTCCCAGCAGATTGGCCTGGGCCTGTCGCAGTATGAGGGGACGAAACGTCGTTTTGAGCAGGTCGGTACAGTAAACGGCTGTATCCTGATCGACGACTATGCGCATCATCCTACTGAAATTGCAAATACCATCGCCGCGGCGAAAAAGCTGCATAAAAAACATCTTTATACCATCATGCAGGCGCACACTTATTCCCGCCTCAATGCTTTTTTTGACGATTTTGCCCGCTGTATGAAAGGCGCAGACGAAGTTGTAGTCTGCGACGTCTATGCCGCGCGCGAAGCCTTTGATCCCAGCGCAAGCCCGGAACGGCTGGCAGAAAAAATGCGGAAAAATGGTATCCAAGCCACCTATATCTCCGGCTTTGAAAATGTAGCCAAGTACTATAGCAGCAAAATTGGAGACGGCGATATTCTGATCTCCATCGGCGCCGGCGACGTCAACCGCATTTTGGATTTGATAAAAAATATGGCATAAATTATACACAATCCCATACTAAAACGCTCTTACAATACACAAAAGAGAGGAAAAGCTGTGAAAGAAAATAAATATGACGATCCCACATTTTTTGAAAAATACAGCCAGATGGGCCGTTCCGTCAACGGGCTGGAAGGCGCTGGAGAGTGGCCGACTCTGCAGAAAATGCTGCCCAATTTTGAAGGAAAACGGGTGTTGGACCTTGGCTGCGGTTTTGGCTGGCACTGCCAATATGCGCTGGATCACGGCGCTGTGCAGACAGTCGGAATCGACTTATCCCAAAAAATGCTGGAGGTGGCAAGAAAAAAAGTAACGTCGCCCCAGGCAGAATTCATTCAAATGGCATTTGAAGAGATTGAATTTCCGCCGGATTCCTTTGACGTCGTATTAAGCTCCCTGGCTTTTCATTATACCCCATCTTTTGCAGACATCTGCAAGCGAGTGAAATCCTGTCTGGCCGCAGGCGGAGACTTTGTATTTTCAGTGGAACATCCCGTCTTTACCGCATATGGAACACAGGACTGGTATTACGATGCGGACGGGAATATACTCCACTGGCCGGTCGACCGTTATTTTCTGGAGGGAGAGCGAAAGGCCGTCTTTTTGGGAGAAGAAATGACTAAATATCATAAAACACTCACCACATATTTCAATACCCTGCTGCAAACCGGATTTGTCATTACAGGCGTAGAAGAGCCGCAGCCGGCTGAGCATTTGCTGCACACCGTCCCCGGCATGGAAGACGAGCTCCGCCGCCCTATGATGCTGATTGTGTCGGCAAGGAATCAATAAAAATATCATTTTTTAACTATACTTCGTTTCGAACAAAAAGCAGGATAAAAGGCCCGCAGAAGATTCTGCGGGTCTTTTTTACTCTTATTGAATTGTTTCAATATCGTACGGCGTCATTTGGTATACGAAATAATTCAGCCAGTTGCAGTAAAGCAAATTGGCATGGGACCTCCAACTGACGACTGGCGGTTTGGAGGGATCATTTCCAGGGTAATAATGTTTCGGCATTTCTATGGAAAGCCCTTTTTTCAAATCGCGCATATATTCTTCGTGCAGGGTATATTGTTCATACTCCGAATGCCCCGTCACAAAAATCCTTTTTCCCGCCTTGGTAAATACAATATAGACTCCTGCTTCTTCGGATTCGGACAGAATCTCGAGCTCCGGTACTTTCAAAATATCCTCTTTGTCTACCGTCGTGTAGCGGGAATGCGGCGCATAGAAGCAATCGTCAAAGCCGCGCATTAGTTTCGCAGTCGGACGCTTAACGTCATGGGCAAAAATTCCCGACAGCTTCTCAGGCAGCGGCTTTTTTTGAATGCCATAGTGATAGTATAACCCTGCCTGCGCCGCCCAGCAGATGTGAAATGTAGACGTAACATTCGTCTTGGTCCACTCCATGATCTCGCAGAGCTCTTTCCAGTAGTCTACCTCTTCAAACGGGAGATTTTCCACCGGTGCGCCGGTAATGATAGCGCCGTCATACTTATTTTTTTTAATTTCATCATACGTCGTATAAAACATATCCAAATGCTGAACCGGCGTATTTTTGGAATCGTGGCTGTGCATACGCACAAAATCTACGTCAACCTGCAAAGGAGAGTTGCTCATCAGCCGGATCAGCTGCGTCTCCGTGGCAATCTTTGTCGGCATCAGGTTGACAATCGCAATTTTCAGCGGCCGGATGTCCTGATGGGCTGCCATCGTTTCCGTCATGACAAAAATATTCTCGTTTTCCATTTGTCTTGCGGCCGGCAGTGCGTCCGGAATTTTAATTGGCATAAGTATCCTCTCCTTGCTTTCTTTTGTTTCCCATGCTTTATGGCAGGACTATTTCATCATTATAAAAATATTTTATTCCTTTATCGGAATGAGAAGGACAGAGGAGGCTTCCTCTGTCCTTTCCCAAAAAACAGTTCCCTTATTACCCCGCGTTAAAGGTATTGGCTAGTTTCATAATTTTATCCATATTTAATTGTGCCGGCGATGGTTGATTGGCGCCATCGTCATTGGTCCAGCGCATGACTTCACAACACTCAGCCCTCATTTGCTTCAATAAATCCTCCCCGGCAAAAATTGCCGCGTCGAAAGGCTTTGCGCCGGCATTGACAACCAAGATAACAGCCCCTTTTCTGATTTTTTCGCCTAATGGCTCCACTTTGCGGATGTTTCTTGAAGACCAAAAATACTGGAACCTGCTTACCCAATTTAACAAAGAGCCAGTCACATTTCCAAAATAGATCGGAGAAGCCACAACAACATTGTCTGCCTGCTCAATCATTCTATAAACGTCCTGCATTTCGTCCTGAATGATACATTCCGCATTCGTCCAGCAGTGCCGGCAATCATTGCACGGCGCGCTTTTGGCATAGTAGGTGTCGACTTGATAGACTTCGCCGTTCAGATGTTTTTTAACTCATTCAGCAAAGTGGCCGTGTTTCCGTCTTTTCTGGGTGAACCGTTGATGATAAGCGTTTTCATAAAATACCCCCTGCATATCTTATTTTCCCGTCTTTTTCAATGTTTGATTGAAAAAAACGTTTTGCATCTGGTTTGCTTCATATGGTTTGGTACTCATAAAAGCCATTTTATAACATCTCAGCTAATGGGCTTCCCAAAATTCCTACCTGCTTTCCACAAAAACATCATTTTTGCGGAAAGCCGATCCACAGCTTATTCTTCCTCCTCAGGGCGAACGATAGCTTCTGTTTCCGCTTCCTCTTCGTCGGCCCCGTCCTCTTCTTCCTTGGCAGCGGCCGTTGCCGAAACGATCTTGACGCCGTCCGTCAGCCGCATCAGGCGAACGCCCTTCGTCACACGGCCAACTGTGCTGATCTCACCCGCATCCATGCGGATGATTACGCCTTCGTTGGTAATGAGCATCAAATCGTCGGCATCCGAAACCGGAAGAAGCGCTACGACGCTTCCCGTGTCTTCTGACAGCCGGTAATTTAAAATCCCCTTTCCGCCGCGGCTCTGCAGGCGGTACTGCGATACTTCTGTCTTTTTCCCATACCCATTTTCCGTTACAGTCAGAAGATCACATCCTTCAGCGGCAATGCTCATCCCGACAACTTCGTCGCCTTCTCCAAGGTCAATCGCACGCACGCCGCGCGTAGAACGGCCCATGCACCGGACGTCGGTTTCCAAAAAGCGGATTGCCATACCGTTTCTGGTTCCCACAATCACTTCGTCATTCCCGCTGGTGATATAAGCCCCGATCAGCTCATCTCCTTCATCGAGCCGGATCGCAATCAAACCAGACTTACGGCAGTTGGAAAACTCTGCCAGCTCTGTCCGCTTGGTTACGCCTTGCTTGGTAATGAACATCACATATTTATCGTCGTCATATTCCCTTGTTGTCATAACTGCGGTAATCTGCTCGTCCTTTTCAATTTCCAAAAGGTTCACAATGGCAGCGCCCTTGGCTCCGCGGCCGGCCAGCGGCAGTTCATAGCATTTTAAGCGGTAAACCCTGCCTTTGCTGGTAAAGAACATGATATAGTCATGCGTCGACGTTACAAACAGTTTTTCCACAAAATCCTCTTCGCGCGTGGACAGCCCTGCAATGCCGCGTCCCCCACGGTGCTGGCTCTTATAGGCCGAAACGGACATGCGCTTAACATAGCCAAAGTGCGTCAAAGTAACGGCGCAGTCCTCTTCCTCGATTAAGTCCTCAATATCAATGTCATTTTCCATTGCTACGATTTCCGTCCGGCGGTCATCACCGCAGCGATCTTTGATTTCAGTGAGATCCTGCCGGATGATAGCGCAGACGCGCTCATCCTTGGCCAGAATGTCGTTTAAATCCTCGATTTGCTCCATCAGCTCTTTGTATTCGTTTTCGATTTTCTCGCGTTCTAAGCCCGTTAAACGGCCGAGACGCATATCGACAATCGCCTGCGACTGAATGTCTGATATTCCGAACCGCTCCATCAAATTGACCTTTGCCTCCGCCTGGTCTTTGGAACGCTTGATGATAGCGATCGTTTCATCGATGTTTCCGATGACAATCAAAAGACCTTCCAAAATGTGCGCCCGCTTGAGCGCTTTATCCAGTTCAAACTTGGTCCGGCGGACAATTACTTCCTTTTGGAACGCAATGTAGTTATCAATGATTTCTCTTAGGTTTAATATCTTCGGCTTATTGTTCACCAATGCGAGATTGATCACCGAGAAGGAATCCTGAAGCTGGGTATTTTTATATAAATTGTTGAGTACAACGTTTGCATTCGCGTCGCGCTTAAGCTCGATGACAATGCGAAGGCCTTCTTTATCGGATTCATCCCGAAGGTCTGAAATCCCTTCAATCCGCTTTTCATGCACCAGCTCGGCAATTTTTTCAATCAGGCGCGCTTTGTTAACCATATAAGGAATTTCTGTTACCACGATTTGATCCCGGTTCGCATCTTTTGGCTCGATTGTTGCACGTGCACGCATGATAATTTTCCCGCGTCCGGTATGATATGCCGCACGGATACCGCTTTTTCCTAAAATCAGGCCGCCGGTTGGAAAATCCGGCCCTTTGATGTAACCCATCAGCTCGTCAAAGCTGATCAGCGGATCGTCCATTACGGCAATGACACCGTCAATGACTTCCCTCAAATTGTGGGGCGGCATGTTGGTGGCCATACCCACTGCAATACCATTGGAACCGTTGACCAAAAGCTGCGGAAACCGCGAGGGGAGAACCCACGGTTCCATTTCTTTATCGTCGTAGTTTGGAACGAAATCAACCGTGTCTTTTTCAATGTCGGTTAACATATCCATCGACAGCTTGGCCAGCCTTGCCTCCGTATAACGGTAAGCGGCAGGCGCGTCGCCGTCAATGGAACCGAAGTTGCCGTGCCCGTCGATTAAAGGATAGCGAAGGGAAAAATCCTGCGCCATGCGGACCATTGCATCATAAACGGAAGCATCTCCGTGCGGATGATACTTACCGAGCACGTCACCGACTGTCGTCGCAGCTTTCCGGTAAGGCCGGTTCGGCGTGAGATTTGCTTCATACATGGCATATAAAATACGCCGGTGAACGGGTTTTAGTCCATCGCGCACATCGGGAAGCGCACGCCCTACAATGACGCTCATTGCATAGTCGATGTAGGACTTCTTCATTTCCTTTTCAATGTCGACTGATATAATCGTTTCTAAGTCTTTATCGTACATATAAATCCAAATTCCTCTCCATGCTCTCTCAATTCGATATTAGATATCCAAATTGGAGACGTACTGCGCATTTTCCTCGATGAATTCCCGCCTCGGCTCTGCTTTATCGCCCATCAAAATGGTAAAGATTTCATCCGCACGGGCAGCATCCTCCATTTCTACTTTCAGCATGATGCGTCTTTCCGGGTCCATCGTCGTCTCCCAAAGCTGTTCCGGGTTCATTTCACCAAGGCCCTTATAACGCTGAATTTCTGCGTCGCCGCCGAATTCCTGCTGAACTACCTGGTTTAAGAGCTTCTCGTCGTATACATACTGTTCTTTTTTCCCTTTAAACACTTTAAACAGAGGCGGCTGCGCCAGATAGACGTGGCCTGCTTCAATCAAAGGACGCATATAGCGGAAAAAGAACGTCAGCATCAATGTGCGGATATGCGAGCCGTCAACATCAGCATCGGCCATAATGATTACCTTGCCGTAGCGCAGCTTGGTCAAGTCAAATTCCGGGCCAACGCCTGCCCCGAGCGCTGTGATAACCGGCGTCAGTTTATCGTTGCCGTATACGCGGTCAATACGTGCTTTTTCGACATTGAGCATTTTTCCCCACAGCGGCAGGATCGCCTGATACTTCCGGTCACGGCCCTGCTTGGCGCTGCCTCCCGCACTGTCTCCCTCTACGATGTAAATTTCCGTGTATTCGTTATTGCGGTCAGAACAGTCAGCCAGTTTTCCAGGCAGCGACGCCCCTTCCAGCGCCGATTTGCGGCGCGTCAGGTCACGCGCACGCCTTGCCGCCTCGCGCGCACGTGACGCAGTCAAAGCTTTATCCAAAACCAATTTGGCAACCGAAGGATTTTCCTCCAAAAATGCTGCAAGATCTTTGTTCATGGCTGAGGTTACCAAAGCGGTTACTTCGCTGTTGCCGAGCTTTGTCTTGGTCTGTCCTTCAAACTGCGCTTCGGTAATTTTCACGCTGATCACACAGGACAAACCTTCCCGAACATCTTCACCCGTGAGTTTTTCTTCATTCTTTAAAATATTATTCCGCTTGGCATAATCGTTTAAAATCCTGGTTAAAGCCGTTTTAAATCCCTGCTCGTGTGTTCCGCCCTCGGTAGTATGAATGTTATTTGCAAAGCTGATAATATTTTCATTATAACTGTCGGTATACTGCATGGCGATTTCCACAAAGGAATCATCCTTTTCCGTGCTCATATAGATGATTTCCGGATGCAGAGGCTCTTTGTTGCGGTTAATGTATTCCACAAAGGAACGGATGCCTCCGTCGTATTTCATATCCTTTTGGAAAGTCTCTTCCCCTCGTTCATCCGTATATAAAATGTGAACGCCTGCATTTAAAAACGCCTGCTCGCGCAGCCGTCCCAGTAAAACTTCAGTTTCATATTCCAAGGTCTCAAAGATCTCATCATCCGCCAGAAATGTGACTGTTGTTCCAGTTCGGTCAGTATCGCCAATTACTTTTAATGGAGCAACCGGCTTGCCCCGCTCGTATTTTTGATAATAGATATGTTCTCCATCGTAAATTTCAACTTCCAGGTAACGCGAGAGCGCATTGACAACCGATGCGCCAACGCCGTGCAGTCCGCCGGAAACTTTATAGCCGCCTCCGCCGAATTTGCCGCCTGCATGCAGCACAGTGAAAACCACTTCGACCGTAGAGATTCCCATTTTAGGATGAATTCCTGTTGGAATACCGCGGCCGTCGTCCGTAACGGTTACAGAATTGTCTGGATGAATGGTTACGGTAATGTGTTCACATCCGCCCGCCAAAACCTCATCGATTGCATTGTCTACGATTTCGTAGACCAGATGATGAAGTCCGCGCACTGAGGTAGATCCGATATACATACCCGGACGCTTGCGCACCGCTTCCAGACCTTCTAAAACCTGAATCTGGCTTTCATCATACTTTTCCTGGATATTATTTTGAAACATTTCCCGCCGCTCCTCCTTTTTTATTATGGAACAAATTCTCCGACCGTTTCAGCAGCGTAAGAGACGATATGGGAGAAATATAAATTTTCGTCTTATCTCCTTGCGCGGTAATGACATAGGATTTCGGCAGTTCATTGGATACATTGATAACCATTTGATTTTTCTGAATATACTTCAAATAGTCCCGGGTGATCTTTGAGATCGTTGTTTTTTCCAGATCTAAAATTGCGATTACATCCTTTTGATTGACTACAACGTCCGCGCCCAAATGCAAATACATTTATCATCATCCTATCATTATCAAAATCAAAAAATTCTGCTTGTCCCGTCAGGGATTTGTGCTGAAATTGACTGTTTTCTTTTTGAGATTTCATAAAACTCAAAAGGGGACATTCCATCCGTTCGCATTTCGAACGTATCATTTTTATCTTATAAAAGTATTATCCTAATACCAGACAAAATGTTCTTTTCGGAAGATAAACCCGATTGATTTCCGCCTTTGATATCTCATTTGTTTTTCTGAATTACTACCTATATTATAGCATTTTTCCGATATTTTTTCAAGGCAAAAAGGGGATTATTTTTTAAAATTAAGGAAATTACTGGATTTTACATCACCTAAAATCAATGGATGTTTCTTTTCTTAAATTCTTTCCAATTTTCGATAAAAAACCATGTTGTTTTGACTAAAAATGATACATTTATTTTTGTTTGGGAAAAGTTAAAAATAAAAAGAAAGGATGAAAGCATCTGCGCTTTCACCCGGATATTGAACTTGTTCCATAAATCTACACTTGATTGAGATAAGCACGGCCAATTCCATTCGGAGTATTGGGATTGCCATATCCCGGACCAAAATAATTGGATAATATTACGATTCCAGCTTTTTTGGCCCGATGATAACCCAAAAATGAACTAAAACCTTCTGTTAATCCCATACTAAAAACAATTTCTGAATTTTTTTCAATCATCCATGCCAGCCCCATATCAAACGGTTGATCCGTTTGTGCATGAACGCTGTGGCAAATATCGTAACGGCCGGAGTTTATCTGCAATGCCAAATAACAGAGCATGTCGTTTAACGTTGAGGCCAATCCGCCGGCTGGAAGGAAAACATTATTTTTGCTCCAACTCCAATTTGACGGTTTTCCTTGATAGTTATAACCGGTCAGCGGGATGGAAGAACTGATCCATACTGTTTGTTTTAAATGAAGCTCATGATCAATAAAATCAGAAATTAAATCAGCATATTTTTTGTGGTACACCTTTTCCAGGTACAACCCTAAAACTGCATATCCGAGATTCGAATATTCCCAGCCGGGTTGTCCGTCAAATTTCTTTAATTTGATATATTCCAAAATATCCTGCTCCGTATAGGAGAAAAATGGATTTTTGTCCGTACTTAATTTTTCGGGCAGTTCGCCAATACCAGAGGTATGCGTTAATAAATCTTTCACTGTAACGGAATGAAAAACTCTCTCGTTTAACGAAATATCATTCTTTTTTATAGCATCGGCATAAAAAGACGCCGTTATTGTTTTGGTAACCGAACCGATTTCATAGGATTCATCGGTAAGCGGTATTTCCATTCCATCTGATCCAAACTGAAATCTTTCCACTTTTTCCCGAGAGATGATCCCAATGGAACATTTCAGATGAGGTTTATTTTTCGCATAGCTGGAGACTAATTTTGCAAGCAGTTCTTGTGTTTTCATTGCCTTCTCCTATCAAATTTTTTGATTTTATACAAAATTAAAATAATTCATCGAGTAAAATATAATATCGAATTTTTTCCCAGTCGGGAACGATTGAAAGTTCGTCAAACAGCATTTTTGCATCAAAATCCTGAAACGTTTTTCCTCCGTAAATATCGTCAATCAAGCTTCGATAGCATAGGGCAATATCCTGATAACGATCGGCTATGCCGCTGTTTCCCAAATCGATAAATCCTTTAAGCCGGTTATTTTGATAAAAAATATTGGGAAGGCAAAAATCCCCATGGGAAAAAACCAGCTCTTCCTCCGGCCGGTTATCCTGCAGCCACTTTAAAAGCTCTTTCGGACTATGAAACCCGTCTTTTCCAAACGTACCCGGTTCTGCATTTTCCACATCGCAAAGTCCCCGTTCCACACGTTCCTGTGCCTGCTGCAAGCGATATTCCAAAGAATTGCAATAGGGACAATTCATTGGATCGACCTTCCACAGCATTTTCAGGCCATCTGCCAATAACCGCACCAACTGATTCGGATCTTCCAGCATTTCTTCCGAGCAAGCCATATTTCCTTCTATTCTGCTCATGAGCAGATAATCCAATCCGTTTTCCCGCGTAAAATATATAATTTGGGGGACGGGGAGCCGGCCTGAAAGCCAATTCATCATGCGGTACTCGCGTTCTAATTGTGCATCTACTTTCAAAACCATGTGCTCAAAACAGAATATTTTTGCTTGAGACATACCAACTTGATCAACCTGATAAGCCTCCTGCCCAATCTTCCATTTGATTTCATCCGGAAAATACATAAGCTTCCAACCCCAATCATGATTCTACCAGATAAAAAAGCGGAACCTCAATTTTAGGGATTTGCTCTGCAACTCCTGCAAAAAAATCTGGTACCGCTTTTGTGAACTCACTTTTTCTTACAGCTATTTTGTCTGTTTTTTCTCATCTTTTTTTACTTTGAAAATCAGTCGGAAAATGTATTTGTCATAAAATGAGAAATTCCGGTTCCCTGCCCAATACCCCAATCCGCTGGCAAGGTAAGGGATCAGATAAATCATAATATACGAATACCAGGTTATGTGATTGCCGTCAATCTGCATAAAAGCATTGAAAGGAAACGTATAAATTACAAATACAAATTGATCCGCCATATAGAGGTAGTTGGGAATGCCGCCGTACTTGGCCATATCCAAAAAGCTGGGAATATAGACAAGCTGCCAGAGAATAATTAATATTGTTGTCAAAGCAGCCGGAATTAATCCAATCAGAAAGCCTCTGGACGGAAAATGGCTCACATTGTAATAGGGCTTTAAATCACGTTTCGCAATTCTAGCAGCAGCTGTATAAACAAACCCAAAAACAACTATGATAAAAATGGAACAATAAATTATCATCAGCACCTGATTGTCTATAAACGAAAGGAATGCAATCAAAAACAGAATTATCTGAGCCGCTACCGCCATCAAATAATTCCCTACAAGCTTCATTCCGTCTTTGATATAACGCTTTACTATGGAGCCAGCTTTTTCATTTGCTACTTTCGTCTGTTCATTATCCAAGTAAATTCCTCCTAAATTTAGCTGCTTCTTATGTGCTGTATGGATTAATTTTTGATATAATTTTATTCTACATGGAAAATCAAATTTAATCAAGTGTTTTCTACAATCTTATCCCATCTGCATTGTATAAAAATTTTGGGTGTAATAATACTGATATTTGGAATTTTCATTTTCTGCAATGCCGATTCCAGCATATTGGAAATCCTCAAATAGATTAGCTCTATGTTCCGAAGAATTGAGCAGCTGATTATGGGCAAATATAATATTTTGATAACCGGCAGCAATGTTTTCCCCAGCGATAGAATAAGAAATCCCCATTTTTTTCATCCGGTCACCGATGTCTTCTCCTTCCGGATTCGTGTGGTCAAAGTAATCCCGCTCACTCATATCGATACTATGCGCTTTTGCACATTCAGCTGTCACTTCATCCGGCAAAAGAGGGGAACAGCCATGAATTATCCGTTCCGCATTGAGAATATCCAACATTTCTGTCTCGAGCAAAGCCCCGTCCTGATTCATATCAATTTCTTCCATCATCATAGGTTCTCCGACACAAACTGCATGGAAACGCTCTCCATCAATTTGATCAAACATCAAATATACCTTTCCGATTCCAATTTCATTTTGGCTGACATCGGAAATATCGACGAAATAGCTGTCCTTTAAAATTTCCTCCACTTCACTTCTTGACATTCCATAAGCAAGCTTGGAATGAGTCCATCCTTTTGCATTGGAATAAAGAGCACAGACAATACCGTTTTGAATATCTGCCATGAAAAAATCTTCTGAATTGAGCGCATACAAATAACGGACCGTTCCATTGCTGAACAAATCCTTTCGATCGGGCTGTCCAAAATAGTCAAGCAATGCTGCTTCACTGCTGCCATATTGAATTCCGCCGAATGAAAAATCCGATGCCAGCGGATCGGAAATCAAATTCAAAAACCCATGATCCCATAGTACGGCATAGTCCAATTTTTCAGCTGTTTTGCGGAAAGGGAGATAGGATATGCCTTCTCGCTTTAAAATTTCAAATCCCTTCTCCGAAGTAAGCAAAAAATTCCCTCCGTCTGAGGAAACCTTAATACTCCCTGCATTTTGATTTAAAATTTGCACAGAAAACAATTCTTGTGCATCCTGAAAGGAAATATAGAGCTGTCCGTCTTTTTGAAGAAACATTATGTCTGATCCCTGTTTGAAGGGATCTGCATCTATGTAAACCTGCGCATAATAATAGTCTGCTGTCTCTTCTGTTTCTGGATCCATTTGAAAGAACATCCATACTCCAATGGCTAGAATTAGAATACAAAACGATACTGCAATTTTTTTCTTCATACCATTTCCTCTTTCTTTCCGCTAGTTTCATTTGTCAACAATATTCCAAAAGAACCGTTAAATTTCGAGTTATCCCAGATATAAGACAAGTTATCCACTAAATATTGTGGATAACTTGCAACATTTTTCTATATCTATGGTATGACGCAGGATTTTCTCAGCTCAGGCTACTCTAAAATATAAACATTTGCCTGCCGGACTCCAAAATTCATGGCTTCCTGATGCGTATTGAAAAACAAATCGATTTTGTAGTCCTGAATTGCTCCGCCAGTGTCACCCGCGACACAATAGCCATATACCCAGGATTTTCCTCCATCTGCTGATTCCACATACAATTTTGTTCCCAGCGGGATAATGTCCGGATCCACTGCAATAATTCCAACCTGTACTTTCTGTCCGGTTGCCGTGCGGGTTCCTGCCGAAGGATCGTATGCTGTTGCTTTCACCTGGAATACATCTGTATAATTCAGACTGGCACTTACAGACGATACCTTTAAATTCTTTTTGGGAGCAGGTTCCTTTGTACCGATTTCCTCAATTTGCGTCACCGGTTCCTTAGCAATGCGTTCTTCTACCAAGACGCGCGATACTTCTACTCCATTTTCATACGTTACCTGATACACATACTCTTTGGTTCCGTTTTCACCTTCTACTGCTGTCTGGGTTTTTCCCTTCAGCAATTCACTGTTTTCCCGGGTTTGTGTTTCAAACGGGATTTCCTCGGTCACAATCTCTTCCGTTACTGCATAGCGGGTAATGCGGACAATGAGTCCGTTGTAAACAACCGAATCCAATGACGGAGTCACAGTATCAAGCTCATTGAGCGTAATATTCTGCTCAGCCAAAAACTCCGCTACCGTATTCCCCTGGGTATAATAAGCTTTTGCGTCCCCATCAACCACAACATACGCATGCGTTGCACGGTCGATAACGATATCGGTAACTTCACCGCAATTTGTGTTCAAATCTACATTGAGCTGATCATTTTCTCCCAGTGTAATGGATAAACTTTCCAAAAGCTCAGAGACAGTTTGATTTTCTACTTCCGCCTCATAAACAAGGCTTCCGTCGGTCACTGTAATATTTCTCTCTTTCGCATGTACTGCAAACAGCACATTGCTGGAACAAAGCGCCACAACGCAGAAACAGGGTAATATTCTTTTTACTAACACCTTTTGAAACTTCTTCAAAAAATCAATGTTTAACATATTTCCTCCTCATACATGCGGCCGTTCATCCAATCATAAATGAAATTTCTTCTATATTCGGCCGCCCTTGTATTTGCCCGTACGGCATTGATTTTTGAGATCTTTGAAGCAACTGTTTCATTGATCTGTAACAAGTTTTAATATATTCTATACTATTTTATTTATTTTGTCAAACTTTTTTAATAATTTATACGCAACTTTCTGAAGATTCAATCAGAAAAAAAGGTTAAAAAAGGAGAAAAAAAACAGAAATTTATAAAATTCGTGAAAACTCATTTCATTATTTTGTAACATTTATTTTACAACGGTCTATTTACCTGAAAAAAAAGCAGAAAGAATTTTACAAATCTATAAAATTCTTTCTGCCCAAATTTCTGTTGAAAAATGAATACTTTTTTTAATCTGTTTCTAAAATTTCACGGCAGGTACCGCCTGCCACATGGTAATAATGGACGTCCCCATTGGAAGGATAAACCTCTCGGTCAGTACAAGTAATCACAACCTGCTGTTCTCCAAAGGAAGAAAGCAAAAATGCCCTTCGATCCTGATCCAGTTCACTCATAATATCGTCCAGAAGTATCAAAGCTCTCTCCCCCGTCTTTTGTTCGATCAGCTCGCATTGTGCCAGTTTGAGCGACAAAACGGCACTTCTCTGCTGTCCCTGGGAGCCAAACTGCCGCAGATCCGTATCATTGATCTGAAGCTCAAAATCATCCCGATGAATTCCGTAAAGCGACAACCCCAATTTCATTTCCTGCTGCGCATGGGCCTGTAAATAGTCGAAGATAACCTGTTTCTGCCTGGAATATTCTTCGATCTGCATACTTTCGCGTATATTGGGCCGGTAAAGCACAGACATTTTCTGCCTGGAAATGGAAAAGTGTATCCGTTCATTGACTTGATTGATTTCATCCACAAACTGCCTGCGCACAGCCGTAATCTTCGCGGCATATTCTGCAAGCTTATAGTTCCAAGCTGACAGAGTTGCCTCATCATACCGTCCTTCTTTAATTAGCTTGAGAAGCTTATTCTTCTGCTCCGCCAGTCTGCAGTAGCTGACCAGGTCGGATAGATAAGAGGGTTTGAGCTGGCTGATACTATTATCAATGAATTTCCGCCGAAGATCCGGTCCTTTTTTTACCATCAGCAAATCATCCGGCGAAAACAGAATCACTTTGCACGTCTCAAGCAGGCGGCTGACTTTTCCCACAGGAACATCGTTTAAAAAAATTTTCTTTTTTCCTTTTTTATCAACTGCCATCCGGAAAACCTGATCCCGTCCTGCAGCAAAAAAACGAAGCTCTACCTCGCCATAGTCCTCCCCGTGCAAAACCAAATCGCCGGCAGAGGAGGTACGATAGCTCTTTGCCCGAGAGCAAAGATACATTGCTTCCAGCAAATTGGTCTTCCCTTGGGCATTCCCCCCATAAAACACATTGGTATGCGGCCCCAGTTCCAATTCACACTCCGCATAATTGCGAAACGACCGCAGCTTAACTGACCGAATGTACACGCTGCTTCTCCTCTATTTCTCCGCTTCGGCCATTTTGGGAATCAACGTGATCACACAGTCCTCCAAGTTTACTTCTACCACATCGCCGCAGCGGATCTTTTTCCCCCGCATGGTGCAGATTTCCCCATTGACCGATACAATTCCATCCAATACCATTTCTTTGCCCATCGCTCCCGTATCGGCGACCGCGGCAAATTTCAAAAACGAATCGAGCTTAATAAAATCCGTATGGATTTCAACCTCAAGCGTCTGTTTTTCTTTCATAAATACAAGCCTTCCCTCTTATGCCAAACGGATCGGAAGAATCATATAGAGATAGTCATCTCCCTCCAGCGGCTTAATTATGCAGGGATTCAAACTCATGTTAAAGAGCACTTTCGTCTCAGTCTCCTCCACTGCCCCCAAAGCATCAAGCAGATACTTGAAGTTAAAGCCGATTTCCAAATCCCCTCCGGTAATCTGAGCAGAAAACGAGTCCGTCGCTTTTCCCATCTGCGCGCTGCAGTTTAAGGTAATCTCATTTTCCGAAATCTGAATCCGTAGCGGTGTTTTGGTAAACTCCCCGCTGACAATCAGGCTGGCGCGTTCAATTGAAGCAATAAACGTTTTTGTATCGACAATCGCTTCAATCCGGAATTCCTTTGGAATAATCGCATCGTAATTCAAAAATTCCCCTTCCAGCAGACGGGAAATTAAGGTAAACTGCGGGAACACAAACAAGATATTTTGTTTATCTACATAAAGTGTCACCGGATCATCTGTGTCCGACAGCAGCTTTAACAGCTCATTGAGCGTTTTTGCCGGAATGACAAACTGTGCTGTAATGTTGGTATTCTCCACCTCAATGCTTCGGCGGGCCAGCCGGTAACCGTCAATGGCTACCAAATTTAAAATAGACCCATGAAAATCAAAGAGCACTCCGGTTAAAATGGGTTTTAAATCAACCGTAGCAACAGAAAAGATTGTTTTGGAAATCATCGATTTAAAAAGCTTTTGAGAAATTTCCATATAATTACTGCGATCAACCTGCTGTGCCTGCGGGAACTCATCAGCCGGCAGTCCCATAATATCAAAAGAAGCATTTCCGCTGCGAATGTTGATGATATTATTTTCTTTTGTCTCAAAAAAAACGAGATCCTGCGGCAGTCGGCGGATAATATCGCCAAACAGGCGCGCATTTACGACAATACTTCCTTCTTCTTCCACAGAAACATCCAGAGTATAATCAATACTAAGCTCCATGTTGTTAGAAGACAACATAAGCTGCTGATTAGAAGCCTGCAGCAGGATGCCTTCCAAAACAACTAAGGTGGATTTAGAAGAAACTGCCTTCTGGGCAACAGAAACAGCAGTAACAAGAGCAGTTTTTTCACAAGAAAATTTCATTTTCATTCTCCTTTATTTCATTACTTTTTTCTTTATAAAAAATAAAAATATAATAAACAGCAGTAACAGCAGTAGTATGGTGGATTATGTGGATAACCGAAAAAATCCTGATACCGATCCGGTTTTTGCGGTGTTGACAGGTTGTGGTCAAGCAAAGAAATTTTGTTTCAGTTATCCACATTGCCTCAACAAAACCGTTTTGGAGTGTTTTGTCCACAGCTTGTCTTCCACATATCAACACGCAGCAGGGAATAGGTGTCCTTCGTGTTTCATTGTCCACTGGATTTTACTGCAGCCGGTAAATAGAATTTTATGCCAAAAGGAATATTCATACACATAAATTCATAGCTTGTACAGAGGAAATCCACAGTTTTTCACATACTTATCCACAAAATCGGTGGATAACTCGTCTAAATGGAGCGAATATCCTTGATCAAAGCGTCGACATCTTTTTTCAATTCGCTGTCTTTCTGCATATCGTTTTCAATTTTATTCACAGCATATAAAACTGTTGTATGGTCCCTGCCGCCGAATTCTCCCCCGATGGCGGGATACGATAAATTGGTTAACTCGCGGCAGAGGTACATGGCAATTTGACGGGCCAGCGCAATATTTTTGGTTTTTACCTTTCCTGTCAGATTGGATTCGAGCAAATTAAAGTATTTGGCCGTCTTTTCCTTGATTATTTTTGCTGTCACCTGTGAAGAACCACCGTCTTGGGCGAACTGCTTGAGTGCCTCGTTCGCCAGATCAATGGTAATTTCACGGCCTGATATTTTTGCATAGGTGATAATGCGGAGCATGGCGCCTTCCAGTTCCCGGATGTTGGATTTCACGCGGTCAGCAATAAAGGAATAAATGCTGTTGGGAATATTTACTTGGTCTGCTTCCGCCTTCTTTTTCAAAATGGCAATTCTTGTTTCGTAGTCCGGCGGCTGAATGTCTCCGACCAGTCCCCATTCAAACCGACTGCGAAGCCGGTCTTCCAGCGTATTGATTTCCTTGGGGTGGCGGTCTGAGGTGAGTACAATCTGCTTATTGGCATCGTGAAGCTCGTTGAAAGTGTGGAAAAATTCCTCCTGCGTACTTTCTTTTCCGCCGATGAACTGGACGTCGTCGACAAGCAGAACGTCAGCCGTCCGGTATTGCTGACGGAATTCGTTTCGCTTGTCATCGCGGATAGCATTAATCAGATCATTGGTGAACTTTTCGCTTGAGACATAAATGACGCTCAAATCCGGATGATTTGCTTTGACATAGTTTGCAATGGCATGCATCAAATGCGTTTTTCCCAAACCGGATCCCCCGTATAAAAACAACGGGTTATAGGCCGCGGCAGGCGCTTCCGCAACAGCCAGAGAAGCGGCATGGGCATACCGGTTGGAATTGCCGACGACGAAATTTTCAAAGGTATATTTGGGGTTGGCAGAAAAGGGTACTAACTGATTTGGTACCTCCTTTTTCTTTTGCTCCCTTTCTTCCCATTCCGGATGTTCCTCTTCTGGTGCAACTACTTTTACCTCGATGTCAAAGATTGTCTGTGTCACAGAAAAAAGTGCGCTCCGGATCATTTCTACAAAGCGGGCTTCAATCATTGCCTTAGAAGGATCGTTCTCCACAGTCAACAAAATCTTGTCCTCTTCCAATAGATAAGGCTTGATGGGCTGGATCCAGGAACGGTATGTAATAGGCTTGACCTCCGCTTCCAGCATTTGAAGACATTGATTCCATACATCGTTAAGGTTCATGTTACTCTCCGTTTCCGCCGCGCAATGGCAGGCAAAATTTATTAAAACACCAACTTCACAAAACATTTCAAATCGAAGCTGCAATCTGTGAAACCGGATGTGGATAAACAAGTGAAAAACTTTTTTCCTTTCACGAAAAACCTTGATAACAGCGGGTTTTTTAAAATGTTTATAAAGTTATCCACAATGTTATAAACATCTGTGGAAAAGTTTGAAGGATTCTACAAAAATCCTATATTACTGCCTCTTTAGGCGGCTGTGAATATGTTTATAACTTGTGTAATATTTTTGTTACAAATTCTCGCTTTTTGTCGAACGGGCATTCAGCTATTTTGGCGCAGATCATCCAAAATAAATTGAAGAACCCCATTGTCATTGTTGCTTTCAATGATAAGATCAGCATGTTTTTTCACTTCCGGCGGCGCATTGTCTACAACGCAGAACAAATCGCTGTCCAATTTCATATCAATGTCGTTGTAGTTATCCCCAAAGCTGACCACGCGTTCGGCGCCCGTCTGTTTTTTTAAATATCGAATCCCTTTGTTTTTTCCCGCGTCTGATGCAAATATTTCAATAGAAGAAAGTCCTAATCTTTCTTCTTTATAAAAATGGCAATGGACAAACGGCATTTTTTTAATCTCCCGTTCGATTGCCTGAAGCCGGTCTTCCCGCTCGTCTACTGCAAACATAAAACAAATTTGAGGGGAATCACAAACCTGACAAAGATTTTTTCGCTCCACTGCTTCATAATTGCATAAACTGCTGTAATAGAGATAGCGGTCATTGATATAGGTGCGGGCCATATCGCTGGTAATTTCATCGTAATACATGTTGATATTGCCGTCTTCCCTCATTTTATATACAAAAGGGGTTGTCCCTTCCCGTTTGAGCAGTGCTAAAATGGCGCGCGTTTCCGGCTTTCCAATGTATTTGGTATAAACGGTCCGCTTTGCAGACAAATCAAACAAATGAACTCCGTTGAGCAAAATAGCCGGCAGTTTTAAATGAAGTCCTTCCACCACTGGAGTTACCGATGTATAGGAGCGGCCTGTCGCCACAGTAAAAAGAAGTCCCTCCCGAATCAGACTGTTAATTTTCTCCAAAGCCCGATTCGGTATCTTACTGTCTCCATTGAGCAGTGTCCCATCCAGATCGGAGACATAAAGCGTTTTCATGTAAAGCGTTCTTCCTTTCTAAGACTTTTGTTCCAGTATTCCAGGAATATTCCATATCCCAGCCCCCATTCAGAGATCACCATTTCAGGCGATGAAAGCAGATTGATGAGCGTGACGGCAACCGTCATCCCGGCCAGGATGGAATCCTCTCTGCCCTGCTCCATACCTTCGAGTCGGGCTCGCTCCGAGATGGAGGAAGACAGGATTTTTTCATATATTTCCATAATCCGTTCTGCCGGCATTGTATAGCCCTGATACGCTGCAAGGCCGGGACAGTCCAGCTTTGCAGCGCATTTATTTGTACCCCCTAAGGCGGCGATCGGCAGATTCCTGCCTTCGAAAAGCCAGCCGACGGATGTCAGTGCCTTGCAGATATGAGACTGCAAGTGAAAAAAATCGCTTGCCGTTACGGGATCAGAATGAATCCAGCGGCGGTGCATGGCAAGAGATCCAATCGGCAAGGAAATGCTGTGGGTTGGAACGCCGCTGCGTACCGTACTGATTTCAACGCTCGCTCCCCCGGTATCAAGCAGGAGAAAGTCGGTCAAACCGGTTTCCTCTTTTGCGGCGAAAAAGCCATACTGCGCTTCCTTTTCACCGGAAATGATTTCAAATGACAGCCCCGTCTCCTGAAACAAATACGCAAGAAATACATCGCTGTTTTTCGCTTTTCGGACCGCTTCCGTTGCTATACATAAAAATTTGACAGCATGATGTTGCCGCGCCAGTCTGCAAAGTCTGTTTATTGCAGCAGCTGCCCGCGGAAAAGCGTCTTTGGAAAGGGTACCGTCCTCTGTTATAGAACCGGCCAGCCGGATCATTTCATAAGCATACTCCTCAAGGGAAAAGTGAGCTTCATCCTGGATGGAAAAGACGGAAAGACGTGCAGAATTGGAACCTAAGTCAAGCACAGCGATCGATTCTAGCATATTTCCTCCCTATCCAAGTGTATTTCCCCAATATTTCCGGTCCAGCGTCCGGTATTGAATTGCTTCCATAATATGTTCGGAATGGATTTTCTCACTTCCCTCTAAATCCGCAATGGTCCGCGATACTTTCAAAATCCGGTCATAAGCGCGGGCGCTCAGTCCCATCGCTTCAAATGCAGACTTTAACACGCGGTTTTCTTCCTTTCCCAAACTGCAGAATTCTTTCATCAGTGCGGGGGAAAGATCGGAGTTTGAATGGATGGAGAGTCCTTCGTACCGCTTCTTTTGTATGGCTCTTGCCCGGTTGACCCTCTTTTTAATTTCAGAAGAGGGCTCCTCCTTTGCTCCTCCTGCCAGTTCATCGTAGCTGAGTGATGACACTTCGGTGTGCAGATCAATCCGGTCGAGCAGAGGGCCGCTGATTTTTCCCATATATTTTTTGATCTCTGCCGGCGTGCAGGTACACTGGTGCCGCGGATCTCCGTAGTAGCCGCATTTGCAGGGATTCATGGAGGCAACCAGCATGATATTGCAGGGATAAGTCAATGTTGCATGGACACGGGCGACCGTGATTGTTCCGTCTTCCAGCGGCTGGCGCATGATCTCCAGTACATCCTTATGAAATTCACAGAGCTCGTCCAAAAACAGGACCCCGTTGTGCGCCAGACTGAGCTCTCCCGGTTTTGGAACTGTTCCCCCGCCGGACAGGCCGGAAGCGGAAATCGTATGGTGCGGGCTCCGAAATGGGCGTACGGTGACAAATGGATGCTGGCGTGTCAGCAAACCGGAGACAGAGTGAATTTTACTGGTCTCCATTGCCTCCTGGAACGTAAGATCCGGCAGAATAGAGGGGATCCGTTTGGCAATCATGGTTTTGCCGGAGCCGGGACTTCCGATAAAGAGGATATTGTGTGATCCTGCCGCCGCAATTTCTGCGCCGCGCTTGGCGACCTGCTGGCCTTTTACATCGCAGAAATCGAGCAGCGCGGTTTCCGCCTGCCGGCGGAAATACGTTTCAAAATCCGCTTTTTGGACCGAAAGTTCCTTCTTTCCCCCAAAATGTTCTACCATATCAGAAAGCGTCTCCACTCCATAGACCGGAAGACCGGAAAATGCAGCTTCCATTGCATTTTCTTCCGGTACAAATACCCTCTCGATTCCGAATTCTTTTGCAGTCAAAGCCATAGGCAGGATCCCGGGAACCGGCCGGATGGCGCCGTCGAGCGATATTTCGCCGAAAAATGCAGAGCGGTCTGCATCCGGTATTGTCAAAATCCCGCATTCACTGAGAATGGAGAGGATAATGGGAACATCAAACGACGTCCCTTCCTTTTTCAGGTTAGCAGGTGCAAGATTGACCAGCACCCGTTTGCGCGGAAATTCCAGAGAGGTATTTTTAAACGCAGCGCGGATTCGGTCCTTGGATTCTTTCACTGCTGCGTCCGGCAGGCCGACGATTTCAAATGACGGGATCCCGCCTGAGATATCCGTCTCGATTTCGCAAAGCTTTCCTTCCAGGCCGATCAGCATGCAGCTTTTTATCTTTGCCACGCTTTCCTCCCCTCCTTCCCATATTAATCAAATTATAAACCATTTATCCACAGGTTACAATCGGAGTTTTGCACAAATCGCTAAAAAATCTAAAATTTCTTTTCAAATCTAATGCAGATTTTACAGTTATCAGTAATTTTGATCCAAAGACAAGACGAATGAAAGGAAGTCATTTACAGTAAAATTTTGCGTTTTCCATATAGCGGCAAAAACAAGGAAACATTGCTTCGTTATTTTAAATTACTGTAACCTAACAAATCTGTTGCAAAATTATGAAAATTTGCACATCAGGGTTGAAATAATAGCAAAAAGGTTGTGCCCTATTAATAGATTACTCTATGCTATGATGAGTTTTCGCACATAGGATCTGGAAAAAAGTTCTGTTGCTTTTGTAATCCGGTTATATTGTGTATTTTTTATTTTAAGGTATGGATTTATTGCGATATGAATCCTGTTTTTCAGAAATTGTGCGGACGGCCGTCTGCATGGGTATCAAAAATTATAGAAATGGGGAATCGACATGAAGTTTAAGAAGGTGTTGGCTTCAACACTGTCCGCAGCGATGGTATTGTCCTGTGGATTCGGCGCAATGGCGGATGAAGTTGTTGTGGAAACTGACAATGATTCTCAGCCGCAGGCTTCTGTTCCGGCCGATACAGTCGGTCACTGGGCAGAAGAAGTTATGGTACGCGCCGCTGAAAACGGCATCCTGGTCGGTAACGGAGAGGGCTATAATCCAGACGGGAACCTGACCCGTGCAGAACTTGCCGCTTTTATGACCAGAATATTCAATGCTTCTGTAACAGCCGATATTTCGAATTTTACAGACATTGAAGAAAATGCCTGGTATGTCGCAGACATTGCAGAAGCAGTGAACATGGAAATCCTGGCTGGTTCTGACAATATGATGCGTCCAAACGATGATGTAACGCGCCAGGAAGCGATTGCCGTATTTGCACGCGCAATTTGCCTGGAAGGCGGAACCGCAGATGACATTGCTGCGTTCTCAGACGCTTCTTCCGTTGCGGACTGGGCTCTCGCGGATGTAGCGGCTATGGTGAAAAACGGTTACATTGAAGGTTCGGAAGGAAAGCTTTCCCCGAACGCTACCATGACCCGCGCGGAATTTGCAGTCATTTTGGACAAAGCCGCTCAGGCTTTTGCAAAAGAAGGAACCTTTGAAGGCGACGTTGACGGCAGCCTGATGGTTCAAAATCCGGATGTAACAGTAGCCGGTTCCACGATTTCCGGCAATGTCACCATCGGTGACGGCGTGGGAGAAGGAGATGCAGTTTTAGACGCTGTTACAGTAGAAAACGACCTGTTAATCCGCGGCGGCGGTGTCAATACGGTTGAACTCATTAACGGCACCACAATCGGCGGAGATGTTATTGTAAATAACATCAACAGCACCGTTCGTCTCTATGCTGACAGTGCATCCAAAAATATTGCAAATCTTGTTGCCAATACCGATGTAATTTTAGATGGAATTGACGCGGAAACCGTTGAGGCCAATGCGGCGGTTGAAGTTGCTTCCGGCACTGTGCAGGAAGTGTATGCGAATGCTGAAAATATTGCCATTACCGGTACGGGTACGATCGAAAAAGTATTTGTCAATGCAAATAATGTTACCATTGAAAACGAAGGCGTTGAAGTGGAAGTTGCCGACGGAGTAACCGGCACGATTGTAAACGGCGAAGAAATTTCTACGGAAGAACCGGTAGATCCGGATAAGCCTTTTGTTCCCGGCGGAAACACCGATCCCGATGACGATCAGGAAGTTGTAACTGCACAGGAAGTTGCTGTGGTTCC
>CALYAR010000008.1 GCA_944393585.1 uncultured Clostridia bacterium | reverse complement strand
TTCAGCTTTGTTCTGGATGACTCTATTGAACAGGGAGCCCATATCAATCAGCTGCTGCACGACATTGCTAAAAAAGAACAAAAATAAAGGCGATGTAAAATAGGAATGAACCGTGTAAAAGGGATTCATTGCATGAAGGTGCGGAATCCCTTTTTTCTATCCAAAAAAACAATATCTTTCGTCTGCCATTCAATCCCTTTCGTCTTCATCCTCGGAATATTCCAGAATATCACCGGGCTGGCATTTCAGAACCTTGCAAATAGCATCTAATGTACTAAAACGGATCGCTTTTACTTTTCCTGTTTTTAAATAAGAAAGATTGACGTTTGATATTCCAACCTGTGCGGCAAGGTCGTTTAACCGCATTTTCCTATCTGCTAAAACTCTGTCAAGACGAATAATAATCATATCGTATGATCCACCTCGTCTTGTAAATGTATTCCATAATGAATGATATATGCAGCTACGATAAAGGCGATACTTGGAACTACATGATTCAGTATATTTGAGCCGGTAGAAATAGTTATTTGACTGCTGGAAATAAGGTTGAAAATATAACAAATCAGCAGTTTAATAAACGGAACAAAGAGAGCTACAAAAAGCTGGATGAGTCCATAATAAAGGAGGTAGAAAGCATTTTGTTCGGAAAAAATCAGTCCCTTATTGATATTAGCAAATACTCGGCTCAACAGCCAGTAAGCAAAAATCAGAGGAACCGTATGAAACGCGAACATAAGCGACAGTGCAATCTGGGTTGCCAAGTCAAGTTGGTCATTCTCATTCGCATGCACAAAAATACTGTCATCCATTGAGACAGTAAAACTGCGCGAAGCGGGATTGTGATTTTCCTCTGCATAAATGGCACTATCATAAGTCCCTGTGCTCGTTTGGAGACGAAAAGTCTGCCGCCCCGTAAAGCTCAAAGCTAAGCATAGCAATAGGAACAGAATTATGAAATAGCAAGCAAATTTCATGAATTGGGCAGCGGATTTAGCATATCGTTCATTAACAAGTTTTTGAAGTCCTTTCATACTTATCACCTCGGCATAATAATAACAGAAAAATTCTAATTTTTCAATAAATTTTTAATGCTTAACATTAATTATTTTTGCTAGCTAGGGGAGATTGATTTTGATGCTGTATATATCAAGTGTTTTTGACAATCGATTCAAATTTTTGTATAATAACAAAAGGAATTGATTCGATCATGATTAGCTTGATTTCTGGTCTGTAAGATTGGGATAATAGCAAGCAGGATAATTTATGGGAAATGAGGATGCTGTCTTGAAAGAAATTGCAAATAAAATCAGTGCTGCCCAGAAAATATTGATCTTGACGCACGTCAGCCCTGACCCGGACGCGCTTGGCTCTTCCTTTGCCTTGTGCGATGCGCTTCAAACGCTTCAAAAGGAGGCGGCGGTGGTGCTTTGTGAGCAGGTCGCGCAGTCTCTTGCATTTATTGGCGGTGACTATATCGTTTATTCGCCGGAGGAAACGTATGAAGCGGATCTCGTCGTTTGCGTGGATTGCAGCGATTTGAACCGCCTGGATTGTGCGAAGGCGATTGCGCAAGCACATACAGATCGATTGATTAATATGGACCATCACAAGGACAATACGCATTTTGGCAGTCTGAATTATGTGGATGCAGGCGCCGCGGCGGCAGGGGAAATCATATTTCGCCTCATTCCCCGGATTAAGGCTGAATTGACACAGAAGGCGGCAAGATGGCTTTATACGGCCATTTCAGCCGATACAGGCGGATTCCGTTACTCAAACACTACACCTGATACAATGCGGATCGCGGCTGATTTAATGGAATATGGCATTGATTTCCGATCCGTCAGCAGGGAATTATATGAGACAGTGGACTACAACCTGCTGAAGCTGAAAGCGAAAGTAATGGAAGAGGTTCAAGTGAGTGCAGATGGACGGATTGCCTATGTTTCGATAACAAATGAGATGCTCAAACGTTTTGGTGTGAAAGAAGAAGACGCCAATTCCATGGTGGATATTGCGCGCTCTATCCGTGGAGTGGAAATTGCTTTTTCTCTGAAAGAGAAGGAGAACGGCGTAAAAATCAGCCTGCGTTCCGAACAGGAGGCTGACGTCAGCAAAATAGCGCGTCAGTTCGGCGGCGGCGGACATGTCAAAGCCGCCGGAATTACCATGACGGGCATAACATTAGAAGAAGCGAAAAAATTGGTATTAGCAGCTTGTGAAAAGGAATTGGAAAGATAGGATTATAAAATGGAATTAAGCGGAGCAATTTTAATGAATAAACCACTTGGAAAAACGTCGCATGATATGATATATTTTGTGAGGCGGCTTTTTGGCATAAAGCGGGTTGGCCACACTGGAACGTTGGATCCACAGGCCGATGGCGTACTTCCCGTTCTGATCGGTCCGGCAACCAAAGCGTCCGACTATCTGATGAATTCTGATAAAGAATATCTGGCAAAGGTACAGCTTGGAGTAACTACGGATACGCAGGACGCTGCGGGACAAGTCCAAACGGTACGGCCGGTAAATTTAACAGAAGAAGATATTTATGCGGCAGCGGCGAATTTCATCGGCGAAATTGACCAGGTACCGCCGATGTATTCCGCTTTGAAGGTAAATGGCCAAAAACTATACGCACTTGCCCGAAAGGGAATGGAAGTGGAGCGCAAAGCAAGAAAGGTAGTGATATATGCCGTTGAAATCAGTGAAATTGACCTTTGCAGCAATACCTTTTGGATGAAGGTTTCCTGTTCCAAAGGAACGTATATTCGCACTTTGGCCGGTGATATCGGAGAAGTCTTGGGCTGCGGGGCTCACATACTGAGCCTTCGGCGTATCAAAAGCGGTGGATTTACATTGGAGCAATCTCATACACCAGATCAGCTTTTGAAAATGAAAGAAGAGGGAAAGTTGGAAAGCGTTGTAATCCCTGCGTCGGAGCTCTTCCCATCTATGCGGAAACTAATTGTGAGTCAGTCGGAAGAGCAAAAAATAAAAAACGGCGTTCCGCTGTCCGCAGATGGGTTTTCCGTGGGCGAGCAGGTACGTCTGTTTGGGCCGTCGGGCGAATTTTTGTGCATATCGTCCTGGAAGGACGGGAAGTTAAAAATGGAGCGCAGTTTCTGGATGGGAGAAGGGGAAGCATGATAATCATTGATCGCCGGGAAGATTTATCCCAATATATTAAAAATGGAACTGCTATGGCACTTGGGAATTTTGACGGCTTGCATCGGGCACATATGAAAATAATCCAGGCGGCAGTGGATTATGCAAAATCCCATGGAACGAAGTCGGTTGTTTATATGTTTCGGGAGCATCCATCTAATTTTATAGAGGGGCTTGATGAGGTCAAATATATTACACCGAATCAATACAAAGAGGAAATATTAAAAACGACTCAGGTGGATATTCTATATTATGAATCGTTTCCGCATATGGAAAAAAAGAGCCCGATCGAGTTTTTAAATTATTTAGCGGAACAGTTTCGGGTGAAATATATCAGCGCCGGATTTAATTTTACATTTGGCTATCACGCTTCCGGAAATGAGCAATTCCTGCGCGAGCAAGGTTCCAAGATGGGAATTGATGTGGATATCATTCCAAGAGAATCCTATCATGGAGAGGTAATATCCTCCAGCCGGATTCGGGAATTGATTCGGGAAGGCAATGTGTTCCTGGCTTCCCGCTTTTTGGGAAGGCCCTATTTTGTGCTGGGCGTAGTGGAGCATGGGCGGAAACTGGGTACAAATCTGACCTTTCCTACGATCAATTCCCATGTCAATGAAATTGCATTGCTGCCAAAGAACGGCGTATACATTACCAGAACGTTTATTGACGGGATATTGCATAAAAGCATAACAAACATCGGCATCAAGCCGACCATCGGCGGTGAGGATTTAACGGTGGAAACCTATATCATTGATTTTAAAGGCGATCTTTACGGCCGAAATATTAAAATTGATTTTTTGGACCGAATCCGGGATGAGAGAAAATTTGATTCTCTGGAGGCTTTAAAAGAACAAATTTCCAAAGACGTAAAAACAGCGGCGGCCTATGAACACGATCAGGCGGCAGAGACCCTGATGTAAAAAGGAGGCATACCAATGGGGGAAAATGGGTTTGTCCATCTTCATTTGCATACGGAATACAGCCTTCTCGATGGATTGGCAGTGATCCCCCGGGTAATTGCCCGGGCAAAAGAGTTTTCTATGCACTCGATTGCCATAACTGACCACGGAAATTTGTACGGAGCGATCGAGTTCTATAAAATGGCAAAGGCAGAGGGACTTCACCCTATTATCGGCTGCGAGGTTTATGTAGCGCGCCGCGGGCTGCACGATAAGGATGGGGAGCTTGATGCAAAAAGCAGCCATTTGGTGCTGTTATGTGAAAATAATACCGGCTACCAGAATCTGATGAAGCTGGTTTCCATCGCTTTTACCGAAGGGTTTTATTATAAGCCGCGTATCGACATGGAAATTCTCCGCATGCATTCTAAAGGGCTGATTGCACTCTCCGCCTGTATCAATGGCGAAGTCCCGCGTATGCTGATTGAGGGCAACTATGAGGGAGCGAAGCGGGAAGCAGAAAAATACATTAGTATTTTTGGAAAAGACCACTTTTTTCTGGAGATTCAAAATCATGGAATCCCGGAAGAAGAGACGGCGCGCCGTGGCTTAATCCGGCTGTCCCGCGAACTCGGCATTGGCCTGGCTGCAACTAATGACGTACACTATGTCAATCGGGAGGACGCCAGTCTGCAGGACATTTTGATGTGTATCCAGACAGGAAAGACCATCCATGATACAGATCGAATGAAAATGCAGGGGAGCGAGTTTTACTTTAAATCGCAGGCGGAAATGGAAGCGCTGTTTCCAGACGTGCCGGAGGCTGTTTCCAATACGGCTCAAATTGCAGACCGGTGCCAGGTGGAGATTGAATTTGGGAAACTGCGGCTCCCTTCTTATCAGGTGTCCGGCGGAGAAGATCATTATGAATATTTAAAACGATTGACCCTTACCGGGTTTCGCAGCCGCTATCCCGACGGAAAGCAGGAATTATTGAAACGGCTGCGCTATGAATTGGAAACCATCCATCAGATGGGCTATACGGATTATTTTCTGATTGTATGGGATTATGTCAATTTTGCAAAACAGAAAGGCATTGCGGTAGGGCCGGGGAGAGGTTCTGCCGCGGGAAGCCTGGTCTCCTACTGTTTGGGGATTACCACGATCGATCCGATCCAATATGATCTGCTTTTCGAACGATTTTTGAATCCGGAGCGTATCAGTATGCCGGATATCGATGTGGACTTTTGCTACGAAAGGCGTTCGGAAGTGATCGAATATGTCATTGAGAAATATGGGAGCGATCATGTGGCGCAGATTATTACCTTTGGGACGCTGAAAGCAAAGGCGGCTGTCCGGGACGTGGGACGCGCGCTCGATATGAAATACGCGGATGTTGACGTAGTCGCTAAATTGATTCCGTTTGGCCTCAAAATGACAATCCAGGATGCTATGAAGCAGTCGCGGGATCTGCAGACACTGTACGACAACCGGGAGGATGTCAAACGGCTGCTCGATACTGCGATTGCCCTGGAAGGCCTGCCCCGCCATGCTTCTACCCATGCGGCGGGAGTTGTTATCACCAAAAATCCGGTATCGGACTACGTTCCGCTGCAGCTGAACGATGATGTCATTACTACGCAATACCCGATGGGCATTTTAGAGGAGCTCGGGATCCTCAAGATGGATTTTTTGGGTCTGCGGAACCTGACTGTCATCCAAAATACCATAAGGAATGTCAAGCAGTCCCGCGGAATAAACTTGGATATGGATCAGATTGATTACGGCGATCCACGCGTTTACGATATGATCTGCGCCGGTGACAATGAGTGCATCTTCCAGTTAGAAGGCGGCGGCGCCAAGCGGCAGTTTTTAAAAGAGCTGAAACCAAGGAATCTGGAGGATATCATTGCGGCAATTTCGCTGTACCGGCCGGGCCCTATGAAAAAAATTCCCGAATACATTCAAAACCGGGC
>CALYAR010000007.1 GCA_944393585.1 uncultured Clostridia bacterium | reverse complement strand
ACATGGAATTCCCTGGAGAATTTCGGTACAAACGAGAATGCGCTCGTGGTCGTTGACGGCTCTGGTTCCATGTACGGCGGCGGAAAGCCTATGCCGGAGGCAGTGGCGCAGTCGCTTGGAATCTACTTTGCAGAGCGCAATACCGGCGCATTTCATAACCACTTTATCACTTTCTCTGCGAGACCCCAGTTGGTCGAGATCAAAGGAAGGGATATTGCGGAGAAAGTTCGGTATTGCGCCGGTTACAACGAGATTGCCAATACCAACCTTCAGGCAGTCTTTGAGCTGATTTTAAAGGCGGCGGTTAAGCATTCCGTTCCGCAGGAGGATATGCCTGGAAAAATCTATATCGTTTCAGATATGGAATTTGACGCTTGTATCTGCAATGCGGATGTCACGAACTTTACATACGCACAGAAATTATTCAGGGACCACGGATATCGGCTGCCGGATATCGTATTCTGGAATGTGGCCAGCAGAAATAAGCAGCAGCCTGTCACAAAAAACGAGGTGGGTGTTGCGCTGGTTTCAGGCTGTACACCAAGACTGTTCTCCATGGTGGCCGGAGGTGCGGCTTCGCCTTATGCCGTTATGATGGAGATCATCGAGTCGGAGCGCTACGCTCTTATTTCAGCATAATATTTCTCACAGAGGCGATGGTAGAAGCATTGCCTCCTTTTTGTTCGGAAACGGAAAAGCCGCACCCGAAACGGCGAATATATCGCTCTTGTTAAAGAGCGGTTTATGATATGAAGAATATAAATACAGCTGTTTTCACCTGTTAAAAGTGAGCCGTACAGGGAAAAGCATGGGATCGCTATATTATCGGGAAGGGCTTGAAAATATGAGCTCTTCCTGTTATACTATATAAGTAACTGTAAACGAAAGAATGCCATTAGTGCTTCTTGCCTGGGAATATTTCTTTTTCCACCTTTGCTGGTTTTCTCTCTAGCGGCAGAAAATAGAAGCAGATTTTTGCGAATTGGCGGATAGACAGGAGGCAAAAGGGATATTTTTAGGGTGTTGATGGAAAGATAGGATCCTCTTCAAGCTATCTCGGCTATGAAGCCGCAGGCATAGGAAAAGTTCGAAAGGAGAATGACCATGGACGAGGAAAGACAAAAACTTCGCGGAGAGGGCTTTGGAAAGAGGTTCTCTAAAAAATGGTGGGGAAATATCTGGTATTATTATCGGTTCCGGTTTTTGGTAATATTGTTTATCGGTGCAATCATTGGCTACGGGATTTACGATCAAGTCACAAAAGTAAATCCGGATGTAACGGTAGATTATTTTGGATACCAAAGCTTTACCGAAGAACAGCTTATGGGAATCCATGATTTTTTGCAGGAAATGGGAAAAGATGTTAACGGAGACGGAAAAGTGTCTATGGTATTTTATCCTAACGCCTATAGCCCGTCTGCGAAAGATGAACAGAGCCTTGGCATGGGCCAAAAATTAGAGCTCGAAATTGCTGCTGGTGAAGCCGTTATCTTTTTATTTGACAAACCGTGCTTTGATTTGGTAACCCAAAATGACAATTATATTTTTCAGGATTTGGGCGAATGGGCAGAAGAGTGCGGCATTCCGGAAGACAAGCTGGTTGAAGTAAACGGCCAATATGTTGGTGTAAAAATGAACGGCAATAGGATGCTGACCGACAGCGGGATCGACCTTCCCGACGATATCAGTGATGACGACAACGTTTATATGATAGTCCGCGGAAGAAGATACAATGAGGAAAAGGGCGATAATATGGAACGGTATGACTACAGTCTTGAAGTAGCACGTTATATTTTGTCGTCATTTAATTAAATCATTTGGAAAGCTCTGATAGAGAGGTGTCAGGTTGTTGGAGGAAAAGAAGAAAGCAAATTTTGGAAAACCCCTCAGTAAAGAGTGGTGGAGCAATATATGGTATTATCATAAGGGAGCAATTTTAATTGGCTTGGTCTTTCTCGTTATAATTACCATAACTGTAGTATTATTTCCAAAACAGGATCAGCTGGATATGGCATTTTTATATTTGGGGGATCATGTATTTGGAGATGATCAGCGTGCCTCAATCGGAAGCGAATTAGAAGAATTTGCGGTCGATTGGAACGGAGATGGGGCAAAAACCATTACATTTGCCTCTGTAGAGCTTAACCCTTATATGGACGATGATTGGAACAGTGAATATACCTCGCTGGTAACACAGCTTTTGGATTCTTCTATTGTCGATTTATATCTGATGGATAAAACCTGCCTTCAGTATTACAAGGAGCGGGAGGAATGGGAAGACTTGACGGAATATGCCGAACGTTACCAGGTGCCGAGTGAAAATTTGGAATATAATGAGAGCGGCAAACTGATTGGCATTAAGATACAGTCTCTTCCTTTGTTTGAACGAAATGGTGAATCGGATGTGGAATTTTATCTCATGCTGGCAGGGATCCGAACAGTTCCGGTCAAAGGATTGGAATCCGGTATGCACGAACAGAACATTGATCTTTTCGAGTATATTCTATCAGAGGCACAATTTTAGGGTATAGATAGGAATGAATATCATGCACATGCAGCACTATTATACACAAAACCCGCAAAGCGAAGAGCAGACATTATCCTATCGTGTTCAAGTCCTGGGGAGAGAATTTCAGTTTAAAACCAACTCCGGCGTTTTCTCCAAACATGGTTTGGATTTTGGATCACGGCTTCTGATTGAGACCTATATTCGGGAAAATGATTCGGAAGAGAGAAAAAAGCTCTTGGATTTTGGCTGCGGATATGGGCCGGTGGGAATTATTATCGGATCATTCTTTTCCAATGATAAAATTACTTTGGCGGATATCAATCGAAGGGCGCTGGATGCGGCAAGGCATAATGCGGAGCAAAATTCATGCGGAGCAGTTTGTGCCATTTTGGAAACCGATGGTTTTTCCAATATCAGGGGCAGTTATGACTGTGTCTTAACAAATCCTCCTATCCGGGCCGGAAAGGAGATAGTATTTTCAATCTATGAAGGAGCCTACCGGCATCTGAATTCGGGCGGAAAACTTTATGTTGTCATTCAAAAAAAACAGGGAGCTCCCAGTTCCATGGAAAAAATGCGAACGTTATTTGGAAATTGTGAAATACTGGAACGAAAAGCAGGATACCATATTTTATGTTCCGCAAAAGTGTGAAGATAACTCCCTCGCTGAAATGACTTTCGGTGAGGGGGTTATTGTTGATCCCTTTGGAGAGTTAATGCGTAGAGCCAAAGAGTCATATTTTCATTTCATCGTTGTATCAATTTGGTACCCTTTATCTTTTGAATATTTCCATGTCCTCGTTCTTTCGAACAGCAATAAAGGGCAGTACTGTTTCTGGCGACCGGTTCAATAAAATTTAAGCTGAGCCCTTTGCTTTTTTTGCTGCCTTTTTTAATGCAGCCGGCGAGCCGTTTAACGAATAGAAAAGAAATTTCTCGCATTTAAATTGGTTTGCTGCGAAACCTCTTCAAACGAAATCCCTTTGAGATCTGCGATTTTCTGGGCCACATATTTGACATTCAGGGAAGAGTTTCGCTCTCCCCGGTGCGGCTCCGGCGGCAGATAGGGGGAGTCAGTCTCGATCATAAGAAATTCAAGCGGGATCCGTTTGACCACTTCCACTGTTTTATGATTGTTTTTATAGGTCAGCGGGCCGGAAATAGACAGCATCATTCCCAGGTGGACTGCTTCCTCTGCCATTTCCACACTGCCTGAAAAACTGTGCAGAACGCATTTTTCAGGTTTTTCCCGCCGCAGGATATCCATACAATCTCCGTGGGCGTCACGGTCATGAATAATGACAGGGAGCCGGAGGCGTTTTGCCAGCTTGAGCTGCTGTATCAGCCAATATTTCTGCGTTTCCCGGGGAGAATTGTCGTAGTAATAGTCAAGGCCGATTTCTCCAATCGCTACAACTTTTTTCTCCCTGGCCAGTAAAGCCAGCTCTGAAATAGTTTCTCCGTTCATGCTTTTGGCGTCGTGCGGATGGACTCCAACTGCAGCATAGATAAAATCATATTTTTTCGCTAAAGCAACGCTCGCTTTGGACGACTTTAAGTCTGAGCCAGGGTTCACAATCAGTTCAATTCCATTTTTATTCATGGAAGAAAGCAATGTATCACGGTCCGGGTCAAATTTGGGATCGTCATAATGCGCATGGGAATCAAATAACATAGAATACCTCCAAGATTATTTTACAATAGCACTCCGGTAATTTTCCCTTCGGGCAAACAAATAATAAGATAAGTGTGCCGCTGTCATTGGTACGGAAAACGCGGAGTATAACTTGTTATCAATTCAGCAGCAAATTAATCTTACTTTGAGCACTTTTGGCAATGTAACGCTGTTTTTTACATTGCCTTGATACTATTTCGGGATACGTTAAACTGATTACCGGCTTAGCCATTGATTGTAGGAAGCCGGAAATCATCTCTGATTAATTGGAAATAAGTTCTCTTTCGCTAATGATACAATCGTTTGATTGAACATGTGTCCTATTATATCAAAGTTTGCCAGTTAAAATGGGTTTTTTCCATAGGGCCACACCCATAAAGTACACAGCATTTATTGGAATTACCCCTCGTTTTTTTTCAGTTTATTTTCAGGCGGCGGGACACCGCTTTTTTCAGCCTGGTAAGTCCGATAGAAATTCGAGGCTACCAGAACAATAACAGGCCCTAAAATCAGGCCAATAATACCGAATAGCCTCAGCCCGACATACATGGCAAGCAACGTTGCCAAAGGATGCACTCCAATTTGAACTGAAACCAGCTTTGGTTCAATCAGCTGCCGGGTGAGAATGATAATTCCATAGGTGATAATCAAAGTTACTGCCAAACGGATTTCGCCCCCAATGAGAGCAATCAGGGACCAGGGAATTAAAACTGCTCCGCTCCCAAATATAGGAAGTGCATCGAAAATGGCAATACAAAGTGCAAATAAAAAGGCATAATCCACTCCTGCAATGTTCAGGCAAAGCGACAAAATTAAAAATACGACGCTTAAAATAATCAGCTGTGCTTTAAAATAGGCGCCCAAAGCCCGAAACATCTGCGCTTTTGTCTGGCGAATCCGTTCGTATACAGCTTCCGATGTGATTTTCCGAAGAATATTCGGCATCATTCTTTTATCTGCCGACATAAAGTAGGCGGACATCATCATGACAACAGTAAAGATCAGGACGGAGGGAAGGGAGGTTGTCACTCCGGCAGCAAATCTTGTGACCGGCTGAATGAAATTAGCCAATTGATTGGGGATATTTTGCAGAAACGAATCAATCATGCTTTTGGTGTCGGCTGGTAAATCTTCATAAAATCCGCTGATCCGTTCAATCAGCGGGGCATATTGTTCCAAAAATGTATTGTATAATTCCGGTAAGCGGTAATACAGATCCACACACTGCCGAATGATCGTAACAATCAAATAGTACAATCCCGTTCCGATTAAGGCCACTGTCAAAACCAGTGACACGATTGCTGCCAACTGATTGGGAAAATGTAAATACTTGTGCATTACTTTAACCAATGGGTGCATAATCAGTGAGATCAAAAATCCAATCAGAAAAGGCATCAAAAGGACTGCTACTTTCGGGATTAAGTAACATAAAACAGCTGCCAAAAACACACTGCAGGCAGCAATTACTAAATAGAGCGCAAGCTTTTTGAGTTTTTCTGTCTTTTCGTCCATTTTACCCTCCTTTTTGGGTGGCATATCATCAGCGGTTCAATAGCTTGTTCATTAAAGTATACCCTTTTTCAATCATAACACCGGTTTGATTCGCCTCTTTTTCACAATAGCAGGAAATATGGCTGTCCGTCTCGTTTGTACTGTCGTAAATGAAAAATGGAATCGGATCGCGTGCATGGGTTTTAATCGCAATGGGAGTTGGATGGTCTGGAGTGACGAGCAGGCGGAAATCCATCTTTGCCTCTTTGAGAGCATTTACAATATATCCCACTACTTCGCGGTCTATCGTTTCAATGGAATGGATTTTTGCCGCTAAATCTCCTTTGTGGCCGCACTCATCCGGCGATTCGATATGTAAGTAGATATAATCCATATCGTCCTCGAGCAGCGCTTTCACACAGGCCTGTGCTTTACCGGAAAAGTTCGTTTCTATTCCTCCTGTGGCCCCTTCTACTTCGTAAACTTTCATGCCAGCTGTTTTTGCGATTCCTTTGATTAAGTCTACTGCGGCGATGACCCCTGCTTTTAAACCAAATTTTTGATTGAAATTCTCAAGCTCCGGCCGGCTGCCCTGTCCCCAGATCCACAGTGAATTAGCCGGATGCAGTCCTTTTTTCATGCGTTCCAGGTTAAGCGGATGATTTTTTAGAATCTCATGGGAGCGTTCCATTACTGACAGCAGCACATCGCTGTTATCTCCCTTTGGCAGGAATTCTCCTACCTTCCGGTCGGAAATATCATGGGGAGGGGTAAGGGTGCAACGGACACTGCCTTTGTGGTAAACAAGCAAATGCCGGTAGCTGGTTCCGCCATAAAATTTCAGTTCCTCTGTGTTAAGTTCCTCTGCGATTGCCTGCATGAGAACATGAGCATCTTCAGTAGAAATTTCGTCACTGCTGTAGTCTACCATGGTTTTGTCCGCGTAATTCGGTTCATCGGAGAGCGTAACCAAATTGCAGCGAAATGTAACGTCATCGGAATCCA
>CALYAR010000006.1 GCA_944393585.1 uncultured Clostridia bacterium | reverse complement strand
ATACATTTTGTCGCGGCTTTATGGAATCTTGAATTGATTGCCCGGCGGCTAAACTGGACGAAAGACATGCTGCTCATTTGAGACCAATAAACATTTGAGCAGCATGTCTTTTTTACAATGAAGCCGGTACGGAAAATTTGAGATTGGATGCCGTGCCAATGCAGTTTTTTTGTTTTTGACGTGGAATCCGCGGATAAAATCGCAAATCCCTTTTGTTCATCGCCCTTTCTGGCAAAGGGATAAACCGGATCGAATTCTGCTGCAAAATCCGGACGTTTTCCAACGGGGCGTTCCTCTTGGGAGCGTGTGACAACAAACAGTTCCATCCCAAAAGCGCTCAAATCTGCCCCGTTTGGAAAATCGTTTTGGGATAGGGCAATCGCAAACGCTTCTTCCGTTTGAAGGGGCCCGTCCATTTTCGGATTATAGGATATCATCTGGCCTCCCACTGCCTGTTCTCCCAAATAGTATTCCAAGTGGATTCCGTAAATTTCAGAAGAACACTGGTTTAGAATTTGTACTTTGCTTTCTTTTTCACCGGCTGAATGGGAGCAGCCGCACAAATGAAATAAAACCAGACAGATCATAAAAATGGTACCGATACGCTTGTTCCTTTTTCCTCCCGTTTATTTGAACGCTTTTGCCCGCGCCAATAGTTTTTGATACAATAAAACATCAGACTGTGAAAAATTTTTTGAGTGGATTTCTTTTATGGAAATCCATTTGGCGGCCGCTGCCTCTTCCGGACAAAAGCGAAGAGGCGTATTTTCGTCCGCAGTCAAAAGATATCCCACTGAAAAATGAAGATGGGGATTGACATAGCGTCCCCTTTTTCTGTGACTTTCTACCGGGAAGATATCCAAAGATGCAATATCCCTAGTCAAGGGAGAAAGATCGGATAATCCCGTTTCTTCGCTGGCTTCCTGGAGCGCAGCCGCTAACAGATCCTCGTTTCCATCGGCATGCCCGCCTGGCCAGGACCATGAATTTCGGATTTTGTGGAAAATCATCAAGACCTTAGTTTGCTCTTTGTTTAAGATAAAAGCAGAACTGGTGCAGTGTGCAATGGGATCGCTTCGCAGCAGCACCGTACCGGCATGAGTTCTGGAATACTTTAATATGATTTCCTTGTCCCTAGCCTCCTGTTCGGAGCATGGTGTAAAAGCCTCGATTTCCGATATCCAATTCATAAAAATTCCTTTCTCTGTTTCTGCGCTGCAGACCTGTTTGTTTCATTCAAATATTTTTTTTGTGAACATACCAAAGTGTGCAGAACAACAAAAATAGACTTTGAATTTAACGTCTGCAGAAGATACGATCTTAATTCAGGTATTTTTACTTTCCAACTCATCTCTAAGGAGATTTTGAGAAAGAGATGCTGTAATTCTACGCAATTCCTTCAAAAACAGATCAGGCAAAAGCAGATCGGTTCCATCCGATATCCAGCGTACAAGGGCTGCATATACAACATCGCAAAAAAGTGAAAGAAAAAAATCTGCATATGTGGGAGAGATTTGACACTCTTTTGTAAATTCCAATAAAATCGGCCGAAGCCTTTGGCAAAAGTAATCGGAAAATGAATTTTGCCCCGTAATTTGAAAAGCATGGGAATAAAAATTTTGTTCCTGATAAAGATAACGGCAAATATCTTCCAATAATTCCCATTCTGATTGAAAATCATTTTTTGAAGCAGCCATGATAAATTCTGTATCAAAAATCCAATTTACCAAGTCATATTTGTCCCGAAAGTGATAATAAAAACTTTTCCGGTTCATTCCGCAAGCTTCACAAATGTCTCCGACACTGATTTTTGAAAAATCTTCTTGTTCCATTAATTTTTTTAGGGCGCTGGCCAATGCATTTTTTGTAATATTGGAATCTGCCATGTTTTCACCCCTCAATATTGCCTTTTCCGTGTTTTTGAGTTTATTATACCATGACTTGGAGTGCTTTTTCAACCAAAAACAATGTATCCGATTTGTCTTATCAACAATAGTTCTTCCATGAAAGCTGTTTTTTTGATACTGATTATACTGTGGAATAAAAAAGCCCCAGCATAAGCGGAACTTGTCATGTTCCAGCTTCGTAATATTGCGCTAGTTTTTCTAGCAGAAAGCATTATGGATCATCAATACTCCCTTTTTCAGCAGCTATTTACCCAAATAGGATTGCCGGTGCTGATAGAGAGGCGAAATGGACGCTCGTGTCATTTTTTTATAAAGCTGGCAGATACCGTCCAAAACATTTGTATGTGAAAAATCCTTGTGGTAAACCATATTGATTTCACGGACCATGCTGGAATTTTCGATGGGAACAATCGAAAGTTTCCCGGAGGCTTCTTCCTCCCGCAGGGCGCTGTAGGCAATGACAGATATGCCCAGATTATGCGCAACCAACTCTTTTATCGTTGCTACATTGTCAATTTCCATAATGATATTAAGATTGTGGATATTTTCGAACTGCCCCATTAGATAATTTTCAAAAAGCAGTCTTGTTCCGGCAGTTTTAGATCGAAGAATAAATTTTTCTTCTTTGATTTCCTGCAGGGATACGCTGGAGCGTCCGGCAAGTGGGTGGTGAGGGGAAACGCATAGACAAAGATAGTCCGTATCGAGCAGGATGGATTTGTAATCGGGGCTGGTGATATTTCCTTCCACGATCGCAACATCAAGTTCGTAGGATTTCAGTTTATCATAAATATGATGAATGGTATCCGTACAAATATTAATGTGCATTCTGTCATGTTGATTGCAATAAGCAGCCAGGACATGCGGAATCAGGTTTTCTTCTGCAGTCGGTGTAATACCGATTGAGATGCGTGAAATATCTTTGCGGCTGTCTTCGATCGCCTGCCTTGCATTGTTGGAGACAGCGGCCGCTCTTCGGGCATACTTGAGTAAAATCTGCCCTTCGGGAGTGAGCTTGAGTTCTTTTTTATTTCGATAAAACAGCTTAATATGAAATTCTTCTTCCAATTGTTTGATATGATGGCTCACCGCAGGCTGAGATAAGGAAAGGCATTCCGCCGCTTTGGTATAGCTTCCTGTTGAAACCAGTGTTAAAAGGGTTTTTACTTTTACGTCAATCATAGAAACTCCTTTGACCTGTTATAAAAATAATGAATCGTTTGATTATAAAATATAATTTGATTTTATCACATTTGGTGCATATAATCAATATACTAAGAAAAAATATCTCCGATACGTTTGGTGTAGTGGTTTGGCCGGAGAAAAATGGAGTGAAATTTATGCTGGAATCCGTTTATCAGAATAACAGAGCGGCAGCGGTCATTTTAAGCCTGGCTGCTATTTTATTAGCTGCTTTTTTATTAACACGCATGACAAAGAAATTGAGACTTCCCAATGTAACGGGCTATATTTTTGCTGGGGTCTTATTGGGTCCCTATGTTCTGAGAGTAGTTCCAACTGCGGTTTTGGACAGTATGGATTTTGTGACGGATATTGCTCTGGCGTTTATTGCATTTGGAACGGGTAAATATTTTAAATTTTCCGCTTTGAGAAAAAGCGGAAAACAAACTGTGATCATCACTATTTTTGAAGCACTGATTGCGGCCGTCCTGATCTCTCTTACGATGATTTTTGTTTTTCATCTGTCCATTCCATTTTCTTTGCTGCTGGGAGCGATTGGATGTGCTACGGCACCGGCTTCCACGATTATGACGATCCGGCAGTACAAAGCGAAAGGGAAGTTTGTCAATATGATTCTTCAGGTTGTCGCTTTGGACGACGCGGTAGCGTTAATCGCATTCAGTATTTGTGCAGCTGTCGCGCAGGCAATGGAAAGTGAGGGAGGGTTCAGCGCTACGGTTGTGATTCTCCCCGTTATAATCAATATTTCTGCGGTAGGCTTAGGAATTTTGGGAGGTTGGATTTTAAATAAACTCATCAATGAAAAACGGTCGTACGATCACCGGCTGGTCGTTACGATTGCCATTCTTTTGACATTGACAGGATTTTGCACGGCTTTGGATATATCACCTTTGCTATCCTGCATGGCGCTGGGAACGGCTTATATGAATTTCAGCGGAAACAAAAAATTATTCAAGCAGGTAAACAAGTTTACTCCGCCGGTCTTGGCAGTATTTTTTGTGCTTTCAGGTATGCGCCTCGACATTCCATCGCTTGAAACAGCGGGAATCATTGGTGTGGTGTATTTCTTTGTGCGTATCATTGGAAAGTATATCGGGGCGTATTTGGGCGCATGGATTAGCCATAGCGATCGGTCCATCCGCAATTATCTGGGACTCGCCTTGATTCCTCAGGCCGGTGTGTCCATTGGTCTTGCCGCTTTAGGAGAAAGAATTCTTCCGGCAGAATCGGGCTTGATGCTGTCCACGATCATTCTTTCGTCAGCTATTTTATATGAAATGGTTGGACCTGCGGCTGCCAAAGCCTCGTTAATCCTGTCCCATACAATTGGGCGGGAGGATGCTGCGGATGAAAAACAGCACAATTTACCGCTGGCCGATACGCCGATCGAACAGGAATTGCTGCCTTTGGAAACAGAAGACTTATATGAGAATGATCCAAAAGAAGATATAGATGGGAACGATGGTTTTCCTTCTGCAGAGCAGAAGGAAAACTGCGATTTGTCCAACACAAATTCAGATGACCATTGAGATTCTAAATAGGAAAATGAATAAAGCGAAAGCCCGGAAGGTCATTCTTCTGGGCTTCTGAAATTAATTTAAACGCGATTTCTTCTTTGCTTTCATCCGCAGGCGTACATAATCTGCATACCACTTTCCATGGATCAATAGAGCCGAGCGAAGCTTACCCACTGTTTCGCGTATAATATCGTTTTTTTCCGATTCAGGTATGTTTTCCCACGGCGCCTGAATAAACATCCGGATCCAATCGGCCAAGCCTTCCTCTCCAGCGAGTTCGGTCATGCGGTCAAATAGGACAGCATAGGTTACCTCAAAACCGATTTTCTCCAGCAGAGAAGCATAAGTGCCCAGCGTTGGAAAATAAAAAGGCATGGTATATGAGTACCCGCGTCTGTAGAATTCTTCCTTTAAGGCGCGATGGATCAACGCATTGTTACCAAATCCGCCGAATTCAAATACGAACTGGCCCTGCCCGTTTAGGCAGTCATAGACACAGCGAAGCAGATCAGGCTGTTTTTCTTCAGGAATCCAGTGAAAAACAGCGTTTGAAAAAACGGCATCGACTTTTTCCGGCAGTTTAAAATTGACAGCGTCTCCGAGCAAAAAAACAAGTTCCGGATAATTTCTGCGGGCAATCTGCAATAATTCGGGAGAAGCATCCAGGCCAAATGCCTTAAAGCCGCGCTCTGATAATTGTTTGGTCAGAACACCATTCCCGCATCCTAAATCCAAAACGGACTTGCTTGACTTTGTATCGATCAAATCGATCAAATCAGTGCCGTATCGAGGTACAAAAGAAAACTGATTGGTATATGTCTCCGCGTCCCATTTGAAATTCATATTTTTTCTCCTGTTGGTTTCTGGATTAAGCTTGTACTGGTACCAGCATATCAGAATCATTTTGCTTTTTCAAGCCCAGGAGTTATCCGTTTTGCAGCAATCAGATAGATGAGAGTATATTTCCATTTTTTTAAAACAGAGCAGATAGAAAAAGTACGATAGTATCCAAATGAATTCAAAATAGGATAATTATGAATGACTTCTTCTGCTTGAGGAGCTGAATGGGGCGGAAGAGAGGAAACGTTTCACTTTATGTTAAAAATGTCAATAAAAATCTACTGGGAAAAGGATACTCAGAAGGGTGGATATATGATAAAATATCAAATATCGGTGATCTTGTAAAAAAGGAGGGATTGATATGATATTATCCGATCAAACAATTCTTAAAATGCTGGAAGAGCAGACGCTGTCCATCACACCTTTGGAGAAAGAACAAATTCAGCCCGCCAGCGTTGACATTCGCCTGGGAGATACTTTTAGTATCGTAGAGGACTCCTCCAGCGGAATCATCACAATGGTAAATGAAATTACCTATAAAACAATTCAGGCAGACAAATATCTGCTGCTGCCCGGACAATTTGTGCTCGCAACTACGATGGAATACATTGCTCTGCCGGATAATTTGACTGCCTTTGTAGAAGGAAGAAGCTCGCTTGGAAGGATGGGATTGTTTATTCAGAATGCAGGATGGGTAGATCCCGGCTTTCAGGGAGAAATTACCTTGGAGCTGTTTAATGCCAATCGATGCGCCATTGAGCTGCAAGCGGGACGCAGGGTAGGGCAGCTTGTATTTGCCAAAATGGACGAACGCGCACTCAAGCCTTATCAGGGAAAATATCAGGGACAAAGGAGTGCAACGGGTTCGAAAGTATTTTTAGATTGTGATGTCAAAAAGCATGATCGATGATTTGCATAAAATTTTGTTTTTTGACAGTGGGATGGCACAGGAAAAAGTGCTTTGAATCATCTATTGGGTTACAGCTAAAAATGGATTAAAATCGTAAAATCAATGAGCTCATGAATCTCAAAGTACAAAAAAGAGGTTTACCCGATTTTCTTTCCCGCAAGGCGGGGAGAAAGGTGTTTAAAAGAAGAGCAGTAGGAATCAAACGTATAAAAATCGTGTAAGAAAACAAAAGAACCGCCTGCAATGGGCGGTTTTTCGTATTTGGTGGAGGCAAAGGGGATCGAACCCCTGACCTCTCGCATGTGAAGCGAACGCTCTAACCAGCTGAGCTATGCCTCCGAATGATTCGATATCAAATTCTTCGTTCCAATAAAAAAATGGTGCGGATGACAGGAGTTGAACCTGCACGGTATTGCTACCACTAGCACCTGAAGCTAGCGCGTCTGCCATTCCGCCACATCCGCTTATGATTGATATCCAATCACAATGCTAATATTATCTACGAAAATGCCGAATTTGTCAATAGCTTTTTTGAAATTTTTTAAATTTTTTTAGGGCTTAATACAAATTTGCGAAAAAAAGCGGAAGATTCGGAAAAGAAAAAGGCATACAAACCCAATTTTCTGCATGCCTTTTCCACTATTTTACCTTTTTACTATTAACGGGTTAATACATTCCGCCTGGCATTCCGCCCTGCGGCGCTGCTACCGGCGGTTCCGGAGCTGGTTTTTCCGCTACCAGGCTTTCGGTTGTGAGAACCATAGCAGCAATGCTGGCTGCATTTTGGAGCGCACTTCTTGTTACCTTTGTCGGATCAACAATACCTGCTGTAAGCATATTGACGTATTGTTCTTTCAATGCATCAAATCCAACGCCTACTTCCGAATTCTTAACTTTATCGACAATTACGCTTCCTTCTAAGCCTGCGTTTTGCGCAATCTGTTTTACTGGCTCTTCCAATGCTTTGGCCACAATTTCAGCACCTGTCTTTTCATCGCCGGAAAGTGTAGCAATCAATTCTTCTACACTGCTTTGTGCATCCAAGTAAGCAGTTCCGCCGCCTGCTACGATTCCTTCTTCAACAGCAGCTTTAGTAGCAGCCAAGGCATCTTCAATGCGGAGTTTCTTTTCTTTCATTTCTGTTTCAGTAGCGGCACCAACTTTGATGACGGCTACACCGCCGGAAAGCTTTGCAAGACGTTCCTGCAGTTTTTCACGATCAAAATCAGAAGTGGTTTCTTCGATTTGTGCTTTGATCTGGCCGATACGCGCCTTGATATTTTCAGTAGAACCAGCACCGTCGACAATGATGGTGTTTTCTTTCTGAACGATAACCTGACGTGCTTTACCAAGCTGATCGATTGTAGTTTCTTTCAAATCAAGACCCAAATCATCAGAAATAACAGTACCGCCGGTCAAAATAGCGATATCCTGCAGCATTTCCTTTCTGCGGTCGCCGAAACCAGGTGCTTTTACACCGACACAGACAAAAGTACCACGAAGCTTATTGACAATTAAAGTAGTCAACGCTTCTCCTTCGATATCTTCTGCGATGATTAAGAGTTTTTTACCCTGCTGTACAATTTGCTCCAGCAACGGGAGAATATCCTGAACATTGGAAATTTTCTTATCGGTAATCAAGATATATGGCTGATCAAGATCGGCCTGCATTTTTTCTGTATCCGTAGCCATGTAGGGTGTAATGTAACCGCGGTCAAACTGCATACCTTCTACAACATCGCTGTAAGTTTCAGCAGTTTTGGATTCTTCGATGGTGATAACACCGTCATTCGAAACCTTTTCCATAGCGTCTGCAATGAGATCACCGACAGAATCATTGCCAGCAGAGATCGAAGCTACCCGCGCGATATCCTGCTTACCGGAAACATTTTTGCTATGCTCTTTGATTGTTTTGACGGCAACCTCTACTGCGCTTTCAATTCCCTTTTTCACGATCATTGGATTTGCGCCAGCTGTTACGTTTTTGATTCCTTCCCGGATCAGAGCCTGAGCCAAAAGCGTAGCAGTTGTGGTTCCATCGCCGGCCACATCATTAGTTTTGGTTGCAACTTCGCGTACGAGCTGTGCGCCCATATTTTCAAACGCGTCTTCGAGCTCAATTTCTTTCGCGATGGTAACACCGTCGTTTGTGATTAACGGAGAACCAAACTTTTTATCCAATACTACATTTCTGCCTTTTGGGCCCATGGTAATTTTAACGGTATCAGCGAGCGTATCGACGCCCTTCTGCAAAGCCTGTCTGGCTTCTGCAGCATGTAAAATCTGTTTTGCCATGATAATTTCCTCCTCTAATTTCTCTGATGATTATTAAAATTGCATCTATTTATTTTGGAATTTTTTATTCAACTTTTGCCAGAATGTCGGACTGACGAACAATGGTATATTCTTTGGAATCGAGCTTTACTTCGGTTCCGGCGTATTTGCTGACGATAACTCTGTCGCCTACCTTAACTTCCATCTTGACTTCTTTGCCGTCTACCATTCCGCCGGGGCCGACTGCAATAATTTCAGCAATCTGCGGCTTCTCTTTTGCATTGCCTGGTAAAACAATACCGCTTTTTGTGGTTTCTTCCGTATCAACCATCGTTACAACGACTCTATCACCCAAGGGATTAATATTCATAACAAAACCTCCTATAATAAATAATAATTTTCATCTTTCTGTTAGCACTCGATCTAAATGAGTGCTAACAATGTATAATATTAAAGAATGATTTGAACTTTTTCAAATCCAATAAATCATAAAATTCAATAAAATAAAACGAAATAAACTGAATTTTGAAAAATATCTCTTGATTTCGCATAAATTTAATTATTATTTGCTGATAATTATTTGTGGTACTATAGATGGAGTTTAAATAAATGGTACAATATTGGTGCTGTTTGAATCAATGCTGCGCTGTGTATAAATTGAATTCAATGTTGACGTTGTTATCCCTAAAAGGTTAATCAAAGTTTCCAGCTCAAGGTTAGAAAGTCCGCGAGATAGCGAATAAGCCAGAGAAGCAGCGAGCAGAACCAGACCTTCGCGGGATTGATTGCAGGTATTTTCATTTTGGCCTTGGAAAGACATTTCTACTGCCATGCAGTCTCCCTCCTTACTCCTGCCGTTGATTTCAAAGGGACCGAATTTAACTATGAACCGATGAATCAAACATTGATTTATTCTTTGTGTATTATATGATAATTTTATTTAAAATGTCAAAAGCGTTATCCTGTAGAAAAACCTGCCGCTTATCAGGATCCGGAGCAGTATTTTGATTCTCATCTTCTTGTTTGGAGCAGCCATCGGCCAGAAGACCGATCAGTAGTAACATCATCCAGAATATCTTCATTTTTTTCATAAGACAGGCTCCTTTTTGTGATATTTTTGGTTAGTGTTGGCCAAATTGTGTAAACTATTCAAAAAGCAAATGAAAAATGCTTTGTAAAATATTTACTTTCAGTTTTATGCTGAAACAGCGCAAAGCGGTTGCTATTTTAAAATTATCTGCTAAAATGATACCATCCGTTACAAAATCAATTCGGAAAATAAAAAAGGAGGAAAACACGATGTATGAACAGCTGAAACAAATCTCACAGAGACTAATTGCCTTGAGGGAAGTAGAAGAGATTACAGCGGCCGAAATGGCCGAAAAATTAAATATTGATCCTAAAATTTATGAAGAATATGAAAGCGGCAATGTGGATATTCCGGTGAGTATTTTATATGAGGTTGCCAACATTTGCAACGTGGAACTGACAGCTTTATTATCCGGAGAAGAGCCGAAGCTGAAAATCTATCAGCTGGTGAGAAAGGGAAAAGGCCTTGCAGTTGACCGCAGAAAAGAATATAAATATCAAAACTTAGCTTATAACCTGTCCAACAAGGGAGCAGAGCCGTTTTTGGTTGTGGTTCCCGCAGACCGAAAGGGAGAGATTTCTACCAATGCCCATGCGGGACAGGAATTTGACTATATGCTGGAAGGTACGTTAAAGCTCATGCTCAATGGGCAGGAACTCATTTTAAATGAAGGAGATTCCATTTATTACGACTCTTCCTATCCGCACGGAATGGCGGCAGTTGGAGACAAAGATGCGAAATTTATCGCTGTAATCCTGCAGTAAAGGATGAACACAGCTTGATTGAGATAAAGGAGAGATAACAATGCTGATAGCAGAAAAATGGGTTAATTTGAATTTTCATTCTCATGAGGAGTTAATGGAAAATTATACAATCAATCCTGGCGAGCGCTTCAATTTCTCATTCGATGTAATGGATGAGCTTGCCAGAACAAAGCCGGATAAGGTTGCCATGATCTGGTGCGACGACGAGGGAGAAGAGGAAATATTTACCTTTGCCGATTTGAAGAAATATACCAGTCAGACGGCGAACTTTTTCAAATCCTGCGGAATTAAAAAAGGCGATCGGGTTATCCTATGTCTGAAACGGTACTATGAGTTCTGGTGGTCGATCCTGGCCCTTCATAAAATCGGGGCGGTGGCAATCCCGACTACGCATCTTTCGACTAAGAAGGATTTTATCTACCGGAATAACGCTGCTGAGGTAAAGATGATAGTTGCAGCAAAGGATGAGGGCTTGCTAAATTATATTGACCAGGCGAAACTGGAGTCTCCGACGGTTGAAACTTATGTTTTCGTCGGCGATAGCACACCGCGGGAGGGATGGAAAGATTTCCGAACTGAGGTCGCAAAGCAGTCTGAGGTATTTGACCGCCCGACCGGTGAGGAAGACACGAAGACATCCGATCCGATGCTGCTCTACTTTACCTCCGGAACGTCTGCACAGCCGAAAATGGTCATTCACGACTTTTCCTATCCGCTGGCTCATGTATCGACTGCATATTTTTGGCAGTGCGTCGACCCGAACGGAAAGCATTTGACCGTTGCAGACACTGGCTGGGGAAAAACTGCCTGGGGAAAACTTTATGGACAATGGCTTTGCGAAACGATTGTTTTTGTATACAATTACAGCGACCGCTTCAAAGAGACGGATTTGCTGCACATCATAGAAAAATACAAGATCACGACTTTCTGCGCCCCGCCTACGATATATCGGTTCTTTATCAAAGCAAATTTTGAAGAATACGACCTTTCGTCCCTGCAGCATTGCTCCATCGCAGGAGAACCGCTGAATCCGGAGATCTACTACAAATTCCTGAAGCTTGCCAATATAGAGTTGCACGAAGGCTATGGCCAGACAGAGACGACATTGGTGATTGGAACAGACCGCTTTATGGAGCCGCGTCCGGGTTCTATGGGAAAGCCAATGGCCGGCTACGATGTTGACATCGTCGATGAAAACGGAAATTCCTGTGCTCCCGGGGAAGAGGGACAGATTGTCATCCGTACGGACAAGAAAAAGCCGGTCGGACTTTTTATGGGCTATTACGGCGATGAGGAAAGAACTAAAAGCGTATGGCACGACGGAATGTACTATACCAATGATATGGCCTGGAGAGATGAGGATGGTTACTACTGGTATGTGGGCCGGAGCGACGATGTTATCAAAAGCTCTGGTTACCGGATCAGCCCGTTTGAGGTAGAGAGCGCTCTGATTGAGCATCCGGCTGTCTTGGAGTGCGCGATCACAGGTGTACCGGACGATCTGCGCGGCCAGATCATCAAAGCGACGGTCGTTTTAACAAAGGATTATACTCCTTCAGAGGAACTCAAAAAAGAGCTTCAGACCCATGTAAAGAAAACAACTGCACCCTATAAATATCCGCGTGTGATCGAGTTTGTGGACCAGCTTCCCAAAACCATCAGCGGAAAGATTCGAAGAGTGGAGATCAGAGAAAATGATAAAAAGTGATATTCAAAAGTTAAAATCGAAGAAAATTGCAATTATATCGGATATTATGCTTCCGTCGCAGGCCAATGCAAACGGCAATGTCCACGGCGGCGAGATCATGAAAATGATGGACAGCTGTGCCGGCTGTGCAGCTATGCGCTATTCCGCTGGAACTGTTGTGACGGCGCGGGTTGACGAGATTATGTTTCATTATCCCGTTTTTGTAGGACAGCTGGTTGCCTGTATTTCCGAAGTGATTTTTGTGGGAAGCACATCCATGGAAGTCGTTGTCCGCGTTTATGCTGAGACGATGGAAAAAGAAGGAGACGATGGAATTCTGGCTTTGACGGCAATGTTTACAATGGTCGCTATTGACAAGGACGGAAAGCCGCGGAAGGTACGTCCTATGCCGGTTCCGGAAGAGGAAGAGGAACTGCGCCTTTATCAAATGGGGCAGAAGCGCTATCAATTTTTTAAGGAGAAGCGCAAAAATCAGCAAAGCCATGGATTTTAAGTGACTGCTGAAAAATAATAAAAAACCTCAAAAATGCCGTTCTCTCATTTGAGAGGACGGCATTTTGACTTTTTTATACGCCCTGCGGCAAAGGCTGGCTTCCATCTATTCCATTTCGAAGCCAGGCAACAGTGTCGGCTATGGTCTGATATAAATCGCGCGGACGATAACCAAGTTCGCTGGTGGCTTTGTCATGCGAAAATTTATCATTGCTGGATAGAGTGTATAGAGAATATTTGGTATAAAGAGGCCGTTCCTTCCGCAGTTTTGCAATTCCTTCAAACAAAGGCGCCGCCGCTTTTGCCATCCACATGGGAAGAACGGGAAGACGCCGGCCTCCGGCGATCTCCTTGACGATGTCCAGCACTTCCTTTACCTCATAGTGCCGGTTTGAGAGGATATAGCACTCGCCTGTTCTGCCGCGTTCTGCAGCCAGCAGGCACCCCTGCGCAATATCGCGTACATCAACAAAATCATATCCGCCCCGCACACAAGCAGGGAGCTTCCCTTTTAAATAATCGCTTACCATTTGAACCAGATGATTGCCGGAGGAATCATAAGGCCCAATGATGCCGGAAGGATGAACAATGACGGCATCCAAACCTTTTTCGACCGCATCCAGCACAATTTGGGTTGCCTCTGCCTTGGTTTTTGCATATCCTCCTACGACCTGGCTGGGTGAAAAAGAATGGATCTCTTTCATCACATGCCGTTTTCCCTTTTCGGGAATTGCATGGACAGAACTCACATAAACCATCCGTTTGACCTTCTTTTCGAGGCAGAGATCTGCAACAGTGCGCGTTCCGTTCACGTTGACATCGTAGAGCAGGGGGGAGGGCTGCTTTGTGATGTCAATCAGCCCAGCCGTATGAATTACGATGACATCCGTGTCTTCTGTGTCCTCAAAAAGGGGAAGGAGCGTGGCGCGGTTTCGGACATCGCCTGGATAGTATTGGACATTGGCATAGTTTTCCGCCTTTTCGGTAGGAAGGATGAGCCCGCGGACGATACAATGCTGTTTCTCCAAAAGACGGATGATCGTGCTTCCCAAATGTCCGTTTGCTCCCGTAATAATATACAATTTGTTCGTGAACAACACACTCCTTTC
>CALYAR010000005.1 GCA_944393585.1 uncultured Clostridia bacterium | reverse complement strand
CATCCAATTATTTCCTATTATGTAGAAGATAATTTATTATATCACACTTTATAGATGGAAAACATAAATTAATTTTAAAAATTCGTTAAGAATTCCTTTCAGTTTTCTTTCTGTATCGTTTTTCCTGGAAGCGCAAATATGTAAAATAGTTGTCTCTGGAAAAAAATAACTGGTTTTATTGTATATTTTGAATCAATTTCGATCAAACTATTCTTAACAAAAATTACACATGAAGAGGTGGCGTCCATGTTTTACAAGAAACAAAATTCATCTTCCTCAATCTTTACCGTCTGTATTTGTATTATTATGTTAGGGGTAGGGTTTTTACTGGGATATGTATTTACCGGCTATGTTGCCGGCGAAAATTATAAACAAAAAGAGGCAGAACTGAGAGCTCAAATTGCCGAGTTAGAGCAGTCAAATATGCCAGCTTCAGTAGAAAATGATCCCAATGAGTCTAAAACATCAGACCATGAAACAATAAGTCCTTCTCCGCAAGAACCCACTCCATCGGGTGAAGATGACGATTCGGATGGAAAAGATGAGCATCCCTCCTCTCACACACCGCCTGATTCCAGCCCTTCCTCATCCTCAAATCCTTCTGATATTATCACGGTTCTGCCGGAAGACGGCGATGAACCTGAGGATCCAGACTCTACGCAAAGCGTAGACAGCAGTATGGACGGCGAAATCCAGGAAAAATATATCTTTAAGATTTATAACGACAAACTTGCCATTTTCGATTATACCAACGAACAGGTTGGCGAGGTTCTGACAATCATCAATACAGATATTAACTTTTTGAGCAAAGCGGACCGGCTGATGCTGGAAAAGGGAATCATCATCGAAAATGAAGAGCAACTTGCCCGCATTTTAGAGGATTATACTTCTTAAGCAGAAGTTTTTGAGTGAATGGGGCTGAGGATTTTGTATTTCTCCAGTGGTTTCATCAAAACTGCCATTAAAATTATGAGAATGATGGCTTCTGGTACCACATAGGTGAGGTTATAGGTGATGGAACCCCAAAATGGTGTAGCAAAAACGACCATCCCAGAAATTGTGTGAGAAACAAAACGGATCGCGGAAAGAACAAGGATTCCGACAATACATTTGGGAAGAGTCCGTCCAAACAGCGAGATAAACCCCATAATTCCAAAAGGAATGATGTAATCACATAATATAGACAGTGGATGGAGCGAATACTTTTGTCCAAACAAAAGCTGAAGCGCCCCACAGACAACACCAAGAAAAACGCCCTTTTTCCAGCCGTGACGATAAGAAAAAACAAAGACTGGAATCATACTTCCTAATGTGACACTTCCTCCGTTTGGCATGAGCGGAATTTTAACGAATTCAGCTAAAATGACGGCGATTGCCGCGAGCATGCCTCCTTCTGCTAAGGTTTTCAGACGAAAATTTTTCTGATTCATGTTACTTTAGCTCCCCCCAAAAAGAAAATCACTGCGTTATATTTACTTGAAAAAAGCACATGCCGAAAGGCATGTGCTTTGTAAACTGCTCCCTCCGCCGGCATAATCCGGATCAGGTATAAGGGTCTGGACAAATCATCCTGTCCACTCTCAGCAACACATCGCTCCCCTGCATACATTACGTTAATTATTGAATTTGTTTTTTTCACAATAGGACTTCGGTCAAAGAACTGTACCACTACATATCCCCGCCGCTGTTTTCTTCCTCTTCTGAAAAAAGTGCTTCAAAATCGTTTTCATCAATGGTAAGCGGATCCGGATCCTCTGCTTCCATTGCGGAAGAATCCGCAGAGTCCTGGGAAGAGTCTGCCGTATCCGCATCCTCCGCCTTCACAGTGCTCAAATTCTTTTTATCCATTGTGAGGAACTGCTCCATCACCTGTTTGCGTATCTCCTCGCAAATTTCCGGATTGTCCTGAAGATATTTACGTGCATTATCTCGGCCCTGACCGATCTTTTCCCCTTTGTAGGCAAACCACGCGCCGCTTTTGTTGATAATTTTAAAATCAGTTGCAATATCTAAAATAGAACTTTCGCGGGAGATTCCTTCCCCAAAAATATTATCGTATTCTGCTTCCTTAAACGGAGGCGCAACTTTATTTTTCTTGACAGTAACCCGTGTACGCACACCGACGATATTCCCGTCTTCTTTGATATCTTCCTTTCGGCGGACGTCCAGCCGGATGGTTGCATAAAATTTCAGCGCCCGTCCTCCTGTCGTAACCTCCGGATTGCCATACATCATACCAACCTTTTCCCGAAGCTGATTGATAAAAATGGCGATCGTAGAGGATTTGTTGATGATTCCCGCCAGCTTTCGCAGTGCCTGTGACATCAGACGCGCATGAAGACCGATTTGGGAGTCGCCCATTGAACCTTCAATTTCGCTTTTTGGAACAAGGGCAGCAACAGAATCGATGACAATGATGTCAACAGCGCCGCTGCGTACCAAAGCCTCTGTGATTTCCAATGCCTGTTCTCCCGTATCAGGCTGGGAGATCAGCAATTCATCAATGTCTACTCCCAACTTTTTGGCATAAGCAGGATCTAAGGCGTGCTCTGCATCAACAAAGGCAGCGATTCCTCCGTTTTTTTGTGCCTCTGCAATGCAGTTGAGTGCTACCGTCGTTTTACCGGATGATTCGGGACCATATATTTCGATAATTCTCCCGCGCGGAAGACCGCCTACTCCCAAGGCGATGTCAAGGCTTAAAATTCCGGTCGAGATGGTTTCAATCTTCATATCAGCCTGCTGCCCCAATTTCATAACCGAGCCTTTTCCAAACTGCTTCTCAATATTGGCCATTGCATTGGCAAGGGCAGTCTTTTTGTCTTCATCTGCTACTTTTTTTACCGCAGGAGCAGCAGCGGTTGCTTTTTTTGCCATTCCTGGTTTCCCCCATTCTGCCGCCTGTGGCGCGGCTTACATCTTTGCAGCGTTATTTGCGGAGCTCTACACGGCCGGCATGAACGCTTTTTGCGTACTCCAGCAGATTGTTCTCCAATGATTCAAATACTTCATCGGCATAACGATTGGCATTAATCCGAAGCTCCCGAGCTGCATTCTGCGCATTGGCAACAATTTCATTTGCCTTTTCCGTTGCCCGCTGTGTAATTTCATTTTCATTGATTAATTCAAGCGTTTTGCTCTCTGCTTCTTTGATCATAGTCTCGTATTCCTTTTGCGCATCCAAAAGGATTTTCTGCCGGTGTTCCTTCACCCATTTTGCCTGCTTGATCTCTTCCGGCATATTGAGTCTGAGATCTTGTATTAAACTTAAAATGTCTTCCTTGTCCAGCATGATTTTTCCGACCAGCGGGACGGATGAGGCGTTTTCCACCAAGTCTTCAATCATATCGATGATGTCGGAAATTTCCATAGTTTTGCACACTCCCTCACTTTTTGTATTTCCGCTTTACGATTTCAATGGTTGCTTCCGGCAGAAGTCCCGTGAGGTCGCCGCCGTATTTTGCCACGTCTTTCACAACGGAAGAACTGATATAAGAATAATTTCGGTTTGTCATTAAAAATAATGTTTCTGTATTCGTATCCAACACTTTGTTCAGCAGCGCAATCTGGAATTCATATTCAAAATCAATTACGGAGCGAAGGCCTTTTACAATAATGTTAGCGTTCGCCTGACTCATAAAATCCACCAAAAGCCCTGAAAAAGTTGCAATTTCTACATTTTGAAGATGCGATGTAGCCAGCTTCAGCATTTCAACACGCTCCTCTAAAGAAAATAGGGGGCTTTTGTTGGAATTGTTTAAAATCGCCACAATCAGCTTGTCTACAATTTTGCTGCTTCGATTGATAATATCCAAGTGGCCATTGGTAACGGGATCAAAGCTCCCGGGGTATACTGCTGTTTTCATTTGTTCATCTTCCACCTTATCGTCTGAAACGGAGTATTTTGCGTAAAATTGAAATTTGTCTTTCTTGAGCCGGTTTAAACTGCATGAGTATAAAGCGCAATGATCGTCCGTCCGTATTTTTTTTGTTTTTCAATTTTAAGCCCTTCGACTTCCGGAAAAGCTTCCAAATAGCCGCATTCAGCAAAAACAACCCCTTCTGGTTTGAGCAGATTTCGGCGTCGGATCAGCGGAAGTGTCTTCTCAAGCAGCCCTTTTCCATAAGGAGGGTCTAAAAATATCAGCGAATAGCAATCCTTTGTTTCTTCTAAAAAGGACAAGGCATCCTGCTGATATAAAACGGCCATCTCCTCATTTTTCGTCGCTTTTAAATTTGTCTCAATCACACGGCAGGATGAGGGACTTTGGTCGACAATATGAGCTCTTGCTGCACCGCGGCTCAGCGCTTCAATAGCAAGTGCTCCCGTTCCGCCGAAAAGATCGAGCACTGTGGTCTCTGCGTTCAGATACGGATACAGCATACTGAATACAGCTTCCCGCACCCTGTCAGCAGTGGGGCGAATGGCTTCGCCGGACAGTTCAGCTAATTTATGTCCGCGGTTTTTTCCGGCGATAACTCTCAAGTCTGATTTCCCCCTTTGTATCCATAACCCTGCAAGAGCAGCTGTTCTGCCTCTGTCAGCTTAAAATCAATTTTAGGACATTCTTTAGAACATTATATTACAAAATGCGCAGGATCACAAGCGATTCCGATAAAAATCTTTGATTTTTTCGAGGATCGAGTATGGAATGGTTCGGTTGCCATAGATACGGCCCAACAATACATGCGGTTTGTTTGCTCCGTGAAAATCACTTCCCGCACTCACCAAAAGAGACTGCGTCCGGCATAATTCGCGGCACATATCTTCATAGGCAGGCGGATGGGAGCTGTAAAGGCATTCCATTCCGTTCAGGCCATGCTGCCGGAGAGAAGTGACGATGGGCAAAAGCGTGCTGTGATTTTTTGCAATGAGATAGGGATGGGCTAAGAACGAAATTCCTCCTGCTTCATGAATGAGCCGCAGACATTCTGCGGGAGAATATCGCTGCTTTTCGTAGTAGGCGGGACAACCGGTACCCAGACATTTCGAGAAAACCTCGCGGATGTCTGAAAAATACCCTTTTTGAACCAAAAGGCGCGCCATATGAACTCGGCCGATGTTGCTGGGCTCTCCGCCTTCTTTAAGCGCACAGACCTCGTCAGAGGTGATAGCATAGCCCAGCCCGGAAAGCCGGCGGATCATTTCCAGATTCCGCACTGCGCGGAAGTGTTTCATTTCCGTCAATGCAGATCGGAGCGCCGTATTTTGCAGATCGAGGAACAAGCCTAAAATATGCAGTTCTCCTTCATAGTCTGCACTGATTTCAATACCGCGGATTAATTCAATTCCAAGTTTTTCCGCTGTACGGGCAGCTTCGTCCAAGCCGTCGGTTGTATCGTGGTCGGTCAGCGCAAGGGCGCGTAGCCCTGTTTTTTGAGCGTGATAAATCAGTTCGGAAGGTGTGAGCGTTCCGTCCGAAGCAGTGCTGTGTGTATGAAGATCAATCGTACCAATCATAGTATTCTCCCGCAACAATTCTCGGCTGCTGATTTTTAGCATTATAAATATAAATTGCTATTTTTGGTTGTTTTCTTTGATGAGCTTGTTCAGCTCGTCAAAAAAGGTATTAAGGTCTTTAAACTGCCGGTAAACGGAAGCAAAACGGACATAAGCCACTTCGTCAATGTCCTTTAATCCAGCCATCACCATTTCACCGATCTGGGCGCTGGATACTTCATTTTCCAGCGCGTTTGATAAACTCATCTCAATTTTGTCGACCAAAGCCTCCAGTTTGGTAAACGGCACCGGCCGTTTTTCACAGGCATGGATTAACCCGTTTAACAGCTTTTCACGGCTGAACGATTCCCGGGAACCTTCTTTTTTGACAACGATGATAGGCAAAGTCTCGATTTTTTCATAGGTAGTAAAGCGTTTCTGACACTTTTCGCATTCTCTCCGCCGTTTAATAGCAGAATTTTCGTCTACATGACGGGAATCAATTACTTTGCTTTCGGTATATCCGCAATAAGGACACTTCATATTCTGTCACCTCACACGATGCGTATTTCATCTTTTATCTCCACTTTTGATGGAAAACTGTATTTTTCCAATTTTTTATAAGGTTTCGGTTCTATATCTTCGCGAAATAAGCAGAAATAGAATTTTTTTTATTATATCATGCAAAGAATTCATTTGCAATGAAAACAAATTTCGTTGTTTGACAAAAATGAAAAAAAGTTAAAACTAAACGATTGGTTGAGATATATATGGTAAATAATATGATATAATTAAATGAAATAAATATGAAAAATAGAACTATAGGAGGGATGGAATGCAAATCAATCGATTATTCCAAATTGTGTATCTGTTAATGGTGAAAGACGGGATGACTGCCTCGGAACTTGCAGAGCGGTTTGAAGTATCGACTCGAACGATTTACCGTGATATTGATATTTTATCTTCTTCTGGGATTCCGGTGTATTCGATGCGCGGGAAAGGCGGAGGCGTACATTTAATGTCGGAATATGTGCTGAACAAATCACTTCTCACGGAAAAAGAGCAGAATGAAATCTTATTTGCCCTTCAATCGGCGAGAGCTACCAATACCATTGAAGGAGAACAGACTTTGTCCAGATTGAGCGGCTTGTTCCAAAAGGATGCCAGCGATTGGATTGATGTAGATTTTACGAGGTTTCATTGTGCAAAAGCAGATGCTAAAACGTTTCAAGTGTTAAAAAATGCAATATTGGAAAAGAAAGTAGTCTCTTTCTCCTATTACAATTCTGCGGGTAAAAAAGTCAAACATAAAGCAGAACCGCTTAAACTTCTTTTCCGCGGCGGATGGTATTTGAAAGCATTTGATTTAAACCGACAAGAAGAAAAAATGTATAAAGTTCATCGGATTGCAGAAATTGAGCTGACGGGAGAAGTCTTTGTTTTACGAAAAGAAAGTGAAAAAAAGGAAGAAGATGAGAGTGTCGAAATACCTGTGGTACCTGTAAAATTACTTTTTCAGCCTGAAATGGGATATCGTGTTTTTGATGAATTTGATCCGAGCATGATTGAACGCAGGAAGGACGGAACATTTTTAGTTACCGCGCATTATTCTGAAGATGAGTGGTTTTACAGTCATCTGCTTTCTTTTGGAGACAAAGTAACGGTTCTTTCGCCGCAGGATTTTCGGGATGGACTGAGGGAAAAGGCATTAAAAGTTGCCGCGTTATATCAGGAAAGGAGCGAATCGTAACTATTTTTGGACAGGGCGATTTGCCGATCAAAATTTCGGATCAATGAGGAAAAACAAGAATAAAAAACACTCTAGTCCTGTCTTTTTTTAACATAGCGGGTAAGATAAAACAGTTTTTATATGATAGCCGGAGTTCATATCTTCGCTTAACTCTATATTCAGCAGATTAAGTCAAAGCGGCAAGAAAAACATATTTTCTTGCCGCTTTGGTCAGCAGAATAACAATAATTATATGATTTGTTCAATCAAAGCCTGATAGCGGGAGTAGTTAAGGCTTGGACGATACTGGAATTTCTGGTAAAGCTCTGCCCAGCCGCAGCTCATTTTGCGGCTTTGCCGGAGTGCAATCAGGTTGTCAATAATTGCAAGCTGGGACTGATAGCAGCGGATTGCATCAATCACAGTTTCTTCCGAGGCAGTATCGGTAAGAATTCCGCAGTTGGCACGAATTTGGGAATCACGTCCGCATACCATGGCGTCGAGCGGGGAAAAGTCTGCCCAGACGGCGTATACCATCATGCTTTTTAAGGAAATCGGTTCCCCCAGATCCGCCAAAATCGGGTCGGAAGATTGAACGGCATCGTAAATACCGCAGTTATACACTGCTTCGTGATCCTGATGTTCCAGATAGCCGTTGGGAACGAGGACACGCGTTGCCCGGATTTTGCGCAGAAGGGAAACCAGCGGATCAAAAGTCCCTTTCTTTCCATCCAGGGAGAATCGGGTACTGTAAGAAAAGAGCGAAAAGTCCGGAACATCCAAGTAATGAATATTTTCGGGAGCGACGCCGAGTTTCTGATAACAGGAAATCGTTTCCTGTTTGCGCCGCAGGACGATCGTATCCTTCTCTTCCGTGGTAGAATAACCGGCATCCCCATTGCAGAAAATCACAATGCTCACAGGCGTCTTTGCTTCAGTAAAATGCCGGATTAAGTAACCGCAGCCTAAAATTGCGTCGTCATCATGCGGACTGAAAATAACGATATGCTCGTTGTTTCCCCAATTTTTAAAAATTAAGTTTGCGTCTTCAGAAGATATTTTCTGATTAAAATCAAAAAATCGGTCCAATGTAGTTTCCTCCTATCATTTCTTGACTTTACTCTAAGTTTATACTATAATAATAGTAAAGTCAATATACTTTTAAGACGAAACCGGGAGGTAACTATGGATCAAAGGGGACTCAATGCTTCTGATATAAAAAGCCGGAACAGGGGATTGGCACTGAAGCTGATATGTACACGAGAGAAGTGTACGCGGGTTGATTTGGTGCAGCAGTTAGGTCTTACAAAAATGACAGTATGCAATATCGTTTCTCAACTGCTGGAAGAAGGTTTTATTGAACAGGCAGAAAGGGTTCCGACTCCGTCATCCGGACGAAATCCGTTTGTCATTAAGCTGGAGCCTCACGCTCCTAAGATTATTGGAATTTTTATCGCACGTGATTTTATTTACGGTATTGTATCCGATATGAAATGCCAGTTTCGTGGAGTGGAAAAAATAAGTCTCTGTCAGGAAAACTACAATACACTGCAGGAAAAAGTCATTTCGATGGTTTTTAAATTGATTCGTAAGTGCAAAGACCCGATTTTAGGAGTTGGCATTTCCGTATCGAGTCCGGTCGATCCCAAAAGCGGGACGATATTAAATCCCACTAATTTTTATGGAATTACTAATTTTCCGGTAGCGCAAATGATTGAGGACATTTTTTCACTTCCTGCCTTTGCTTCAAACGATAATTTTTCAGCGGCATTGGCAGAGCTTTTAATGGGAAATGGCCGAAACTACGAAAACTTTATCTATCTGGGGATTGCAGGCGGAATCGGCGCCGGCATTGTAACAGGAAGAGAGCTATATGAAGATACAAGCGGTTATGTCGGCGAGATCGGGCATTCCTCGATTTGCTTTGACGGAGAAGAATGCGTTTGCGGAAACAGAGGCTGTCTGGAACTTTATGCCAAGCTGCCTGTCATCATTACGAAGCTTGAGGCTGTGACTGGAATAAAGGGAATTACCTGTCGCGATTTTGCCCGGCTATCCAAAATACCGGAATGTGACGCTGTTTTCCGTGATGCAGTAGAAAAATTGGCAGTAGCAATGACTAATCTGGTCAATACACTCGATCCACAGGCTATCTTAGTCGGACATGAGGGATATTATCTCCCTTCAAAATATTTAAAACTTTTAGAAAATTTGATAAACCAGAAAATTGTTGCAAAAGGATACCGACAGATTACGGTGGAATATTCTGCCTTCCGCGAAAAGGCGGCTTTGTATGGAAGTGTTTGCAGAGTGTTGAACGAGCTGTTTCAGGGAAGAGGAATTTAAATGTACGAGGATGCTGCTTTGCAGCATCCTTTTTTATACTTTGCCAGACAGTTTAAAGTTTTGTTCTGCGTTTGCTCCAAAAAGATTTGCAATTTGTCCCTGAGCTTCGGGGGAAGCAGATTCATACCGGCCAGGTAAAATCATTCCTTTTAAGCTGGTTTCCATAGCAATTCCCTCTTTCTTTCCAGACAATGGTTGCTTTCGTTAGAAAAACGAGGCTCCCTTTTCCAAAGAAAAAAGAAAGGAAACGGAGAAAAAGGGGTCTCAAAAATAAACAATAAAACAATATCAGAAGTTACTGATAATACTGTGCCTGCGCGTTCCAAAGCTGGTGATAGATTCCAGCTTCATCAGCTGCCAAAGCTTCGTGGGTGCCCTGCTGTACGACAGAGCCATGGTCGAATACCATGATCTCGTCGCAGAAGCGGCAGGAGGAGAGGCGGTGGCTGATGTATATGGCAGTTTTGTCTCCTACGATTTCGTTGAACTTCTCATAAATTTCCGCTTCTGCGATCGGGTCTAAGGCTGCGGTGGGTTCGTCGAGCACGATAAACGGCGCGTCTTTGTAAAGGGCCCTGGCTATCGCGACCTTCTGCGCTTCGCCGCCGGATACTTCCACTCCGTTATCGTCGAACTGTTTGTATAAAACCGTCTCCAAGCCGTTTTTCCAAAGAGGGGAGGATTTTCCAAGACCCGCTTCTTGCAAAGCGGTTTCTGCGCGGCCGGCATCATATTGGGCGGCCGCCGCTGTGTTCTGACCGAGAGAAAAGGGCAAAAGCTGAAAATCCTGGAATACGACTGAAAAGACAGAAAGATATTCCTGATAATTGTATTTTTTGATGTCAATTCCGTTGAGCAGGATTTCCCCTTCGCTCGGGTCGTACAGCCGGCATAAGAGCTTGATGAAGGTGGTTTTGCCGGAGCCGTTTTTTCCCACGATCGCCAGCCGCTCCCCGACGCGGAACCGGGCGGAGACATGCCGCAGTGCCCAGGCGCCGGTATTCGGATAGCGGAAGGAGACGTCGCGGAATTCGATTTCATAATTCCGGTCGGAACGTTTTTCCACAGTGAGGCTGCCCTGGTACATCTGATTCGGGATGTCCAGAAATTCAAAGGCCGTGCGCAGAAACGGCGTGTTGGTATACATTTCTCCCAAAGTCGTCAACAGTTTGGTCATACCGCCTGTCAGCGACGTGATCGCGCCGACATACTGTGTGACCGAGCCGACGCCGAATGCGCCGCCGTAGGCTTTGAGGCACACATAGACGTAGATAAGGCCGGTCAGTACATAGGAGAGCGCAGAGGACAGCGCATACAGCCCGCCCACCTTTCCCCGCGCGAATTTTGCCAGCAGGCCCTTTGTGGTAAAGACATTATCCGAATGGAGAAAGTATTTTTGACAAAGTAGATTCTGACAATACATCCGGATGTCCAGCGCCCGGCGCCGGTCATACCCCATAAATCCATAAAAGCCAAAAGTCCGGTTTCCTTTCTTGGCGCCGTCTGCACAACTGGCATAGTATGAATCCGCTTTTGTGGTCAAAATCGGCGACAGGATGGTGACGGCCAGCAGCGGGAGAATCAGCACGCAAACCAGGGATGGATGATTGAAAACCACAAGCGTCCCGGCAGATTCCGGAACCATTTGCGTAAAGAGGGAGACGGATAAGGCAGCGGCGCCGGCGATTTGGCAGAGAGCGTTGATAACCGCTTCAAAATTATCCGGTATTCTCCGGATTCCCCATCCGCTCCACTGCATGTTCTGTCTGATCTGGGCATATAGATCCTGCGTATGGGGAGCGTCCACCAGGCAGAAATCCATGGTGAGAAACTTGTCGGTTAAGATTTTATACACCTTAACATGTTTTTCAGCATGCTGGGCGTTCCGCCATCGCTCGGTTACAGCTTTCAAAAAGGATAAAAGCGCTGCGGAAACCAGAGCCGCGATGACAAGCTGCAGCAAAGCGTTTGGATCCCGCGCTCCCGCCAGCTCGTTGATGATCCGCGCGGAAAGCCAGATGCCGACATAGGGTGTCAAAGCGTTTACCAGAGAAAAAGCGGCGGAAGACAGAAAGACAAGGGGATAGTGCTTCCACCAGATCCCAATGGCACGCCAGTTCAAATGAAACGCTTCGCGGATCTCGATCCGCTCTTTTTTTTCTTCAGATTTCATGTTCGGCTCCTCCTTCCTGGTAATACCGGCTTTGCACCTGGAACAGGTTGGCGTATTTTCCCCCCAGGGCGAGCAGTTCTTCGTGCGTACCCTCCTCGGCGATGACGCCGCCGTCAATCAGCAGAATGCGGTCGCAGAAGCGGGTGGAGGCCAGCCGGTGGGAGATAAAGACGGAGGTCCGCCCCTGGGAAAGGGTGTTGTACCTCTGATAAATATCGCTTTCCGCCAGGGGATCCAGCGCGGCGGTCGGTTCGTCCAGAATGAGGAGGGGCGCGTCTTTGTAAAGGGCCCGCGCCAGCATCAGGCGCTGCGTTTGGCCGCCGGACAGATCCGGCGCATCCTCGTATACCGAGCGGACCAGGTGTGTGTTAAGGCCTTGCGGAAGTCTTTCCGCTGTTTCCGTCAGATCGGCCAGTTCCACACAGCGTTGGACTTTCGCCATATCCATTTCCTGGTCCGCCTGGGCGACGTTTTCGGCAATGGTTCCGGCCAGCAGGGAAAAATCCTGAAAGACGGCGGAAAACAGCTTGTAATAACTTTGCCGGTTAAAACTTCTTATGTCCTGCCCGTTTAACAGGACTCTGCCTTCTGTGGGGTCGAGAAAGCCGCACAGCAGCTTGATTAACGTGGTTTTTCCGGCTCCGTTGAGTCCGACTACGGCCAGCTTTTCTCCCGGGTGAATCGTGAGGCTGATGTGCCGGAGCGTCTCATTTTCCGCTTCGGGATAACAATAGGAAACGTTTTCGAGCTTCAGCTCGTAAGCGGAAGCGGGAGGGATGGCTTCCCCTGCTTCAAACAGGAAGGGTTCCGGGAGTTCCAGAAATTCGCGGATGGCAGAAATCCCAATGCTCTGCCGGTGAAGCGTGGACAGCTGTGTCAAAATGCCGCTGATCCAGGCCGTAAAGCCGCCGATGGCAGTAAAATACAGCAAAAACTGCGAAGCGCTCAGGCCGTTTTCGAGCGTTAAGTGAATCAAATAGGCATATGCAAAACCATTGCGCAAAAAGGTTAAAACGATGTCGATGATGTTGGACCAGAGGTATATTTTCTGCGCTTTGACGCGGAACACGTGATAGAGGCGGATGGTTTTGTTATAAATATCGTTCAGCCAGGATCCCATTCCAAAAATCCGGATATCCTTGGCCAGCGTGATATCGGCAGATTTCTGGTCGAGGTAATAGAGATATTCATTAAACTTTGCCTCTTCATCGCGGCGTCGGTACTCCCAGTTGTTGATCTGTTTGCTGGAGAAATATCCGATCAGGGTTGTGAGCAGGGCGATCAGGATCAGAATAGGATCGAGCGCGGAAAGCATGGCAAGATAGAGGAGAAACCCCGCCGCATTTTGTAAAAGCAGGGTCAGCGTCCCCCAAATTGCTTCTCCGGGATCGGAGTTTCCTCCTACAGCGCGTTTGGCATTCTCCAGCAGTTTCAAAAACTTTTGGTCTAAAGTATTAGGATAAGATGTAGTGGAAAATTTTTGATGAAGATCATTGGCCAGATTCATCCGCACTTCGATCCGGCCAAATATAGTATTGAGATTCACATAGGAAACCGCTGTGCCTGTAATCATAAGCCCGCCGGCAAAGAGTAAAATGATCCACAACAGCCGCCCGATGGGTACGGCGTCCTCGATAGCCTGCAGGATCGCAGGTGCGACGAACAGTTCGAAAAGATTCATCGCGACGGCGAGAGCGGCCTGCGCGAGACACAGCCATAAAACGCTTTTGCAGGTTTGCCAGGCGGTCCGGATCATAAAGGCAGAATTGCTCCACATGCCGTATTTGGGTTTGGACGCTTTTGTTTCTGTTGTTTCGTTTTGCATCCCCATGCCTCCTTGATTGTTCGATTCCGTTTTTTCTTTGTACCGGTAGTTATATGATACAATATTAAAATGCAGTTTTGCAGTTTGGGGGATAAAATGCAGCGGCAGGGGGATGAATTGCAGATTTACTGCGGCAGCAGGATTTCCGTCGTAAAGGCGCCGTCCTCGCTGTTGCGGTTTAAATAGCCGCCGCAGCGTTCTACAATTTTATCAATGCGCAAAAGCCCGAATCCGTGGCCTCCGCCTTTGGAGCTTCGAAACCGCCCATTGATTTTAGGCAGCTTTTTGGAGGCGGTAAAGTTGGTAATGGAAAGATAGAGCTGGGTGTTTTTCATATCCATGTAAAGCCGGATCATCCGCTTCTCTTCCGGCAGGGCGAGATTGGCCTCGATCGCATTGTCGAAGAGGTTTCCCAAAATAACGCACAAATCCAGCTCCGGTGTGGACAGCTCCATGGGAATGTGCGCGTCGGCCGCGACGGGGATGTGTTTGGATTTTGCCAGGGATATTTTGCTGTTTAAAATCGCGTCGGCCATTTTGTTTCCGGTTTTGATGACCGTGTCCACAGTGGTCAAATCATGGTCAAGTTCATCCAAATAGCGCACAACTGCTTCCCAGTCGCCTGAGGACGCAAAACTTTTCATCACCTGGATATGGTTGCGGTAATCGTGCCGCCAGCCGCGCATTTGATTGTACATATTCTGTACTTCGGCGTAGTGGGTTTTGATTAATTCATTTTGATAGGCTGCAATCCGCTTATCCAGCCGTTTTGTAAAAACAGACATGCTTTCGCCTCCTTAAAAATGCCGGATCATTGCCTGGTTGACAGAGTCATACAGCCCGCGCGAAAGCGGGAGGACGCTGCCGTCTTTCAGCGTAAGGTCGTGCCTGGAAATTTTCCGGATATAACGAAGGTTGACGAGAAACGAACGTCCCGTGCGTACAAAGCTGTCGTCTAGTTCCTGTTCCAGTTCGCTCAAGGGCTTCTTGACGGTATAGGCTTCTGCCGCGTGGACGGTGACATAGTTTTTCTGTACCTCAAGGTAGCGGATATCGTTGAAAGAAAGGCGGACTACGCCGTCGTGCAGGGGAAGCACCAGAAAACGCTCGTTTCGTTTCAGCTTGTCGGCTGCCCGGTCGAGTACGGAAAACAATTTTTCGACGTTGACCGGCTTGAGCAGGTAATGCAGCGCTTCCACTTCATAGCCGTCGGGAAGATAGTCGGAATATCCCGTAATAAAAATAATGGGAATTTCTTTGTTTTTTGTACGCACGGCCCTGGCAAGCTCGATTCCGTTCATGTTCCCCATCTCAATATCGAGCAGCAGGATGTCATAGTCATTATGAGCGGTAAATTGAAATAAAAATGATTCTGCAGAGGGAAAAGACTCCAGCGAAACGGCAGTTTCTCTCGCAGCGGCCCAGCGCCGCGCCAGGTCATGGATATAGGTAACGGAAGCAGGATCGTCATCACAGACGGCAATGCGGTAGGACATGGTTTTGCAATTCCTTTCTCAACATTTTTCCATTCAGACTTTTTGGAAAAGACATAAAAAATTATTTCAGTCAAAATAAATCCTATAAAATTTATTATACAAAGCAAGATAAAATCTGTCAAATTAGTGGGAAAAAGAAATGCCAAATTGCCAGCATGAAATTTTTTCCGTTTCCATCTTTTATATATATTTTTTGATCTCAAGCCGTAGTTTCCCCCTGCGGGTTTCGCCTGCTACGGAAGAGAGCAGAAACTTTCCATAGCCGCGCAGGGACAGGATACTGCCGGGCTCTACCGCTTTCGACGGCGAATCGGCAATGCGGTAATCCACCTGCGCCATTTGGCGGCGGATCTGCTGCTGCGCCTCTTCGCGGGAGAGATGATAGACAGCGGCCAGCACAGCGTCCAATCGGAGGGAGGCCACGCTCACATGGATCGTATCAAACTGCGGCGCAGGCGGGATGATCGAAGCAAGCGGTACTTCCTGTACCCGAACCGGGGCGCTGCCGATCCGTTCGAGATTGACCGTGAGATAGGGGAGAATGTCCCGGCGGATCAAAAGAGTGGAAGCGGTTTCTCCCACTAAGATGTCGCCTACTTTTTCGCGGCGGATTCCCAATCCCAGAACAGAACCTAAAATATCCCGGTGGCCAACCGGCATGGGACAGTCCAATTTGAGGGCGCAAATGGGGGAATCCTCCCCGGTTTGGTACGCTGCGCCTTCCCCGAACAGCAAAAGCTGGCGCACAGCGCCTTCATATCCGCCGCCGGACTGGTATGGAATTTTGGAAGAATCCAGAAGGGATTTGCAGAAAACAAGCTGGGACGGCGTTAAAAAATCCGTGCAGGAAAACCACGCCGTTTCCGCGCGGCGTGCCAGATCGAAAATCCGCTTTCCCAGCAGGATCTCTTCCTCGTCCTGCGCGAATTTTTGGATTAATTCTTTTTCATTCATTTACCTGCGCTCCTTTTCGCTTTGCTTGAGGGCCGGTCTGCCGCTGTGCACCGCCGTTTAGGATGTGTACGGCGTGCCGCCGGGTTGCCTGCGCCGTCCTCATTTATTCTGCCAAATACCGCTTTGCACCCCGCGCACATACGGCGGGGAGATTTTATCTGGGGCATTTTATTCTGAGCATGACTATATCACAGATTTGGATTTTCTGCAAGGAGGGGAAAGGTTCGTTGATTTGTCCGGCTGATTGTGATAAAATTGTCCCGTCAAATGGAATCAGAAGAATAAAAAGGGGGAGAAAAAGAGCGTGCGTAAAACGATTGGAATCTTTGCCCATGTGGATGCGGGCAAAACGACGTTCTCCGAGCAGCTTCTCTATCACACCGGAAGCATCCGCAGCCTGGGACGGGTGGACCGGAAAGACGCTTTTTTGGACGATCAGCCGCTGGAGAGGGAGCGGGGAATCACGATTTTTTCCAATCAGGCTGTGTTTTCCTGGAAGGGAGACGTCTATTACCTGGTGGATACGCCCGGCCATATGGATTTTGTGTCGGAAGCGGAGCGCGCCGTACGCGTGATCGATTATGCGGTCATTCTGGTTTCCTGTGTAGAGGGAATTGAAGGACAGACAGAGACGGTCTGGGAAATTTTGAAGCAATATCAGATCCCCGCCCTTTTCTTTTTGAACAAAACCGACCGCGCCGGGGCCAATGTGGCGCGGACGCTGAAAGAGCTTCAAAATCGGTTTTCTCAAAATTGCATGGATTTTACCGGCGGATTTGAGGATGGGAAAATTGCACCGGAACTGGCGGAAGAAGTAGCGGTTTTGGATGAAGCCCTGATGGAGCGGTATTTGGACGGCGCCTTATCGATGGACGACTGGAAAGAGGCGTGCGCAAAGCTGGTGGAACAGCGCATGTTGTTTCCCTGCTTTGCAGGATCTGCCCTGCAGGATCGCGGGGTTGCGGAATTTTTAGACGCTTTGGCCTGGATGACGCCGGTTCAATATGATGCGAAAGCCCCCTTTTCCGCAGTAGTTTCGCATGTGCGGCATGATGCGCGCGGCGGACGCATTACTTTTCTGAAGGTAAAGGCCGGTACGCTTAAAACAAAAGATGATGTCGAGTCGGAGGGGCCGGACGGCGGACGCAGGAGCGAAAAAGTGAATGAAATCCGAATTTACAGCGGCGCGAAATACCGCAGTGCCGAACAGGCGGAAGCCGGCGATTTGTGCGCGGTGACCGGCTTGTCCTATGTCCGCGCCGGAGACGGAGTCGGAGCCGAAATTTTTCGCACTCCTTATCAGTCCCATCCCATGCTGACTGCGGGAGTTTTTTACGATCCCGGCATTCCCGCGCCGGAAATGTTTCGGTGCTTTCAGATTTTGGAGGATGAAGACCCGCTTTTGCAGATTTCGCAGGGGGATAACGGGGATGGTACCAAAAACCTGCGCGTCCACATTATGGGGGAGATCCAGCTTGAGATACTGCGTGAACTGGTTGCGCAGCGGTTTGGTTATTCCATCACGTTCGGCCCCTGCGAGGTGGTCTATCAGGAGACGATTGCCTCCCCGGTTGTGGGATATGGGCATTTTGAACCGCTGCGGCATTATGCGGAAGTCCACCTGCGTTTGGAGCCTGCTCCCCGCGGCAGCGGAATTTCTTTTGCGAGCGAGTGTCCCACCGATATACTGCCGGCACAGTTCCAAAATCTGATCCGTTCTCACGTGTTTGAGCGGGTTCACAAGGGAATTTTGACCGGATCGGACTTAACGGACGTGAAAATCATCCTGCTGACGGGCCGGGCCCATGAAAAGCATACCGAAGGCGGCGATTTCCGCGAGGCCACTTGGCGCGCCGTCCGCCAGGGCTTGGAACAGGCGCAGAACGTACTGTTAGAACCATATGATTCGTTTCAGATTACTGTGGAGGAAACCGATGTGGGCCGGGTGCTTTCCGATCTTTCCCGCATGAACGCCGTCTTTGAGGCGCCGGAAATTTTGGACGGCCGTGCCCGGATCTGCGGCCGCGGACCAGCATCGGAGTTTTTGGAATATGGAAAAACCCTCATTTCGCAAACGAGAGGGACAGGGCGCGTCTCCCTACGGTTTGACGGATACGAACCCTGTCATAATCGGGAAGAAGTGATGGAGAGGATCCATTATGATAAAATCAGAGATGTGGAAAATCCTTCTTCTTCTGTTTTTTGTTCCCATGGAACAAGTTTGGTAATCCCATGGCAGGAAGCAAAAGCCCATATGCACTGCAAATAATGCAGATATAGAAAGCCGCATGGGATTAAAATTCCATGCGGCTTTTTAGGAGAAAAAATTTAAAAGGATTCGATTTAAGTATGGCCTGAGGGTTTAGATGCTATTCCATCTGTCATAAGCAGCTTGTATGATTTCGATCAGATCGTTCAGGCCCATGTTGTTAATTTCATTGACATAAGCGTTCCATGTGTTGTCATTGAGCGGCTCTACACCAGTGATGAACTGAGAACGCATCTGATCAGCGTAAGAGTTTAAGTCGGTAAGCTTCTGCGTCATAGCAGTGTTTTCATCTGCTGTGAACTTCAGCTTCGACATCGGGAACGTAGTGACAGCATATGGAATATTGTTTTCCATCATACCGACTTCTCTTGCATAGGCGTTGGTGCCTTCTGCCGCGCTGACTACCTGGAGTACGAATGCGCTGTACTGCTGGCCCCAGGTATTGTGCAGGGTGGAATAGGTCCACTGTGATTCGGTCCAGTCATCCGGCAGGAAGATTTCATAGCCCTGCCTACCATCGGAAGACTCGGTATAATCCCAGTTTACGCCCTGGAGACCAAGGTTCTGAGACAGGCAGTTAAAGCCGGAACCGGGAACGATTTCATCTTTGGAATAGAATGTGTCGAACATGCGCAGCAATTCTTCCACATATTTGCAGTTTGCATTAATGGTTCCGCCCTGAGTGGTTACATAATTGTATGCACGGGTCTGCTGCTTGTCGGTCCATTCAGAAGTTAAAGGAGCAAGGCAGTCGAGTTCGATTTCTCCACTCTCAAAGTTTTCCGGCATCAGGTCAGCCAGAAAGGTCGAGAAAGCAACTTTACCTTCTTTTTCACGGGCTTGGAAGGTAGCAACGTCCATGGTGAAATACTCCGGCTCAAAGAGACCGTCTGCATACAATTTTGCCATGTATTCCAAATATCTTCTGTACTGGTCGGATGTCTTGTTGTAAATAACCTTGCCGGTTCCGTCATCTGCAAATTCTGCATCAAGAGCTTCGCCGAACGCAGGGAAAAGGAATCCTTCCAGCTGGTTATCCATATGGCTGGAATTCGGATAGGGGAACAACGGGGCGCTGCCCTGCGTCAAACCGGCGTCTTTAATCGCTTTCAAGGCATTATAAAGCTCGTCTGGGGTTGTCGGAGCTTCCATATTTACTTTCTTCAGGTAATCAGTCCGATAGAAGAACTGGCTCTGTGCGGAAGTAGAAGCCTTTTGCAGACGCGGCATAGAGTAAATGGCGCCGTTTTCCTGCGTGATTACCTTCAGCATTTCCGGATATTCTTCCGCCCATTCCATCATGTTCGGCATGTACTCTTCAATCAGGCCGGATACGTCGTAGAACAGGCCGCCCTGTACGCCGTAGGTAGTCGCACGGGAACCTGACCCATTATGGAAGAAATCAGGATATTCGCCCGAAGCAAAGTACAATTCAACTGCAGAATCTTCCGTACCGTCGATAATTTCCCAGTCAATGTGGATGTTGGTGATTTCCTCCAGCTTGTTCCAGAAAGCAATGTCTTCCGGAGCTCCGTAGTTTTGAATAGGAGAAGCAAAGAATACACCCGTGACAGTAATTTTGTCATTGACGATCGGGTAACCGCTCTTGTTAAAGTTTTCCTTTGTCTCAGAGGGAACGGGATCCCAGGGATTTGCAGGGGATGCGTTGGGGCTTGCACTCGTGCTGGCGGAAGGAGAAGGCGATGGAGATTTCGATGCATCTTGATTCTCATCGTTCGTGCATCCGCTCAGCAAGCCAACGCACATTAAGCCCGCCAGGATCAATGCCAATACTTTTTTCTTCATTTTCTTGGATACTTCCTTTCTGTGTAATTTTTTTATGGTTAAGATGCGCCCAAATAGGTTTACCCCTTAATTGAGCCAATCAGGACGCCTTTATCAAAGTATTTCTGCAGGAACGGATAGGTGATAAGTAGCGGAAGAGAAGAAACGATAATAACAGAATATTTTAACAATTGCTTCAGTCGTTCCGCTTCCGCCATTGCTTCTGAATCGTTGGCCATATCCGACATCGCCGAACTCAGTTCTTCACTGATCAGGATATTACGCAGGAAGAGCTGCAGCGGTTTTTTCCAGTCATCGCGCAGGTATATCATGGCATTGAAGTAGGAATTCCAGTGACCCACTGCATAGTAGAGAGTTAAAACTCCGATTAAGGCCTTTGAGATTGGGATGACAACCTGCACAAAGGTACGAAGTGTTGAGGCGCCGTCTATAATGGCCGCCTCTTCCAGATCTTTTGGCGTGTTGGCAAAAAATGTACGCGCAATGATGACATTGTATACGCCGACCGCCCCCATCAGGAGCAGAACCAGGCGTGTATTGTAGAGTTCCATATCCCGAATCAGCAGATAAGTTGGGATCATGCCGCCCCCGAAATACATGGTGATGAAGAAAATTGTCATAATAATATTGCGGCCGGGGAACTTCTTGGAAAGCGCATAGCCTGCCGGCAGCGTCAAGAGCAGATTGATTAAGGTGCCGACCACCGTATAGAAAATGGTGTTGGCATATCCGATCATGATGTCGGAATCTTCAAATACACGCTGATAACCTTCCAAATTAAAGCCCCTCGGATACAGCCAGACTTCTCCGTTTGCAACCAGATGAGGATCGCTGAACGAACAGGAAAGGATGTAGATCAGCGGATAGAGAACCATCAGCAAAAAGAGTGTAACAAACGCCAGGTTGACGCCGTTGAAAATACGGTCGCCCTTGCTTTCTTTGATTAATTTCGACTTTGCCATTCTGAACCACTCCTTTCTTAAAACAAACTGGTTTCGCTGACCTTGCGGGCAACAAAGTTGGCAATCACAAGCAAAATAATATTAATGGCCGAATTGAACAGGCTAACCGCTGTGGAAAAGCTGTAGCTGGCATTGAGTAAACCGCGGCGGTATACATAAGTTGAGATAATTTCGCTCATCTCAAGGTTTAAGTCGTTTTGCAGCAGATATGCTTTTTCATATCCGATGCTAACCATACTGCCGATCTTCATAATCAGCAGGATAATTATAGTTGGACGGATGGTTGGAATATTGATGTAGCGGATCCGCTGCAGGCGGCTCGCACCGTCAATGGTAGCGGCTTCATGCAATTCCGGATCAACGGCGGACAGTGCTGCCAGATAAATAATAGCCGACCAGCCGCTTCCCTGCCATACACCGGACCAGACATAAATGTGCTTAAAGGCTTTTGGCTGAATCATAAAATACTGCCGTTCAAACCCCAGCATTGCTAAAAAGTGATTTACAATACCGGTTGATGGGGATAAAATGATCGTTACCATACCAATTAGGACAACTGTCGAGATAAAGTGCGGCGCATAGAGGACAGTTTGTACAAATTTTTTATATTTGTAGTTTTGTACTTCGTTGAGCATCAGCGCCAGAATGATCGGGATGGGGAAGGTTAGCAACGAGTAAAAAGATATTGTTAGGGTGTTACGCAGGGTCGTCCAGAAATAATACCCCGATACAAAATCTTCAAAGTGCTGTAAGCCAACCCAAGGACTTTTTGAAAATCCTAATGCCGGGTTGAAATTCTGAAACGCAATCTGGATGCCATACATTGGTATGTAGTGGAAAATCAAGAGATAGACTACGCTGGGAAGTAAAAACAAATACAAAGCCTTGTTCTCCACGATTCGTTTCCATAAGCTTTTCCGTGTTAATGGAATAGCAGGAACCGACTTCTGCATGGAGAGCTGCTTCTGGCCTACTGCTTTCATAAGCATACCATCCTTCCTGGACTAAATTTTAATTTTTCTGTGAACATATCGTTCACCCTTATCATATGATTTTGATTGGGAAAATACAACAGAAAAAATGTGCAAACTGGCCGTTAATCTATTTGGATTGTATAAAAGTGAGACTAAACTTGAGATAATGCACATTATTTGGGTGCTGTTTGCACAAAATTACGGATTTGAGGGGGTGGCGAATTTATTTTTTTATTGTATAATTAAGACAGAAAGCAAAAAATATGCGCTTATTTCTGTCATTACCTCTCAATTTTTTTAATATTAAATTAATAATCTTTAAAATTATGCATTTTTATATTGAGAGGGGAGAAGAAAAAAAGTAAAAATTTTTGTATATTTTTGCAAATCTGTAAACTCTGAATCAATTAATATCTCAGCAACATAGCAAGACTATTGAAAATCTGGAAAATCATACCTTTCTGGAATGTTCAAATAGTAACTAAAATCTTGTATATTAAAATAACGAACATTTAGTAGCGGTACTGTTTTGTCTTGTTGTTGATTCTACGTTGGGTACAGATGTAATAATAGGATTCGAACATTAAGGAGGCTTAAATCGAATGTCAATGCGCAATTGGCTAACGAAATATAGTTATCTGATCCGGATTGTAATGAGTATCACATGCATGCTGTGTATTCCCGCACTTCTGTTTGGCTTTGGCGTTATAAGCCAGTCCTATCAGGAAATGATGCAGAGAAATGAAGAATATTATTATGAAGCGGCAAATACGTTTATGCAGTATTTCGACCGGCAAATTGATAATTTAAGAGTTCATGCCATGTCAATGGCATTGGATAAAAGCGGTATCCGTGATATGAATAGTAAGATTGACCGCGAGCTTTTAGAGTCGAATCCCTATTATTTTACAGAAGCGATTAATGCTTTAACTGTATATCAGTTGAGTCTTCCTTATATATCCGAGATGGGTATCTATTTTGAAGGTGCCGATTATGTAGTGACCTCGCGGTACAAATATGCCTTGGATGACTTTTTGTCTGTTTACTCCAAAGGAAGTGACAGCGTGCGGGAAAAATTGGCAGACTTCTTTCAGCGGGTAAAGGACAATGGTGTGCAGTATTTTTCTTCCTTTGGTGATTTAAGCGTATCAAATGCAGATTTAATGATTGGTGTTCCCATCAATTTTACCAACCAAGGGCGTGTGCTGGTCTTTTATATGATGCAGTCCGACTCCATTAATATGTCATTTTATGGATCGCGGGACAGTGCACTGATGAAGTACTATATCTTTCGGAATGACAATCTAATGTATACCAATGATGTAGCTGCAGCCCTAATAAATGAACCTGCTTTTGAAACATTTCTGCAAAATCCGGGTGAGTCTATTTATCGGTCAGAGGAACAGGAGGGGGGGTATACTGCCTTTAAGGTAGATGACCCGCTGCAAGAAATGACATATCTTTCCGTCGTGCCGGTTGACGCGGTGGAGCAGAATTTACGGACGTTTTATCAAGTCATCCGCAACAGTTCAATTTTGATTTTGTTTGGCTTCCTTGGAATGCTGATTCTGACCATCTATATCAATTACCGCCCGATCCGCAAGCTCATGAATCATATGGGAATGCGAGGATCCAGCCGAGTCGGCAATGAAATCAGCACCATTGAAGAGGAGTTTGGAAGAATGGAAGAAGAAGCATCCGAACAAAGGATACTTTTGATGGATTATTTGCTGGGAAATCTTCTGTACGGAATTCCCATATCACGAGAGAGAGCGGGGCATTTGGATGATTCCCTGCTGGGAGAGAATTTCTGCGTGATTACGCTTGCCGGAGTCCGGCTGGATGCACAGGAAAGGGAAGAGCTGGCAGACAGCATTTTAAAAAGCAGTAACACAAAAGTTTATATTACTGAAATTTTACTCAAAGGCTATATTGTGCTCATTTGTGTGATCAGTAACCCAGATGTGCTGCCAAAGATTACAAAAACAGTGCGGGAATTTTTTCGAAACTGTCCGGAATGCAGGATTGGAGTAGGGGATATAGTCAATGATTTAAATGATGTTCATGATTCCTACTTAAACTCCGTTTCGGCTATGGAAAACGCAGGATCTATTGAAGGGAGCTTTCAATCGTTGTCACTGGGTTTGGGGGATGATTATCCCGCTGATAAAATTTCACAGTTTTTGCAGTATGTGCAGAATGGAGAGGAAAGCGATGCACTGCACACTCTGGAAGATATTACTTGTTATTTGGAAGAAAAAGTGAAAACAAAACTGCTCCAGCGTTATATTTGCTATGATTTGCTGACAGCCTATATCCGCAGCGTCAATACAACAGGATATGGTTTTACAAAATGGGAGACAGAACAGCTGATCTCCAACAGTGACATGGCGGGACTCAAGGTATCCCTCGAAGCTTCTGTTGCCAAAGTCTGCGCATTTATAAAGCGAAATAAGGAAGAGTCATATCATACCTTAGAAAAGCAGATTATGGAGTATGTCAATCAAAACTTCATGGATACGGAATTTTGCCGGACGCAGATTGCCGAACATTTTGGGGTTTCGGTTTATGCAATTTCCCGACTGTTTAAGGACAGCATGGGAATTGGATTAAAAGAATATGTGACGGCAAAGCGAATTGAACTGGCCCGTGAAATACTTTTGACGACGGATAAGACGATTGTACAGATTTCCAACGAGGTGGGGTTTGCCAATCCCGATTATTTTTCCAAAGTGTTCAAAGCCAATTACGGTGTTTCGCCAAGCAAATTCCGCAGCGATTCCCAGGAAGAACAGTTTGTATGAACATTGTAAATGATAATAATCTCCTATGTTTTTTCTATCCGTTTCCCATCCTGTTTTCGGATTTGCATAGGAGGTTGTTTTCCATTTTGCAAAGTACTCTGCCGTTCGATTAACAAAGAACAGTCATTTGCTGTCCAAATTTATTTTGTCATTTATTGTGTCGGAACGATTTACATTTTATTTATAAAATAGTATTCTTATAAAAGGGAGAGCGATATGATGCGTTATGTATCGGGTATCATGAAATTAAACCGAATGACTTGCTCCACTCAAAAGGGAAACGACGAGACGTTGTGTGGAGCTTAATCGGAAAAGCTTTTCTTTACTGTATTCGTCGGTAATATGGCAAAAAGCATAGTGCTTATATGCTATGCTTTATTAGGTATTGTCATTTGCCGGGAAATAGAACTGAATTTCCTCCTATATGAATTAAGTTATCCAGCCACGGACATCTCGTCCGCGGCCTTTTTGTTTTATGGATTTTACGCATACGGAAATTATAAGCCCATACTTTGAGTCTTAAAAAACAATGATTTATATTACAGGTATTCGGAGGGATAATTATGTTTTACGAAATGAAATATGTTACGGATAACAGCACTCTCGACCGTGTTCTGCACTTTTCCAATAGGCTGTTCAAAACTTACGATTTTATAAAATCCCGATCACAATGGCAGGCAAGAATGACCGCGCAACCGGAATTGCTTGTATATGCGCAGGCCTCTGATGAAATAATAGCAGTCGCACTTGCTTATCTTGAGGATAATGGAAATATCACTGTCGGTGTTGTCGGAACCGAGCAACGATACAGAGAACAGGGCCTTGCGAGAGAATTACTGTCTTTGATAGAAAATCGTGCGAAGGATCTGGGGGTCCATCTGATTGCCCTGGGTGCTGTCGATTCCGCCGTGGAATTTTATAAAAAACTTGGATACACGTCTCAACTGTTAATTCAATCCCAAAAACATACAGTTGATGAACTATTATCTTTAAACCCGGGTTACCCTATTTTATATACAAATATCCATAACGGCACTATCCACCAACTTTGTATGAAGGTAACCAAAGCAGATAGCGGTTTGCGGCAGCTTTATGAAAACACTTTTGATGACTGCAATACACAGATTATGTGCTGGAAAGCCATTTGAGGGGGAGAAAAAATGAATAATTTTACTAAGTCTTATCTCAGTGTCATGGTTGATATGGCTGGTTGTCCCAATCGCTGCCGGCATTGCTGGCTGGGTGCAAAGAAAAATGGCCATAGGAACGCAAAGGAATTTCAAGAGATCGCCAGCCAATTTAAAAGCTGGAGAGATGAAAACGGAAAAGGCATTTCGGAATGGGTTTTTTTCTCATGGTGGCGGGAGCCGGACTATCACAAGGATTACCGGTACCTATGGGAACTGGAAAAGTCCTTATCCTCGCCGGGATGCGCTGAACGTTTTGAACTTTTATCCACCTGGAGGCTGGCACACGACGATTCCTACGCCGCATGGGCGGCAGCGATTGGACATAAGGTTTGCCAGATAACATTTTTTGGCATGGAGGACACCACCAACTGGGGGATGAGGAGAAAAGACGCTTTTAAGGATCAAATTACAGCTACCGAACGTTGTATAGAAGTGGGAATTGCTCCACGTTGGCAGCTTTTCCTGACTAAACGCTGCCTACCAGAGCTGGTAGATTTCCTGCGCCTAATGCATGAACTCGATTTACGACATCGCTGTGAAAAAATGGGAAGAAAGTTTGAATTCTTCATCGGAGGCGTAACACCCGAGGGCTGCGGCTATGAACTCGAGGCGGAACGTCTTGAACAGGCTGACCTTGAAAGGATTCCGCAGGAACTTGTGGCGCTAAGCCGCGACGGCCTGCGTATGCTTGGACGCCCGGAGAATGAACTGATACAAGATCTTCTCCAAGAGAACAATCCGCCAGGAATGGGCGCAAGCTTCCCATCTATCGCCATTGATGCGGATTATGATGTGTATCCCAATATTGCCGAACCGGCCAGTTGGTGGCGGTTAGGAAATCTTAAAACAGATGGAGTCGATCAGATAATAGACACTTTATTGTGTGGAGCAACACCAGGTATGATCGCCAATCAAACGATTGCTGTGTCGGAATTAGCTAGACGGTATGGTGTTGCTGACAGCCAAAAACTATATGATAAAAGCGATCTTATCTGCCGTTTTATGCATCAATGGGGGATAGATTCACTCAAATGACCGGATATGGACATACAACAAAAAACGCGTCTGCGGTTCTTTTCGTTGCCGGGGAGCGGTATTTTCCTTGGCGCCACGTTTTTTCATAAAAACACACTCCTTTCATAGTATGTATTTTATAGCAGGGAACACGCTTACTTCATTTTCCGCTTTTACTGCAACCACACTACAACCACCTATGGGTAAAAATAGAATAAAAAAGTAAAATCGGACAATTGGCAGGGATATAGCCGTATGATTTTCAGAGAGAAAAAGTGCGCCAAACTACTGGGTTTGGCGCACTCTTTTTGTGGCAGGGGCAGAAGGATTCGAACCCTCGACACACGGTTTTGGAGTGCGTGTCAGTTCATTTTGTATAGTTTAGCATTGTTCAATAAACGGCTGTATTATCGCGTTTTTTACGATGCGTGTTTTGTGTAATGGTGTAATGTTTGCTGTGATTTTGTATAAATAAACACCAAATTATAAAGTCATTTGTTTCAGATAATGGTATTTAAAAGATTTTAGGGGTGGTAGTTAAAAATAGAGGGAACAAGGGAACATTACTATAATATATGCTTATAAACGTTGATACTATCAGCTTTTTTGTGTTCCCTCTTTGAAAAAATAGGGAGAACATTGGGGGAACAGAGGGAACAAAAACGGGAACATTTCAGGAACGGGACAAAACGAGCCGTTTTCTATAAGCCACAGATTATAATTTTTCATTTCCCGTGATCTATCATGTTGTACAATTCAAAGCTTCTTTTTTGTGCTGCATATTGCTCTTTTTTTGTGTGACTTTTTGTTCCTTTTTAGTGACACTTTCGGCATTTCTCCGGCGTTCCTCCGGAGTTCAAGTATAATACCATGATTATGAATCTCGTTTTTCCGAATGAGTTTTTCACAAAATTGTGATAAACCTCGGGGCTTATAGGAAAACGTATTGGGAATTTCGCATTTACGGAGCTAGCTTAGCGGTCTTGTATGGATCCATAAAAACATTTTCATATACCCCCCTCCTATATTAAAATATCCACAACGCTGCATGATTTGATTCACTGTCATATAATTGCATATATGTTCGGTTTTGTATGCCCGCAAGGGGAGGTTTCGGATAAAAATGTCCAAAACTACTTTGGCTCATATTTGAGCATAAGAGATAACGCCAAAGCTGGCGGTATTGAACAGATTCCCAAATGGGAAATGTGCCCTCCTGTGGGTTAGATCAGCGCAATTTTGTGCCTATTAAGCTTTTTACCGTAACGCAGTTTTCTGCGTATCGGCTAATTTAGCTAGTTTATCTCGACTTTTTACCG
>CALYAR010000004.1 GCA_944393585.1 uncultured Clostridia bacterium | reverse complement strand
TGACGGAAAAGGGGTTGAAAAGAGCGGAAACTGTCTATGAAAAACACCGCGTCTTTACCAATGCTTTTATCAGAATGGGGGCTCCGGCTGATGTTGCGGAAGAAAATGCCTGTCGGATTGAGCATGTTGTCTCAGACGAACTCTTCAGAAATATCAAAAAATACTTTTCTGAGCATTGAATTCAGCGGATGATAAAACAGATTTTTAGAAGATTTGCAGTAATCAGTAATAGAGTAAAAAGGAGGCGTATCGCTTCCTTTTTGTTTCTTTCGCTCGTAATTCGATCGTAAACTGCAATTAAAATTTGAAATATGAAAAAGAGAGTTTGACATTAACGGTTTCGTTATTTTATCTTCAGACTATGTGAAATTTATTTCACGATGTTCTGTTTGACACACAATATTCTCTATGATATAATTCAAAAATTCCAAGCAGAACGCAAAGGAGGAATTCTATGAAAAAGAAAATACGACTGATGGCTCTGCTGTTTTTTATTGCGACATTTACCGCCGCAATGATCACGGCATGCAAACCTGTTGAAACAAAATATCGTGTCACTTTTATTGCAAATGATGTCATTGTATCTACAATGCAGAGTGCAGGGAATGAAGAAATTTCGCTTCCGACCGCGCCGAATGTGGACGGATTTGAATTTGAAGGCTGGTACCTTGATCCTGACACCTGGGAGCAGCCGTTCGATGGGAAAAACTTTGCCGACAAGCCGATTACTGCGGACGTGAATGTCTATGCCAAGTATGAAAAGACGCAAACGCCTGAACCGCAGAAGTATGCAGTCAATTTCTATGCAAACGGTCAGCTTGTATCCTCAACGCAGAGTGCGGGCAACGAGGAGATTCAATTGCCGACCGCGCCCACAGTAGACGGATTTACATTTAAAGGCTGGTTCTTGGATCTTGACACCTGGCAGCAGCCGTTCGATGGGAAAAACTTTGCCGACAATCCGATCACTGCGGAAGTAAACGTCTACGCAAAGTATGAGAAGACGCAACCGACCGCATATCTTGTTGAGTTTGATACAGATGGGGGTTCGGCGGTGAGTTCCATGACGGTATCAGTGATTGAGACAAGTCCGTATACGGAAAAATCGGGATATCAATTTGTGGGTTGGTATAAGGACGCCGATCGCACGTAAAAAGTAGAATTTCCTTTTTATCCCGATGCAAATACAAAGCTGTATGCATTGTGGGAATCCCAAGGGGTGCAGTTCAAACTTGATTCCTATAATATGATCAATGGGGCAGAGGGGATTCCGGAAGACGGAGTTCTTATGATTCCCGATACAGTTAACGGTGTGAAAGTGACGGGACTGCAGCTTATGCTTTCAGGGATAATACGCAGATCAAAGAAGTCACGATTGCAGAAGGCATTCCGTTTTATGGCGTAGGATGTTTCTGGCGGTGTACGTCTCTTGTCAAAGTGACGCTTCCCGATACAGTCAAGACCATCCCCAGCGATATGTTCAACGAATGTTCTTCCTTGCGTGAAATGAATTTTCCTTCCTCTTTGCAGGTGATCGAGTATGACGCTTTTTGGGGCACGGGGTTCACGGAGATCGTGCTTCCCGATTCGGTTGTGAGCATCTGGAATTATGCTTTTAAAAATTGTGTTAATTTGCGCAGCATAGATCTTGGCAATGTTGTTTCGCTTGGAGACGGTGTGTTTATGGGGTGTTCGGAACTCACTTCCATTGTTTTCCCCGATACGATTCGCGATCTTAGCGGAAACTATATGTTTGACGGCTGTTCCAAGTTGACGCAGATCACATTCCCGTCCATTCCTGTTGCCGTAGAATATTCCTTCCTGGATGGGAGCGGATACTATAATGATGCCTCCAATTGGGAAAACGGTGCGCTTTATCTTAACCGTCATCTGATTACGGTCAATGATGATTTTGTGTCAAAAACGGAATATACCGTAAAGGAGGGAACGATCTGCATTGCGAATCATGCATTTGTCGGTGCGGGAATTAGTCTGAAAGTCAAAAAAATTACTTTGCCTGAAGGGTTGCTTTCGATCGGGGCGGGGGCATTCAATAAATGCTCGTTGCTCACGGAAACGAATATTCCGTCCAGCGTTCGTTATGTCGGAAAAGACGCCTATTATGAAACAGCGCTCTATCAGGTCGGAAAGACCAATTACCTTGATCATTGGCTTTTGTCCTATGCGCCGCAGAGCAATCAGACAAAATTTGTCGTTGAAGAAGGAACGGTCGGAATTGCGGAGGGGAAATTGTTCTCATCCGGAGCATTTTCCATCACTGAAGTGGTGCTGCCTGATTCCCTCAAAGTCATCGGTGAATGCAATTTTGAGTCAATGTCCGCAGTTACATCTATAAAGCTTCCAAAGAGTCTTGAGCGTATCGGGAAAGATGCCTTCCGTTATTGCTATGCGCTTTCCGATCTTGATTTGTCTGTGTGCACATCCCTCAAAACGATTGAAGACTATGCGTTTTCTTTCTGCAAAGCGATGACGCGATTCTATATCCCTGCCTCTGTACAGGAACTGGGCGAAGGGGTATTCAATCAGATTCCGAACGTGGTTGTCGATTTTGAGATCGAGGAGCCTGAGATTCCTGCAGGCTGGAGCAAGAGCTGGGATTTCACTTATGCGGATGTCCCCGTCATTGCAAACCGGGGTGTGAAGAACGATTCATCTTTCTGATAAAGAAGATGCAAAAAAAGCGGCGGTTGCTCCTTTGGAGCAACCGCCGCTTTTGTAATGTGCAACGATCAGTTGGATTGCGGAACGTTGACGCCTGTGATATGCAGATATCTTATGCGTTCGAAGCGGTAATTGGTAAGCGGTTTGTTGTATGCGTCCAGTGAATGGGAAGCGACCAGCGGAATGCCGCGGCGAAATCCGACAACGAGGCAGGAGTGATAAAAGTCTCCCGTTTCTCTGCCGAGCTGAATAACGTCTCCGTGGCGGATCTGAGAAAACTCTGTTTCAACTGCGACGGGACCGTCTTCAAGATTGGAAATCAGGAAGTTATATAAATATTCGACTCCCGTCCACGAGGCGGTCCTGTCGTTTGCAGAGCGGTAAAACCAGCCGAATACAGGGGTAAAGTTCATGACGCCGCTGCCTGCATAGAGGCATTGGGATACGAAGTTGGTACAGTCGCCTCCAATTTGGTTGAAACTGAAATAGGCGGGATTTCTTGAAAAGGCCCATTTTCTTGCATACAGGACTGCGCGTATGCGGTCATAGTTTTTTTGCGTCATGCAACATTGTATGCGCATGATTTGAGTTTGGTGAGCGTCTGTATTTTGATAATGCTTTAATGATTGACCGGCATTTTGAAGCCATAAAATTGCTTTTTACATGGATGAAGGAGGGCTGTAGGACAAAATATAAAAGTGACTTGGAAGTCTATAAATGTCCGATCGTTCGTAACAATAAAAAGAGCTGCTCACCGTTCTCATTGGTTGTTGCCAATTTGACGAATTATGAGATGTAGCAAACACCGTAACTTTTGGCTCTTTTGAACTTGATCTTTTGTATGTCGAACGGAATATATTCCTGAAAACATTCCAATTCTTTTTTCTTTTCTGAGATAAACGCGTCGGTCAGCGGCTGGGAGGAAAAGTAGGTCTTTTTTTGCACAGACAGGTAATTGTAGGAGGACATCTGTTTCCCGTCAAGATTGCCGTTCTCGTCGTAGTAGAGATTCCATTTTTTAATCTTTTTGGTGTTGAAAAGGCAAACGACGGGGGAGATCATCTTTTTGCCAAAGATGATTTCTCCTGCTTTTTTCAAAGAGGCGGGGAGTACTGCGCCTTTTTGGCAGTATACGGGCGCAAAAGCAGCGGCACCGATCTCTTCCAACCCTTTGGGGAGCACAAGAGGTTCGTTAAAATATACATCGTTTTGTTGCCGGAAGGCACAGTCGCGAATGCGTTTCAACCCCTTGCCGAAAGAAATAGACGCGCACCTGTTTGCCTCGTCGAAATAACAGCTGTGAAAGGATGCATCAATCTCTTCGAGAGAATCCGGCAAGGTAAGTTCGCGGAAATATATATGTGCGTCGCAAACGGAAGTGATACCCTCATCCAGAAAGAGTCGGTCGGCTTGGAGTTCAAAACTTTTCAGTACGCCGATGTGCGAGATGCGACAGTTGTTCGCGGAAATAGGTTGATAATGCCGTTTGCGTCCACTCAGCGATCGAAAAATAGCATCAAACCAACCGGGTGGACAATCCGTGCCGAGATTCTTGCCGCTCCAATGTAAGTCGTATCTTTTTTTCGACAACTCATCTGGCAGAAAGATTGCTCCGTCAAAGGCTGTCAGATCAAAATAGCCGTCCCGCTCAGGGAAAATTTTATAGGAGTATACAATGAGGATAGGCGTTTCGCAGTCTTTGGCATGAATTGTGAAGTCGCGGATATATTCCTGAAATAAAGCGTCCCTCTCTTCTTGTGTAAAGTCAGGACAGTCGTGCAGATTATCGATCGCATAGGCAATGCTCGCCGGAAAGGGGAAGTAAGAAAACCATGTACTAATGAATGACGGCGGGTTACGATCGTATGCCTTGGTGAGTTTGTTCAGAATTTCATTTTGCCTTCCAGCGAGAACATCTTTGATGCATTTTACGGCAATGCGATAGCTTTTCAGCCAAAAGTCTTTATCCTTGCGGAAGGAAAATCCGTATTTCTTTTGCAGAACGGGCATATCAGCCTTCTCTGCAAGTTTTTCAATATTCTCGAATACCTCGTTGAGGGTAACCTGGTTAAAAGAGTTATTTTTTGAGGAGAGGTCGCAACCAAATTTGTTCGTATCGTTCTCAGGGTCAACTATTCCGCCGTAATACAGGCAAAAATCAGCGGTGAGTGCGCGGTAAAGAAGGATATGGTTTTCGATGTTGCCTGGTTCTCTATCGACCGCGCTTTTAAAACACTTCGCGGCCTGGAAGTAGTCTCCGAGTCCGAGGTAGGAAAGGCCGCGGGTGACGTATTCCTCAGCCTCCGTCTTTTCCCTGCCGTATACGTTTTTGACGATTGTCTGAGTGACAGTGGTGTTAGAAACGTGGTTGGTGACATAGTTGTTGACAACCTTTTCGGTGATGAAAGCCGTGCCGCAGTGGGGGCAGATGCCGGCCTCTTTGGTATCGTCGACCTGGATGGGGGATCCGCATTGTGTGCAGATAGCGGGAACCAATGGCATGAGTTTACCTCGTAAAATTTAAAAGTAGTAGTTTTTCACGTCCCTCTCCAAGGACGAACAAAAATGATTATACTGTTGTAAGGTGCTTCTATCCGTGCTCGGATATAGCAATAATTTATTTTGTGTTTTTTAGT
>CALYAR010000003.1 GCA_944393585.1 uncultured Clostridia bacterium | reverse complement strand
GATTACCATTGCGCTCATTTTTAAATTCATGGATGACATGGATATAGAAGGTTTGGAATTTGGCGGCACCCGGCAGTTTTTTACAGGTGAATATGAGAAGTATGCCTGGACGGAAATCATGAAGCCCGAAAACAGCGGGCAGCAAAAGGCTTTTCTCTATGCGGAAGGCATTGAAAAAATGGCTACGAACCCCAACCTTCCGCAGCTGTTCCGGGATATTTTCCGTGGAGCATATATCCCTTATCGGGACCCGGATACCTTGAATATGTTCCTCAAAGAAGTCAGCGACTTCGCGTATGACAACAGCGAGGATTTGGGCAATGCCTTTGAATATCTGCTGTCCATCATGGGCAGCCAGGGAGATGCCGGCCAGTTCCGCACGCCCCGCGACATCATTGACATGATGGTGGAAATCGTAGACCCGAAGAAAAACGAGACTATTCTGGACCCTGCCTGCGGTACAGCCGGTTTTCTGATCAGTGCCTATCGCCATATTCTGGCACAAAATAAGGATGAGGACGGTAAAAGCACACTGACCGCCGATGACCGAAAGCGTTTGACGGAAAACTTTGCTGGGTACGATATTTCTCCCGATATGGTGCGTTTGTCTCGGGTAAATATGTATCTTCATCATTTTACAAAGCCCAAAATCAGTGAATACGATACCCTAACTAGCGAAGAAAAATGGGATGACTGCTATGACGTTATCCTTGCGAATCCGCCTTTCATGACGCCAAAGGGCGGAATTATGCCCCACAGCCGCTATCGGGTAAAAGCTAAGCGATCCGAAGTACTGTTTGTGGACTACATCGCCGAGCACCTCAACCCGACAGGCCGGGCAGCAATCATTGTCCCGGAGGGTATTGTGTTCCAGTCTGCCAATGCCTATAAGGAGCTTCGGAAATATCTGGTAGACGATGGCTTGCTGTATGCAGTAATCTCACTGCCTGCCGGCGTTTTTAACCCTTACAGTGGTGTTAAAACCAGTATTTTGCTTATTGATAAGTCTTTTGCCAGATTGAAGGATGAAATTCTTTTTGTGAAACTGAATAATGACGGATTTGATCTGGGAGCACAGCGTCGTGAAATAGAAGGTAGCGAAATCCCGGAAATTATTCGTATTGTGAAAAAATATCATACTGATTTGGAACCACAAACAGCAGATGACGAAATTCTCCAGCATCCGCTTGTAACCATTGCTCCCAAAAAACAGATAGAAGAACAAGATTATGTCTTGGTTGGAGAACGCTATTTATCCAACAGTATGCCTGAAGCAAAACATAAAATGGTTTCTTTGGGAGATAAATCATTGTTTCAAGTAGAGTCTGGTGGCACACCTTCTTCTGATACCCCAGAATACTGGGATGGAAACATTCGTTGGGCGACTTTAGTTGATTTGCCAGCCGAAAACTTAATTACTGAGCTAAAAGGTACAGAACGCACAATCAGTCCGTTGGGACTAGAAAAATCCAGTGCCAAGTTACTTCCCGCTGGTACAGTGTTGGTATCGACCAGGGCAACTATTGGCCGAGTTGCTATTGCAAAATACGAAACAGCAACAAATCAAGGATTTAAAAACATCATAATTCTTGATGATACCAAAGTTTTAAACAGATTTGTAGCCTATATGATGACAGCTCTCACTGATAGAATGGTATCTTTGGCATCTGGCGGAACATTTAAGGAGATTTCAAAAAGTAATTTCCTTACTTTGAGTATTCCATTGCCGCCTTTGACTATCCAAGAACAAATTGTTGCTGAACTTGACAGTTACCAGAAGATTATTGAGGGCGCTCGGCAAGTTGTAAAAAACTATAAACCAACTATTCGAAATAACTCCCATTGGGAAACGGCACGATTGGGGGATATCTGTGAACTGAACCCCAGAAAATCGGAAGTCAAAGATTTTGAGGGTGATGTTTCGTTTGCGCCTATGGCTGTGATAAGCGACACGGGTATGTACTTCTCGGCTCAGGAGAAAAAGCCCTTGAAAGAAGTTTACACGGGATATACATACTTCAGGGATAATGATGTACTGCTGGCTAAAGTGACCCCCTGCTTTGAAAACGGGAAATCCGGATTAGCAAAAAACTTGGAAAATGGTATTGGATTCGGTTCCAGTGAATTCTTTGTCCTTCGAGCAAATCCTGACAGAGTTCTTCCGGAATATATTTACTATATCATTAACAGCAATCGGTTTATTACCGAGGGCACCCCCCAAATGACCGGCACTGGAGGTCTACGAAGGCTGACAAAGGATTTTGTTCGCAATTTTCCTGTGTCCCTTCCTCCTTTGGATGAGCAGAGAAAGATCGTCAATCAGACGGAAGAAGAAATCGCTATTGTAGAGCAAAATAAGCACCTGATTGAAATTTTCGAGAAAAAGATTAGTGACAAAATTTCGGAAGTCTGGGGTGAGTGATATGGAAGAATATATCCAAAAGCTTCTGTATTATTTACCGATAGATTTTGGGGATACAGAAAATAACGAGTACAAAACTTATTTAGTCCGTGCTTG
>CALYAR010000002.1 GCA_944393585.1 uncultured Clostridia bacterium | reverse complement strand
CACGCAGAAACTTCTCCAGCATCCCGGCACGAGTACAAAGCCGGTGGGTTCTCTCGCTCCGTGTCAGGCGTTTCCGCTCATGCTCCAGCTGCTTCTCCCTGTGCTGGGCGGCAATCAGCTTTTTCTCGGCTGCGGTTTTCTGACGGTTCAGCTTTTCCAGTTTTTCATTCATGGGGTCATGCTCCTTTCTGAATAATGGGCAAAACAAAAGCGACCAACTTTTTACGGTTGATCGCCTTTGGCTTGGTCACTATTCTACTGGTTAGCTTTTTAGCTCATCTCTGTTTTCTTCACAATGTTTTTCAACTTCTTTCAACCATGTTTCGTACCAATACCATGTTTTTGATATTAGTACACCATAATTGAACTTTGGGTTTTTAGCATTTCGGGACTTCCACAGTTCTGTATGCTTATTGATGGAAAATTTATCGTATCCTTTTTCTTTCATCAAGGCAACAATTTCGCTGGGGAGATACTTTCGTTTCTCCGTTTCCTTCAAAACTGCGTATGTTTTTTCTATTCCCTCTGCCAGTGGAGAGTCACTCTTTATAAACTCAACAACTTGGTCAGCTTGCCCTTTTCTTTTCGCATTTATAGGAACAAAGAGCACACGATACGCATAGCGTGAACTTGATAGGGCTTCATCTGAAAGAACATCTTCAAAAGCCACAACAAAATTTTTGACATTGGATGTAATGTGAGGGTTTTTGTATAGCGTGTCGTGTTGCTCTGGTGTTAAAGGGGAGAACTGGATGGCAAGTGACAATTCTTTGCTAAGATTATACTTCTCTCCGAATAATTTGCAAATGTAAAAATCAAAGTTTAATGCACATGCCTGCAATTTTGCACTTAAAAACTCGTCAATCCGATCTGTCATCTGATGCTCAATTTCATGGCGAACGCCTATAAGAAAGCGCAAATTCGTAGCTGTATCGCTATCTAAGGGGCATTTTGTTTCATTAAGGCATCGTTCAAGCTCCCAATGCTTATAGGCACCATACTTTGTTTTGTCGTAAACTTTCTTTTTACCTGCATTACGATAATAACGGTAATCAATTCCAATGCTTCTATAATAGGCATGAAGCAAGTAAGTCCATCCAATCACGGACAGTGTAATAAACGATTCGGCTTTGAAGGTGACTTGTGGATTATTATATAGCTGAACAGCAGCAAGCATCGCTTCACGGGCTTTTTTTACAAGCTCTGTTTTTACAGATTTTACTCGCCTAACTCTGGACATACGACACCTCCATTTCCCGAACTTTTTATGATTGATTGCTTTTACATGGTCAATATATATCCTTTTTTGTGATGGGACAAAAAATCAAAAGTAATATTTATGTATTTTCATCTTCTTCGTCTCCATATATGGTTTGCAAAATCATGTCTTTTGTTGTTTCGTTTCCCCATACTTCAAAAGGACACTTAGGAAGTAAATCCATCTCACACTGAACATAAGTATTTCCTGAAACATAATCACCATATGATTCAAGTCCTTTAGTAAAACGCTTAATAACTGCTTTAAAACTTTCTTTTCCACAATCGACACCAATCCACTGCCGACCTAACTCGAATGCGGCTCCGAGAGTTGTACCACTGCCCGCAAAACAATCCATGACTAAATCTCCCGGATTTGATGAAGCGTTTACAATTAGCTTTAGCATCTCATAATTTTTTTCGGTCGGGTATCCTGTGGTTTTTTGTGCTTGATTAACAGAATCTCTATAATCCAACCAGATGTCTTGTACAGGAATACCTTTATCCGGCTCACAAAACACCATTCTTCTGGGATTTCCAGTAGGACTCCAGTATATTTCGCCTGCTGCATCTAACTCATCCAGTTTTTCTGGTGTATATTGCCAGTGCTTACCTTGTGGTGGCAGCTTTCCTCTCCACGCTTTGCCGGTTTCTCCATTACGAATCCCTGGGGCGTGCACTGGCACTTTTTTATATCTTCTCCCTGTCTTCTCGTCAACATAAGGATATTGCTCAATCATCTTGTCTAATTCCCATGGAGAGTAAGGTCTATTCCAAATATATTTCCCAGTTTTGGAATAAAACATAATATAGTCCGATATATTCCCGTATGTGTTCTTAGTGTAGTTTTTGGTGCTACACTTTTTACGGGTTATAAAGGCTCTGCAATTCTCCTCGCCAAACACTTCATCCATTATCAATTTCATTGTGAATGCCATTTTTCCATCAAGATGAAGATAAATTGACCCATCTGATGCTAATAATTCACGCATAATTATCAGTCTCTCACGCAGAAACTCAACATATTCACCACCACAAAGAGCATCGCTGTAAGCATGTTCTTGGTTTCGGTTTACAAAATTTGATGCAGTAGCAAATGGGGGATCAATATAAATCAGTTTGACTTTATTCCTGTAGCCGTTGCTCAGCAAATAGAGCAAAGCATCTTTATTATCTCCACAAAATAGCTGATTATCTCCACTACCATTTACATCTACAATTTTTTCAAATGTAAGGTATGAACCTTCCAAAATTTTATCCGCATCAATTTTGCCATCATAAGTAATGGATACAGGAATTTTTTGTTTGACGCTCTTAGTCTTAGGTGGTATTCCGGTTGCCATTATTCCTCTCCTTTAAGCCATTTTTCCGTTAATCTCTCATCGATCATCCTTAATGTAACAACCTTTACCTCGTTAGGGTGACGCTCTTCAATTCTCGAATAATCTTCCCACATAGAGCCTAAGAGTAATCCTGGACCATC
>CALYAR010000001.1 GCA_944393585.1 uncultured Clostridia bacterium | reverse complement strand
TTGATTTAGTAATTGGAAATGATGGTTCTTACGTACCGGCGGACAAATACGAAACAGAGAAAGGGAAGTCTGCGACGGCGGAAAAAGCATTGAAGGCAGCCGCAGAAGCGCTGAAAGAAATTGGAGGCTCCGGCGATCCGCAAAAACTTGCGGAAGATGTGGCAAAGGCAAAAAACACAATGGAAACGCTGCAGGGCGACTATCAGGCGCAAGTGGCAAAGCTGCAGAAAACAACGGCGTTAAAGTTGGCGTTGTCCAATGAGGCATACGATCCGGCCGATATTATCTCTTTGATCGATATGGATCAGATTGAATTGGAGGAGGACGGAAGCGTCAAAACCGATTTGGATACATTGATTCAGCCGATCCGCGAGAGCAAGAAATATTTGTTTCGGCCCAAAGAAACAAAGGAGCCGGAATTTGAAGGGGTTAAACCCGCAGGCGCCGGCACGGAAACAAAAAATTATACCCAGGATGAAGTATCAAAAATGACAATGGAGGAATACCGCGCTTACCGAAATCAAACCGGCGGATTCCCCCGCAACTAAAAGGAGGAAAAGAATTATATGGCAAACACATTTTTAACACCGGATATCATTGCAAAAGAGGCATTAATTGTACTGGAAAACAATCTGGTCATGGCAAACCTGGTACATCGTGATTATTCCGACGAATTCGTCAATGTAGGGGATACGATCACGGTTCGGAAACCGGCCAGTTTTGTAGCAAACAACTTTACCGGCTCGATCATCCGGCAGGATGCGACGGAAGGCAGCGTGCCGGTCACAATCGACCGCCACCGCGACGTATCGTTTGACGTGACGAGCAAGGAAATGACGCTGGATATTCAGAGTTTTTCGGAACAGCTCATTTCACCGGCCATGCGTGCGATTGCGCAGGCAGTGGATCAGGATTTGCTCAATGAGGTAGCAAATATTTCTGCCAGTGTAACAGCAACAGCTGCTCCGACGAACCTCAAAGACATTGCAGACTTGTCCAAGACGTTGGACATTAATAAAGTGCCGTTGGATATGCGCCGTCTGGTGCTCAATCCGACGCACAAATACCGCTATGCTTTGACGGACAATTTGTCCAAAGTTGCATATGCGGGCAACGGCGAGACCCTGCGCAATGCAGAACTGGGACGGATTTACACATTGGACACTTATATGGATCAGAACTGCCCCGATACATTGGCTAGTACAGCCGGTACGGCCACGGCCTACAAGATAAGCGGCACAAAGGATGCAAAAACTGTGGCGCTTTCCAGTGTAACAGCTGCCACTGGAACAATCAAAAAGGGAGACGCGTTTATCCTGGATGGCTATCTGTACCATTTTACCGAGGACAAAACGGCTGCTTCCGGCGCAGTCGAAAGTGTTGGAATCGACATGCCGCTGGTTAAAGCATACACCAATGAGGATGCTTATCTGGTTAACAAACCGCATTCGCTGGCCTTCCACCGCAACGCAATCGCATTGGTAACCCGTCCGCTTGCTCTTCCGATGGGTGCCTCCAATGCCGCTATTATGAGCGACAACGGCCTCGGCGTGCGTGTAGTTTATGGATATAATCAGGATACCAAGAAGGATACGGTTTCGCTGGATATCATTTATGGAATTAAGACACTGGATGAGACCCTGGCAGTAAAGCTGGTCGGCTAAAGGAGGTGTGCGGCTTGCCAGGCATTGAAATGCTGAAAACGATCCTGGGAGTTACCGGGAAAGACGAGCTCTTGCAGTTTGTGCTCGACACAATAATAGACGAGGTGAAGAACTACTGCAATATTACCGAAATTCCATCCGAGCTTAACAATATCATTTTGCGAATGGCAGTGGACGTATGGCGTTCGGAAGGGTATGGCAATGAGAGCAGGCCGCAGGCCGCCGCGTCGGTGAGCCGCGGAGATGTATCCGTTTCCTTTGACGGGCAAAGTACGGCGGAAATTGTGGGTCTCAAGTCCATTTTGGACGATTACCGCGCCCAGCTCGCGGCGTTTCGAAAGCTGAGGTGGTAAGATGTTCGGAAATCCAGCCGCTGAACGTGCGGCACTGGAGGGGACGTATGAGGACACGATGACGGTCACTACAGGAAAGAATGTCACAGAAAATAATATATCCAGATTGGAACCTTATGAAGTTTATGTCGATGTAATCTGCGCCCTTTCCCGCAGCGGAGACAACAGCAAACAGACAGATATACATCATAGCCTTGATTATGACGCGGTTATATTTGCCGCGCCGGAGCTTGCTGTATTGCCTGGAGATACGATTGCACTGAAACGGTTTGGACGGGATCAGCCGGACAGCAGACAGCTTCGAAATTATGAAGTGGTCGGCGTGCCGACGGTATATATGACCCATCAGGAAATCCGGGTACAGGAGTGTGGAATCGCATGAGCGTAGACCGAAAAGATATACAGAAATACATTGGAAAGCTGGAGGCATTGCGCGACGATGTACCAAACATTATGCGTGAGCTGGTAGTAGGGGAAGGCACTTATGCAGTCCGGCAAGCACGGAAAATCTGTAAAAACGAATCCGGGACTTGTAAACACTGGAGCGTATCGGGAAAATTGGCACACGGGCGGACTGGCGAGGCGAAACGGAAACAGTTATATCATTGACGTATACAATAATCTGGATTATGCTTCGCACCTGGAACACGGATTTAGAAGTCATTTCGTTCCGGGCCATTGGGAAGGGAATACATTTGTGTATCAGCCGAACGACCCCAAAGGAGGAATGTTTGTTGGCCCCAAAAAGGACGTTACCGTAAGAGGACACTTTACCCTGCGTCGGGCGGTTTACCGCACAAAGCAAACCCAGCAGGCACGGCTGACTCGCAAGATAAACAAAATACTCAAAGAACGATTGAACGGAGAATAGCTCATGACAATCAATAATTTTTTGGCAGCGATCGCAGGAAAACTGAAAGAATTGTGGCCGAATCGGAATGTGTACGTCAATCAGATTCCGCAGCACGCAGACGGGAATTTTTTTGTCGGCGTGTCCGATATAGAACAGGATCGGCATTTAGACCGTCGCAGAAAACGTCATTTGCAGTTTGAAATTTTATATTTTTTGCAAAGTCACGATAACATGGAATTCCATGCCTGGCTGGAAGCAATGCTGGACAACTTCGAAAAATTGATCGTTGCGGAATCGGATGGAAAAACCCGTGGGGTATATCTTACTAATCTGGAAGCGCGGCAAAATGATGATCTGCACGCTTATCAATTTGTGTTTGACGCGGATTTCTACTTCCTGCTTGCGCTGGAGGATGGAGAAGAAATGGATTATTTGACAGCGAAGGAGGAAATCAAATGAGCGAACCCCAATTTACAAAAAAACAACTGTTATCCTCCAAAACGCTTGGCTTTTCAACGGATGTCATCGAAGCAGTTTTGGAAGAAAATAAGACATACACACGAGGGCAGGCAAAACGCCTGCTCTCCGAATTTTTAAAAAGGAAGGTATAAGCGAAACCCTTTTCTACAGGAAAAGAAACGAACAAGTCTGAAAAAGTTTTTTTTAAACAGAGAAAAGGGTTTCGCTTCCGCAGCAGTATATTAAGAAAGGAAGGTATAAAATGCCAATCGGAGGAGGCACTTTTACAGTGCAAAACAAGGTTATTCCCGGTGCTTACATTAATTTTGTAAGCACAAAATCGGCAAGCAGTACAGGAGAGAGGGGCGTGGTTGCACTGCCGCTGGAACTGAACTGGGGGCCGGAAAACACTATGTTCCGCGTGGAAGCGTCGGAATTTAACAAAACGGCGCTTTCTGTTTTCGGATACGATCCGACAGCCGGGGAGCTGCTGCTTGTGCGGGAAGCATTGAAGCGGGCAAAAACCCTGCTGTGCTACCGGGTCAATTCCGGCGGCACGAAAGCAGCCAAAACCATCGGAGGACTGCCGGTCACGGCAAAGTACGGCGGTACGCGGGGAAACGACATTAAAGTAGCGATCGTTACAAACGTGGACGTTTCTGCAAACGTGGATGTCATCACATATCTGGGCACTTTGGAGGTGGACAGCCAGACTGTGGCGGCAGCCGGAGGCGCGGCAAACCTCAAGCCCAATGATTATGTGACGTTCTCTGCGGCAGAGACATTGACTGCGGCAGCGGCAACGGCACTCGAAGGCGGTACAAACGGTACCGCGAACGGGGAGGCATACAGCGCCTTTTTGACCGCGGCAGAAGTAGAAACCTACAACGTTATCGCATATCCGGGCAAGGAATCTACCATCAAGGATTTGTTTGTGGCATACGTCAAACGCCTGCGCGACGACGACGGCAAGAAAATTGTCGGCGTTCTGTACCAGAAGGCGGCGGATCACTGCGGAATGATCAATGTGAAAAACGGCGTGGTGCTCTCGGACGGAACGACATTGACCGGGGACCAGGCGGTCGCGTGGGTGGCCGGAGCAAGCGCTGCCGCACAGATCAACGAATCCTTGACCAACACCGTCTATGAAGACGCTGTTGACGTCGATATCAAATACACCAAAGCGCAGTATGAGGCGGCAATCCGTGCCGGTGAATTCGTCTTTTACGCGGACAGCGGAAAGGCACGTGTCTTGACCGACATTAACAGCTTGACAACCATGACCGACGGCGTGTCCGAAGACTGGACGTCCAACCGCGTCGTGCGTGTGATGGACACCTGGGCAAACGATGTGGCAAGAATCTGGGGCGAAAGCTATATCGGCATCATGACCAACAATGACACAGGGCGCCAGCTTTTTAAAGCGGATCTAGTCTCGCTGGGCAACCAGTATCAGAGCCTGGAGGCCATCAGCAATTTTGCATCGGAGGATATCGAGGTGAGCCAGGGAACCGGCAAGCGCGATGTGGTGGTCAGCTGTGCTCTGCAGCCCAACGACAGCATGGAAAAACTGTATATGACCGTACAGGTTAACTAATCAGGAGGTGGCAAACATGAAGACATTAAATGCGCCGGATACCATTAACGGCAAAGAGGGCAGGGCATATGCCAAAATCAACGGAAACAATGAGGAACTCTTTATGGCAAAAACCATTGAAGCCAGCATTGAAAAAAACAAATCGGAAATCAAGGCTATCGGAAAGCGCATGACCGGGCACAAGACCACAGGCGCAAACGGAAGCGGCTCCATGACGCTCTATTATGTAACTCCATTATTCCGGCAGATGGTAAAGCAGTGGAAGGACACGGGACTCGATATCTACTTCGATATGGTAATCGAAAACGACGATCCGGAATCCTCTGCGGGAAAACAATCGGTTTTGCTCATGGGGTGCAACCTGGATTCCGTAATCCTGGCCAAGCTGGACGGCGATTCGGACGATGCGCTGGATGAGGATGCCGATTTCACATTTGAAGACTTTGATATTTTACAGCCGTTTACCCAGTTTTAAAGAAAGGATAAGAGCATGGGAAGATTACAGGAATTTTTGATGGCCAATGAAGTGAATAAAGAAGAAACCATAGAAGTACAGGTCAGCCAACTGCCGGTTCCTTTTACAATCCGCGCTATTTCTGAAAAGGAAAACAAAGCCATCCGCAAAAGCTGCCAGAGGACAACGATCGATAAAAAAACGCGGCAAAAGCAGATAGAAACCGATACCGATCTCTACAGCAACCGGCTGGTTGCGGCCTGCTGTGTAGACCCGAATTTTAAGGATGCAGAGCTCCAGGCCAAATACGGCGTCCGCGGCGCGGAGGATTTGATCGACGTGCTGTTAAAGCCCGGGCAGTTTACGGAACTTTTAATGGCAGTACAGGAAATCAACGGTTTTGCCGACGATGTCAACGAGCTGAGAGACGAAGCAAAAAACTGATTGCGGGGGGCGAAGCGGAAGCAGACGGCGAAGCGGTCTATGCCCACTACGCCCTCCATCGCCTCAAAATTTTACCCGGCGTATTATTGAGTCTGCCCCTGCGGGAGCGGGCTTTTATTTATGCCAGCATTGATTTACAGGTGGAAAAAGAAAAGAAAGAAGCCGCCAAGGCAAAACGCAGAAGGTAGGTGAGAAGATGGCGGGAATCAGCACCAGTATCAAAGTGCGGGATATGGCAACAAAAGTACTAAATAAAATGATAAGTGCATATCAGCGTATGGACCGTGCGGCTCAGGCGGTTGATAGAACGACAGAAAGTATGGATCCCGGAAAACCGTTTGACCGGGCAAAACCGGATATTGACAAAGCGAAAAAAAGCGTGGAGGATTTTAACCGGAAGCAGCAGGAGGCAGAAAATGGGGCCCAAAAAGTCAAAAGTGCCTGGAGCGGAGTAGGCGGCCTTGTAAAATCAGCTTTAGCGGCGTTTGGGCTGAAAGAAGGCATTGAACTTACTTTGGGTGGAGCGCTGAATTTGGATTCCATGGAACGCGAATTTCAAGCGCGCCTTGGTAGCGATGAAATGGGAACGGCTCTATTTCAAAAATTACAGAAACAAGCACAAGAGTCAGCGTTTGGTTTGGAAGCGTTGGCGCAGAATACGTCTTCCTTTTTGGCCATGACTACCAATTCCGAACAGTTGGATGGATTGAATCAAATTGCGCAGCAGCTTGCCCTATTTGACAAAACCGGACAGGGATTGGAAGGGGCGGGATTTTCCCTCAAAGAAGCAATGTCAGGTGATATTGTATCACTTGCTGAACGATTTAATATATCCAAGGCTCAAATTAGAGAATTTGGAATTGACCAACTGGGGAAACAAGGGGATATCGACGGATTTATTAAACAGTTTCAAAAGTTGTTGGAAGCACAGAATATGGGGGAAAAGGCTTATCAGAAAATGCTGAAATCACCCAAAACTCAGCTCAATATGTTTCTTTCTAATATTAAAACAGGGTTTGCAAATGCAGGAAGGTCTGCCTTGGAATCGCTCGCTCCCTTAATCGAAAAATTAAATGAATGGTTTGCAAGTGATCAGGCTCAAAAATTTTTCCAAGCAGTGGAATTTGGGCTGAACGCAATCGCGGAAGGGATTCTCTGGATTTGGAATCGGGTTCAGGATTTTTGCAGATTTGTATCGGATAATTTAGATTGGATTATTCCAATTTTAATTGCCATTGCGACCGTTTATTTTGTACTGATGATAAAAAAACTGTGGGCTATGATAGCGCCGATCCTGATTCAGCTGGCAGCCTGGTCCATTATGAACTGGAAAATCCTTTTAATTATAGCGGTCATTGCGCTGCTGCTGATAATCGTAATGGCCTGCGGCGCAACAATGGAGGATGTATTTGGATTTATCGGCGGCCTGCTCGGCTCGCTGTTTGCAATCGGCTGGAACCTCATTGCCAACTGGTGGAACGGGTTCGCCATTTTTGCAGAATTTCTGGCAAATGTATTCATCGATCCCCTCAACACGATTGGGAGGCTCTTTGGACAGTTAGGCGACTGGGTGCTGGGCGTGCTTTCCAATCTGGCCGGAGTCATTGACGCAATTTTTGGATCATCGTTTCAAAATACAGTGGAGAGCTGGAGAAAAAATCTTCGGGAGCAGACAGAGCGTTCTTACGGAGAAGCGAAGATCAAGATTCCACGGATAGAACAAATGAATGTAAAGGATACGCGCGACGCGTGGGCCTCCGGCGGACGGAATTTTGCAAACTGGATTACAGACGGAATTGATACATTGCAAAACCTTGATTTTGACTCGCAAAACAACTGGTACCAGGAGCCGAACATCGAAAACGTAGACAACATAGGCGGAGACGTCAATATTGCCGACGAAGACCTGCAGTTTCTGCGGGATGTTGCGGAAATGCGGTTTGTCCAGAATTTTGTGACCTTGACGCCAACCGTCGCAGTGGACGCGAAGATCAGCGAACGGGTGGACATGGACGAGGTCGTGCACCGGATTGAAACACAGCTGGAAAATGAGTTCACGATTGCAGCAGAGGGGGTATACGCATGACGGAATATAAAATCATTTTACTGATCGAAGGAAATATTTTGACCATTCCCGTTCTGCCGGACAAGATCGAAATCAGCTCGCCGGGACAAAATGAGACGGAAACCGTACTGGAATTGGGCGAAATTTTGATTTTAAAGCAGATTGGGCTTCGAGAGATTTCCTGG